>JABFRC010000023.1 GCA_013141375.1 Methylococcaceae bacterium | reverse complement strand
GTCTTACACCCGTAACCATCACAACAGCACCATGTGCAAAGCCAAAGCCAATGGCAATTACATCAACTCGATTCTTGCGCTGCAAGAAGCGCGTGCCAATGGTTACGATGAAGCATTAATGCTCGACCACGAAGGCTTTGCTGCTGAAGGCAGCGCAGAAAACCTGTTTATCGTCCGAGACGGCAAAATTTACACGCCGGAAACCACCTCAGCATTGGAAGGCATTACTCGCGATACCGTGATGACCATCGCCAGAGAACAAGGCTTTGAAGTCGCCGAAAAACGTATTACCCGCGATGAAATTTACGTTGCCGATGAAGCTTTCTTTACCGGCTCGGCCGCAGAAGTCACACCGATTAGAGAACTTGATAATCGCAAAATAGGCAGCGGCAGCCGCGGCCCGATCACTGAAAAATTACAATCCTTGTATTTTGACTATGTCCATGGCCGTCGTGACGACCATGCTGATTGGTTGACTTACGTTAAGTAATGCAAAATTTGCTTCATGCATAGCCTAAAGCGCCTACTGTTGGTGCTCTATCTTCTGTATTTGTAATCCGATCTACGGACTATTTCATGTTGGATCGGGTGAGTTGGGTAGAGGCACTAGCCGAAACCCAACAAATCAGAGTCACTTATGTTGGGTTTTGCGCTACTCTAGCCAACATTTTGTACATATTTTATTTGTGCAGTCACAGTTATTACCGACAATCCATTACCTCTTTCGTCGATGTGTTTTTCTGTTCCACCGGAAAATCAGGTCGTGTTTTAACTTTTTTTAGTCAAATCGTGCAGGCTGAAAGCAATGTTTACGTTTAAGTATTCCGGACGATAGGTGATTTTAACGATTGGCTATTTAGAGGGTACCTCAATCGTAAAGAGTGCTGCTGCCGTCCAAATCGCCGGTTTGGGTATATAGCAGTGGTTTGCCTTTACAAAGCTGCGCGGCGCTGACTACCCTGCACACTGCGATGACATGGTCACCAGCCTCGGTGTAGTTAATTACTTTGCAATCAAAATACGCCAAGCTGCTTGATAAAATAGGTGCGCCAGTTTGGTCTTGCTGCCATTGATGATTACTCATCTTGTTTGGATTAGATTGCCCAAAGTGCTCGGCCAAATGAAACTGGTGATCGGCTAATATGTTGACGGTGCAGATGTTGCTGCTTTTGAGTAATTGATAGGAATAATGTGCCGGGTTAATACTGATCGCTAATAGTGGCGGAGCGTGAGAAACCTGCATCACCCAGGCTGCGGTAAAAGCATTTTGTCGCTCGTTGTTACTAACGCCGATCACATAAACTCCGTGCGTCAGCTGTTTAAACAGGCTGTCGATATTTTCAATCATGCTTGTATCAGTTTAATTCGCATCGACAAATCAACGGCATCGACGTTTTTCGTTAATGCGCCGATGGAGATAAAATCAACGCCGGTTTCTGCGACTTGACGGATATTGCTCAAGTCGATATTGCCAGAGGCCTCAAGTTCTATTTTTCCGTGTTCAAATGCGACGGCTGCACACAGGTCTTGAAGGTTAAAATTATCGAGCATGATGCGATCGGGTTTGGCAGCAACTGCTTCTGCTAGCTCTGATAAGGATTCCACTTCGATTTCAACCGGCACGTTTGATAAGGTTCGAGCAGTTTGTATCGCTTTCGCTATCGAGCCAGCGGCAATGATATGGTTTTCTTTGATCAATACGCCATCATACAAGCCGATGCGATGGTTATAGCAACCACCACAAGCGACAGCGTATTTTTGTGCGAGCCGAAGTCCTGGGATGGTTTTGCGGGTATCCAGAACCTTGCAGCCGGTTCCGGCAACGGCATCCGAGTACTGCCTGGCCAATGTAGCGGTCGCAGAGAGCGTTTGCAGTAAATTGAGAGCGGTGCGTTCACCAGTTAATAAACCGCGGGCTGGTCCTTTGATTCTACATAGGGTTGAATCAGCAACGACGGTTTTGCCTTCGGCGACTAACCACTCAATTTTGATAGCGCTGTCCAGCGTTTTAAACACAGCTTCAAACCAAGCTTGTCCACAGACGACCATAGCCTCACGGCTGATGGTGTCGGCTTCGGCTTTAATGTTTGGAGGAATAATGGCGGCGGTGATATCGCCTGTGCCGATGTCTTCAGCAAGTAAGGCTTGGATTTGGGCAAGATCTACGGTCATGGTAATACGTTTTCAAGAATATATTCAGTGATAGGTTGAGTGTTGAAAGCAACAACAGAGGCCTGGCCGCTGAGTAACTGTCGGGCTAAGTCAATTATCTCGCATTCCAGAAACTTTTCCCCCAGTTTGTCGACGAAAAGGACATTTTGTGAATCCAAATCTTTTGATGACAGTTTTGCCCAATGTCGGCCGGAATCAGAATTGAAGCTCAGCCAACTATTTTCAGGAAGGTTTTGAACGGTTTCTATGCAGTGTTGGAGATCTGCTGTAACAGTCGTCGTTGATTTGACAGGAGGAGGACTGGCTTTTGCAGCGCTTTCTTTTTTGTCCAATGCTAGTACATGCAATACAGCGAGTTCTTTAAAGAATTTGGAGCGATCTTCCTTGTCGTAGTCAATTAATTTAAGGCCATGGCGCAAAGCCTTTATTAGGCTAGGTAGCAGATTAAGTAAGCGTTGCCTTGATTGTTCATTTTCAGGAGGCTGTACGCTAAAAACCAGGTCATCCAAGGTTTGTAAATACTTTTGCCATAAATGCGGCAACTCCTGCTTTTTTACAAACGTTTTGAGTAAGACTTGTGCCCAGGCGTCTTGGATAAAGTCGTGGATAAATAGTGGTAAGGAAGAATGTCTGTGGAGGGTGTTGACAATAATCGTATCAATCTCCGGATTTAGGGTGGGTGGATTAACAGCTTGCAGTTTCAATTGTAGGTCGTCTGAGATAGTGCGTAAGGCAAGTTGTTCTTGAGCATTAAGGAAGACTGAAAATGCCCGTTCTGAAGCAATCCACTCGGAAAGTTCAAAGCCACTATCGGATGTCAGTTTCGAAGCCACTTTCTTTATTTGCTCAATGACCGCCTGTCCGTTGGCGCTGTCTTCATTAATAAATCTTGCAGTGGCAACAAGTTTGTCCAGCAGTTGTCTCACGGGGCTTTGGGGCTGAATTAATAGGGTTGGTTGAACTAATGCGACCGCTATCATTGGCATTTGCAATGGAATAATGGCCTGTATTGCTGGATTTGGCAGGGTATTTTCTTGAAGAATGTGTGCAAAAATTAACGTGACGATATCTATAATGTCTTCTTCTAACCGGCCCAATTGGCGGACCTTGCCGCTAAAATTAAGCGCCTCCAACTTGGACAGCAGACGAAGTTTTATCGGTAGATTAAGTTCGGTTTTTGAATGGCTCGTGCTGGCATAGGACAATACCTGTAAGCCATTAATGAGTTCTAGTTGCTCGTAAGGTGAATTCCCGTCATCTTTCAGCAAGTCGAAGTCAGAAGGACTATGTTCATTCCTCCAGCGTTGCAGTTTTTTCTGGAGTGCCTCAATATCTTCATTGGTTGGCAGCGGTTCGTTAACAACGGGTTCCGGCTTGATTTCCGGTCCCCTATTGTTAGGTCCGGGGATAGCCGTTGATGGTAATTGTGGAGAGTAATTATTGCAGAGTTCTTGGTAAATAAACCCCAACTGACTGAATACATTGCTGTAAAACACATTATCTAAGGCAACACGGTATTCGGTTTTTAGTTTCAGCGGTTTGAAGACTTCAAACAAGCTACGCAGCAAATTTTCAGGGGAGACTGGGTTTTGCTTGGAGGGGATGACTTGTTTACCTAATAAGGTGGCCAGTAATTGATTAAATTGGCTCAGCTCATCGAGAAAATTGTGATCACAATGGCGGATGATTTGGCTGACAGCATAATCTTCCTTTACAAATTCATCATCCAACAGTTTTGCTGTGTACCACTGGACGGGAGCACTGGATTGGTTTGTTGCCTGATGTTGAAGCTCGTCAAATGCCAGTTCAATTCGTTGTAAATATTGCTGCCGGAGGTCAGGCATTGCGGCTCTCAGATAATCGGCAAGTTTTTTGTATTGGTCGTTTGTTAGCCGATCCCGCTCTTTACCAAGTTGCAAGCCAAATTCAAAGCTGATTCGAGCAGTACATCCATCTAAGTAAGCAGCGATGTACTGATTAAATGTCGTTTTGATTTGATTGATTTGTGCGCTGTTAATGATGTCCATTGTGAGGTATTTTGCCCAGCGAGTAGCGATATAAAACCGGAATAATAGCCTATTTCCGCTATTCGATTTTGTTTAAGATTTTTATCGATTTATTATGAATATTATCAATCATTTACTTTTAGATAGTGCTTATATTGATTCACCTAATTGTGATGATCGGCCAGACCCGACTGACATTAGCTTGATTGTTATACATTGTATTAGTTTGCCGCCCGGTGAATATGACAATTTATATATTGACCAGCTATTTTGTAATCAGCTCAATGGCGATGATCATCCATATTTTAAAAATATCTTTGAAATCAAGGTGTCGGCGCATCTGCTCATAAAGCGAGATGGGGCATGTGTGCAATATGTCCCGTTTAATCTGCGGGCTTGGCATGCTGGCGTGTCGTCGTATCAGGGGCGGGAGCGATGCAATGATTATTCTATTGGCATAGAACTGGAAGGGACTGAGCAAAGTTCTTATACTGAAATTCAGTATCGCCGCTTGGCTGAGGTAATCGAGGCATTGCTTAAGAATTATCCGGCACTTTCAAAACAGCGTATTACCGGTCATAGCGATATTGCGCCAGGACGAAAAACCGATCCTGGCGCATCATTTGAATGGACTAAATTATTCGACTTATTGGTTTGAGCCTGATAATTCGTCTGACTTCTGATGAGTGACGCCAAATGACTCCAGCAGCATCAGTACAACGCCCAGAGTAATCGCAGAGTCAGCGATATTGAAGGCCGGCCAATGCCAATTGTCCACGTAGACGTCAAGAAAATCGATTACATAACCATAAGCCAGGCGATCGATTAAATTGCCTACCGCTCCGCCCAGTACCAATGCCAGCGCTACGGCGAGCAGGGTTTCATGGGATTTTAAACGCGCCAGCCAAAACGTGATTACCACACTAATAACTAGCGCAAGGCCTGCAAAAAACCAGCGTTGCCAGCCTCCCGCTTCGCTTAAGAAACTGAATGCTGCGCCAGTGTTATGGACGTAGGTCAGATTAAAATAAGGTAGCACAGGGATCGATTCAAATAACTGCATGGAATTATCCACCAGTATTTTTGAACCCTGATCCAAGCCAAGCGCCAACAAGGACAGCCATAACCATTTCAACATAGTCAAATTACGCATACCGGCGTTGCTCTCCGTTGCCAGAGATATTTTCGATGCAGCGACCACAAAGTTCAGGATGGTCGGCATGAGTAGTAACGTCAGGACGTTGATGCCAGCAACGAACACACTTGCTGTGTTCGGAAACAACTACTTTTACATAAACGCCTTCAATTTCTGTTGCGACCGCATCGATGGCTAATTGATCTGCTGGTAAAGCTGTTGCATTTGAGGTGATGAAAATAAAGCGTAATTCATCGCCTAACAGAGCTAAAGCATTAAAGTATTCAGGGTTGCAGTAAAGTTCGATTTCAGCGTTCAGTGATGAGCCAATGTCGCCTTGGGCGCGGCTTTTTTCGAGTTCCTTGCTGACAGCTGTTCTGACTGCCATCAGTTTTTGCCAGACCTCGCGGTTTAGTTTTGTATCCGTGTCCAGTTCTGCCAGCTCTTGATACCATGTAGTCAAAAATACCGACTCAACCCGATCACCCGGCAGATATTGCCAGATTTCATCAGCGGTATAGCTGATAATCGGCGCCAGCCAGCGCGTTAATGCTTCAAGAACATGGAACATCGCTGTTTGCGCCGATCGCCTGGCCAAACCATCTGCTTTGGCGGTGTATTGTCTATCTTTGACGATATCCAAATAAAATCCACCCAGGTCAATGACGCAGAAATGATGCACTTTTTGAAAAATATGCTGAAACTGATAGCTTTCGTAAGCACTTTTTACTTCCTCTTGTAATAAAGCGGCCCGATCGATAACCCAGCGATCAAGTCCTAACAGATCTTTAGTGGCAACTAGGTCTTGGGCCGGATTAAAGTCATCCAGATTAGAAAGCAAGAAGCGGGCGGTGTTTCTCAGGCGTCGATACCCATCGGAAGTTCGGTTGAGAATTTCACTGGAAACGGTCATCTCGCCGCGATAGTCGGTAGAAGCAACCCACAAACGCAGCACATCAGCGCCTAAGTCTTTCATTACCGACTGCGGTGCAATAACATTACCTTTGGATTTGGACATTTTCTTGCCCTCGGCATCGACGGTAAAGCCGTGAGTCAATACTGCTTTGTATGGAGCGATATCGTTCATCGCAACTGACGCCAACAATGATGATTGAAACCAGCCACGATGCTGATCTGAACCTTCGAGATATAAATCTGCGGGAAATGCTAGTTCCTCACGCTTAGCCAGTACGCAAGCATGAGTGGTGCCGGAATCAAACCAAACATCCAAAGTATCTGTCATTTTGTCGTAATGCTCAGCTTCGCTTCCTAGTAGCTCGGCGCTTTCCAAATCAAACCAGGCATCTATGCCTTGCTGTTCTATGCGTTGAGCGACTTGTTCTGTCAATTCTGCAGTACGAGGATGTAATTCACCGGTTTCTTTATGCACAAAGAAAGTAATGGGTACGCCCCAGGTACGCTGTCTGGACACACACCAATCAGGGCGGCCTTCCATCATGCCTTCTATACGAGCTTGGCCCCAGTCGGGAATCCAGCTGACGCGCTTGACTTCGCTCAGCGCTGTTTCGCGCAAGTGATTTTTATCCATGGAAATAAACCACTGCGGTGTGGCTCTGAAAATAATGGGGGTTTTGTGTCGCCAGCAATGGGGGTAGCTATGCAAAATGGCATGGTGATGCAGTAATTTACCTTGGCTTTCCAATACTTCCAGGACGTGAGTATTGGCATTAAAGACATGTTCCCCGGCAAACAATTCAGTACCCGGCAAAAATACGCCATCGCCACCGACAGGGTTATCTACCGTTAGACCATATTTCATGCCAGCCACATAATCGTCCTGACCATGTCCGGGCGCGGTATGAACAGCACCGGTACCTGCTTCGGTAGTCACATGGTCGCCCAAAATAATAGGCACTTGCCGATTGTAAAATGGATGTTGTAATAAATGACGTTCCAGTTCAGCGCCTTTGGCGTAGGCGATGACATGGTATGTATCGATGCCATAACGGAGCAGGGCATCTTTCAGCAAAGCCTCCGCTACTACGAGCCTTTCATTTGGGCATTGAACCACGACATATTCAAGCTCAGGATTTAATGCGACAGCTTGGTTTGCAGGCAGAGTCCAGGGGGTGGTTGTCCATATTACGACTGAAATGGGTCCGTGGCCTTCATGTTCAGGTACATGATGAAAACGTGCCAGGAAAGCGGCCTCGTCTACGACTGAAAAACGCACATCAATTGCGGGGGAGTGCTTGTCTTCGTATTCTACTTCCGCTTCGGCTAATGCAGAGCCGCAATCGGTACACCAGTGAACTGGTTTTGCGCCTTTGGCAAGATGACCTTTCTGTGCAATTTTTCCTAATGAACGGACGATTTCCGCTTCAAAGGAGAAGTCCATGGTCAGATAGGGGCGTTGCCAGTCTCCGAGGATGCCGAGTCTTACGAAAGCGTCTTTTTGTATATTTACCTGTTTGCCTGCGTATTCCCGACAGGCATTGCGAAATACTTTGGGTGAAACTTTGATGCCCGCTTTGCCAATCTTTTTTTCCACCTGCAATTCAATGGGCAGGCCATGACAATCCCAGCCGGGCACATAAGGCGCATCAAAGCCGCTGAGGGTTTTAGACTTGATGATAATGTCTTTTAAAACCTTGTTAACTGCGTGGCCGATATGAATTTCACCGTTTGCATAAGGGGGGCCATCATGCAAAATGAATTTGGGGCGACCGGCGAAGGCGGTTCTGATTTTTTTGTAGAGCTCGGCTTCTTGCCATTTTTTAAGGCGTTCTGGCTCGCGCTGGGCTAAATTGCCCTTCATAGGAAAAGCGGTGTTAGGTAAATTGAGTGTTTTTTTATAATCGATGGTCATAACGGTAACTCAGCAAAAAGCTTTTTAGACGCAGCCACATCTTTTACGATTTGGGCCTTAAGGTGATCCAGTGATGGAAAGTGCATTTCATTTCTTATTTTTTGTTTAAAGTGGACTTCGACATAGCGTCCATAAATATCCCTGTCAAAATCAAAGAGGTGGGCTTCCAGTAAGACTTTGGAATTGCCATCGACGGTGGGCCGAGTGCCCACATTGGCAATGCCATGAAACTCTTTGTTATCAATGCCGGTAACGGTTACAGCAAATACGCCATCAATTGGCGTGTTTTTTCTAAGCATTCTTATGTTAGCGGTGGGGAAGCCGATAGTGCGACCGAGTTTGTTGCCGGAAATTACGCGTCCGCAAACAGAATAACATTTCCCCAGCATACGCTCTGCACGAATCAAATCACCATCACTTAAGGCGTCTCTAATCAGTGTGCTGCTGACTCTGAATTCATCGACAAAAAGTGAACCGGTATCCTCGACAGTAAAACCATACTGCTGACCTTTTTCCTTGAGTAGTGAAAAGTTACCTCGGCGGGCCTTGCCAAAATGAAAATCGTCGCCGATGACCAAGTGCTTAACGCGTAATTTATTAATCAAGATTTGCTCAATAAATTGTTCAGCATCTACATTGGCAAAATCGCGATCAAAGCGAGCCACTAATAAATCGTCTATAGGAAGATGGGAAAACTCAATCACTTTTTCTCGAAGACGCATCAAGCGCGATGGCGCATTGTCGGCAAGAAAATATTCGAGCGGTTGCGGCTCGAAAATCATTACAACGACGGGTAAGCCTAAAGATCTACCGCGATCAGCAAGCTTGTTAATCACGGCTCGGTGGCCTAAGTGGACGCCATCAAAGTTTCCGATCGTTAACACGCAGCCATTTTTGAAAGGTTCTAACTGCGACAGGCCTTTAATTAAATGCATAAAACCGGTGAATTTTAAAAGTTGGCCATTCTATCATGGTCGCTATGGCTGTATTTCAATTCATCAAATCGGATGGGTGGAGATTTAAATACTTTGCTGGCATAAAAAAAGCCCGGTGATTACTCACCGGGCTTTCTTATTGCCCAAAGGGCAAAGTTGAATTATTTCAACTGTGATTTTTTGAACAGGTTGTCCAATTTGCTGTTTGTATCTTGTGCGTATTGAGCAGCACGGTTTGCAGCAGATTCAGCAGCAGCAGCTTTAGCAGCAGCGTCAGCAGCAGCGCTTTGTGCGTTAGCAGCGTCAGCAGAAGCTTGAGCTACAGAAGTTTTCAAACCGTCAATTTGTGATTGCAGGTTTTCGATGTCAGAAGTGCTTGCGCAACCAACAACCAAGCTAGCAGTTAAAGCGATCAACGATAATTTAATTACTTTTTTCATATTACTTTTTCCTTTCTGAGAGTTATTACAACAAAAAAAATGAAACACCAGTTCAATTTTGCACTTTTTTCAATTCACTTTCCAGCTTTATTTTATCCTGACTATCGTTCCGGTATCAACCCATTGGCTTAATTGGTCGATTTGCGGGTTAGTCAGAGCGATGCAGCCGTGAGTCCAATCGAAGGCTTTATGAACGTCTATATTGCCGCGTCCTAATCCATGAATACCAATCTGTCCGCCTAATGGAGTGTTTTGCGGAGGTATTTGATGAGCATGGTCTGCGGTCACGATCCGACCATAAGTCTCCTGATCAATTAAGCCTTCCTTCAATGCGTTTTCAGCATCGTTTGCTGAAGGATACGTTAAACCAAAAAATTTACGGAATTTACTTTTTTCACCTACCCAGCCTATTCGGTATTCGCCAAAGGGAGTAATGTTATCGCCTCTGCGATGTTTAAGACCCGCACCACCGCGGCCGATTGCAATCTCGTTGATGACATCCAAAGTTTGCTGACCTTTTTTGACTTCGATTTTTTTTGCGTGGGTATCGATCAATAGCCAAACATCATTTGCAGCAGAAGAATAGGCAGAAAACAAACTACAAGCTAACAACAAACAAACTCTCAACATAAACGTTCTACACTCGATAAAGATTTTGATGTACTTTAAGGCCACTATTATTGTCGCCAAGGATTTCTCATGCAAATTGAAACAGTCGCAACCCATCCCTACAACGACCAAAATCCCGGTACTTCTGGGCTGCGAAAGAAAGTGAAAGTCTTTCAGCAGACGTATTACCTAGAAAACTTTGTCCAGGCTATTTTCGATTCACTACCTGATCGACAAGGAGCAACGCTGGTTTTAGGGGGTGACGGGCGGTATTTTAATCGTGTTGCTATTCAAACCATCATCAAGATGGCTGCAGCCAACGGATTTGGTGGTCTTATTATAGGTCAAGGCGGGTTGCTGTCCACCCCCGCGGCATCTAACTTGATTCGAAAATATAACGCCTTTGGCGGATTAATTCTGTCTGCCAGTCATAACCCGGGTGGACCTGAAGAAGATTTTGGCATTAAGTACAATGCCGGAAACGGTGGGCCAGCTCCCGAAAAAGACACCGTGCAATTTTTTCAACGCAGCAAATCCATCGAACAGTTCAATATCGCCCGTATTGATGATGTTAATTTGGACCAAGTCGGCACTACGGATGTCGATGGTTTCAAAATTACCATCATCGATCCTGTTTCAGATTACGTGGAGTTGATGCAGTCCATTTTCGACTTTGATCTGCTCAAACAAAGTATCAGCTCGCGCTACATTACGCTGCTTTTTGATGCAATGCACGCAATTACCGGGCCCTACGCTAAAAGGATTTTTGTCGATATTTTGGGCGCTTCGCCGGAATCGGTGATCAATGCCGAGCCTTTGGAAGATTTTGGCGGGCATCATCCTGACCCGAATTTAGCCCATGCACATGAATTAGCCGAAAAAATGTTTAGCGATGCTGCGCCGACATTTGGCGCAGCATCGGACGGCGATGGCGACAGGAATATGATTCTGGGCAGTCACATTTTCGTCACGCCTAGCGACAGTTTGGCGATTATGGCTGCCAACGCCACCTTAATCCCTGCTTATGCAAAGGGCTTAAGTGGCGTTGCGCGCTCCATGCCGACCAGTCAGGCGGTGGATCGTGTTGCCTTGAGCTACCAGATACCTTGTTACGAAACGCCGACTGGCTGGAAGTTTTTTGGCAATCTTCTCGATGCCGGCAATATCACAATCTGTGGTGAAGAAAGTTTTGGGACGGGTTCGACCCACGTGCGCGAAAAAGATGGCTTGTGGGCTGTGCTGTTTTGGCTGAATCTGATTGCCAAAAGGCGCCAAACGGTTGCGGACATCGTTAATGAACATTGGCAAAAATTCGGTCGGGATATCTACTGTCGACATGACTACGAAGCCATAGATACTGATACGGCCAATGGCATTATTGCGAATTTGCGTGATCAATTATCAGGGTTGGTGGGTCAGGCTTTTGGAGAATATGTTGTTAAATATGCCGATGAGTTTAGCTATCATGATTCTGTCGATGGCAGTATTAGCCAGAATCAAGGTATTCGTATCGGTTTTGAAAATGGCTCTCGCATTGTGTTTCGCTTATCTGGAACAGGTACCGTTGGTGCGACCTTAAGAATTTATCTGGAGCGCTTTGAGCCGGACAGTGCGCGCCACAACCAAGATGCCGGAGTGGCCTTGGCTGAACTTATTGAACTTGCTGAGCGTTTTTGTCAAGTTAAGCAAAGAACCGGCAGAACGGAACCAAATGTGATTACTTGATCGAGAATTGAGTAGCTGCATTCGTCATTTGAATGCAGCAACTTATTGTTCAATATTGTGAGCGATGCCGTGCATGATGCAGATAAGCAAGACGCCGGCCGAAATCAGCGCTATTTGTTGTAATGAGGTTTTGATGTCGGTTTTCTTGTGCAGTGACGGTATCAAATCAGCAACGGCAATATAGATAAAGCTCGAAGAGGCCAGGGCCAGAAAATAAGGCAGACTTTGATGCAAATCTTCCAAGCTAAAGTAAGCCAGTACTCCACCTAATACGGTCCCCAAACTGGCAAGTACGTTATAAAACAAAGCCCTGCTTCTGGAATATCCGCTTTGCAATAAAATGGCAAAATCACCTACTTCCTGAGGGATTTCGTGAGCCGCGACTGCCAGACTGGTGACAATGCCCAGTTTGACGTCAGTCAAAAATGCCGCTGCAATCAAAACTCCGTCCACAAAATTATGGATGCTGTCGCCCAGAATAATCAGAGCGCCTGCAGATTTTGCGGTATTGTCTAAATGGGCATGGCCGTGAGAGTGGCTGTGTGCTTGATGGTCGTCATCATGCTCTTCTCCATGAGCCTCGCATTCTCCAAAATGACAGTGCCGCCAGATTAGCAATTTTTCCAGAACAAAAAACACCAAAATACCTGCCAGTATTGTTCCGGACAACATTTGGAACTGATCTTTTTCGACACTTTCAAAAGCCTCCGGAATAAGTCCCCAGAAAGCGACAGCCAATAGGGCGCCAATGGCAAAGCTAATGCCGTGTGGCAGGACGTTATTCCTGTGTCGCTCCGGCAGTAGCAGAAAAATGGCAGCCGCCATGACACTTAAAATACCGCCAATAGCGGTAAAAATGATGATCAAGGCCAATAAGTTCACTAAGTTACGCTCTCCATATAAGTGTCGCCATGCGCCCGGTTTGTTGGTCGCGACGGTAAGAGTAAAAACACTGGCTATCTGTTACGGTGCAAAAGTTACCGCCGTAAATAGCCGTTACACCTAATCCCGTTAGCTCAATTTTTGCCAGTTGATAAATATCAGCCAGCCATTTGCCATTTTGCTGCGATCTGAAGGCATAACTGAAGTCAGTAGATTTCTGTACAAAAGCGTCACGCACTTCGGGGCCAACTTCAAAGCAATTAGGGCCTATCGCCGGTCCAAGCCACACCAAATAATTATCACAATGCATGGCAGACAGGGTGTTGCTGATTATTCCCGATAATAATCCCCGCCACCCGGCGTGAATAGCGGCAATCGCTTTCGCATCGGGTGAACAAACCAGCAAAGGCAGGCAATCAGCCGTCATTACCGCGCAAACGACCCCGGAATCTTTAGTATAAGCAGCGTCCGCTATCTGCCCGCGCATAGAATTGGCATTGACTTCGATGACTTGATTACTATGGATTTGTTCCAGCCAAAAAGGATCAGTCGGCAGATTCAACATGTCACTGATCCGTTGGCGATTGCTTATAACGCTGTCGATATTGTCGCCAACATGAGCAGCGGGATTAAGGCTTTGGTAGGGCGGGAGACTGACTCCGCCGGTGCGCAAGGTTGTTGCCGCATAAATATCTGATGGTGCAGGCCAATCCGGCGTCAACCAATGTTTAATCCCGTTCATTTCCTGCCAAAGCGTCCAGCAGGCGCTGCATATCTTCTGGTATTGGCGCTTCCCATTCCAGATATTCATCCGTGACCGGGTGTTGTAACCCAAGCTTGGCGGCATGCAGAGCTTGTCGTTTGAAACTTCGCAGTTCTTTTTCCAATACCTCGTTACAATCCGGCGGCATTTGAAAACGACCACCGTACACTTGATCACCCAATAATGGAAAGCGGATATGAGCCATGTGTACCCTGATTTGATGGGTGCGTCCGGTCTCCAACTTGACCCGAATCAGCGTATGGCGAGTATAGCGTTGTACCACTCGGTAGTGTGTTACTGATTCCCGGCCGGATTCCCTGACCACATAGCGCAATCGATCGGTTGGATGCCTGCCTATCGGCTCATCTACAGTGCCGCCCGCCGTCATGCGGCCTCTGGAAATAGCCAGATATTCGCGGTTAATAGTGCGATCCTGTAATTGCTGCGTCAAACTGTTGTGTGCCTGAAGCGTCTTGGCGACCATCAATAAGCCGCTGGTCTCTTTGTCGATGCGATGCACGATGCCGCCTCGAGGTAGCGTTTCCAAACTGGCTTCGTGGTTGAGCAATGCATTAAGCAATGTGCCGTGCCAATTGCCTATGGCCGGATGCACGACTAAACCTGCCGGTTTGTTAACGATTATTAGACTCTCATCTTCAAAAACGATATCCAAGGGGATAGCTTCTGGTTCACATTCAATGACGGTTTCAGGTTCGGCATCGAGCAAAATTTGTTCGCCGCCATCTAGCTTGTCTTTAGCCTTAAGCGACACGCCATTTACCTGCACTCGACCGGCCTTGATCCAAGTCTGTAACTTGCTTCGCGAGTAGTCTGAAAACAGCTCCGCAAGCACTTGATCCAGGCGCATGCCGGCTAATTCGTAAGGTACTTCTTCCTCTAATCTGGTCATAACAAGTTCTTCTGATTAACTTAGGGTTAAGTTATACTCACTTAGAGCAACCGCACTGCCACTAGCGCAGTCTTATCTGGTGAGAAAAACCCCCAATGTTACAACGTGTCATTAGCACTATGCGATTTAATTTAATTAAATTTTTATTTATCTGCTCTCTAAGTTTGTTTTTGCAGGGCTGCGAAACTCTTAAAAGCTTATCTTCATTTACAGGATCAGATTCTGAAAATGAAGATCTATATGTTGGCTGGAACGCCGAAAGATTCCGCACTGAAGCCAAAGCCGCACTCGATACAGGTAGTTACGATAAAGCGATAAAAATTTATGAAGCCTTAAGTGCTCGATATCCGTTCGGCGATGAGTCCGCACAAAATCAATTGGATATGGCTTATGCCTATTACAAAAATAGCGACCCGGAAGCCTCAATTGCAGCGGCTGATCGCTTTATCAAAATAAACCCTCGAAGCACTAGCGTTGATTATGCCTATTACTTGAAAGGGCTGGTTAATTACAATCGAGATATTGGTTTTATTGATCGTTTCTTGCCGACGGATTCATCCCAGCGTGATCCCGGTAGTGCCAGACAGGCTTACGAAATATTTTCGGAGCTTATTCGTCGTTTTCCGCAAAGCAAATATGTTGCCGATTCCCGTGAGCGGATGATTGCACTTAAAAACAACTTGGCGATGTACGAAGTCCATGTCGCGCGTTTTTATATGAAGCGAAAAGCCTATGTGGCAGCGGCAAACAGAGCGAAAACCGTTGTTGAAAAATACGACCGTACACCGGCTGTGCCATACGCACTCCAAGTATTAAAAGAAGCCTATGTGCAGCTGGATCAGCAGGATTTAGCAAAAGACGCTGCGCGCGTATATGATCTTAACTTCCCGAATGGTCCGCCTGTTCAGGAGCATAAAGATGCAACTTTTTCACATAAGGTCTGGGATTTTATCGGCCTGGAAAAATAGCGTTGTTCTGATTGACTAATACTCGTTACTTTTAGCCGAAATTGATTTAGTTTGCTTCGGATTCAATTGATAGATGGCAGGCCACGCGCATGTTGGCCTGCCTGGATTAACCTAAAATATCAATGCTGTGTTGCGAGAATGAAAACGCAACATTTCCAAGACTTAATTATTTGCAAATCGTCGTAATGCTTATTTACCCAAAACGTCCTGACGAGTGCTTTCAGCAATCGCTTCAACTTGTAAAATCAATTCTTCGGGGGCTTTTAGTTCTTCTAATGTAGCGCGTAAATGTTCCATGACGGCATCGAAATGACTGTTGTCTAGGCCCAGTTTCACTAAACGGGCATGAGCAGTTCGCATATCAGAGCCGGTATAATTGTTAGGGCCGCCGAATGCCATAGTTAAAAACGCCTTTTGTTTGGCAGCTTGTTGCTCCATGTCGGTGTTGTCAAAATATCGATTAATACGATAATCAGATAGTACTTTGCGATAAAAAATATCTACAGCGGCATTGACTGCCGGTTCTCCGCCAAGTTTGTCAAATAAGGTTTCTTCTAGTATGTCGCTCATATCTTTCTCCTCGTTATTGTTATTTTTTACAGCTTAATACTGCGGGCCAGATTCTAGCCTAGAAGTTTTGCTTTTGTCATATTTAAGGTCATTGAGAAAATTTAACCTTGTGTACATGCTGAATAGAAGTTGAGTTTTGTAAGCGCTCGTTCTCTTTAATGAGGATCAGATCATTGTCTGAACCATTTCAATGCATGGCAATGTAGCATGTCGCCTTTTATCAGAAGTATCAACTGACCAAAAGTAATATTTCAGCATGGCCTGCATCGACTGGAATTGCCCATCAGTATGTTTCCAGCTCCTGGCTGGTGGAGTCATTGCACTGTCTGGCCCCGGTCGATATACGCTGAGGCTTAGTCGGGTACCAATAGCAGGCGCTTTAAGCGATACAGGAGCACGACTCCATGGATGGAGGAGGTAGAATTGCGTCTGCAACAGCAATCGAGTTGCAGAGTGGATTGATGCTGGGTTTTGCTAAGTTAGATTTGGACTGGCTAAATCCTTCGATAGGCTCAGAATGAACGAAATTGACTCAACCAAGCCAATCTAAGAATTGGCCATGGCAATATTATATTTATCCACCAAACGATAGAGGCTTACTCGAGAAATACCCAGGGCCTCGGCGGCACGACTCATATTGAAGTTGGTGTAATGCAAGCTGGTGATAATCGTTTCCCGGTCGGCCGCTGCACGGGCTTCATCAAGGGTTTTAAGCATGCGTTCTTTGTAGCGTCGATCCAGGCCTAGATCGACGGGGGAGAGCAAGCGATTATCGGACATGACGACGGCATGGTGAATACAGTTCATCAGTTCTCTTACATTGCCGGGCCAGTTGTAGTTTTTTAACAGATACAATGATTCCGCAGTGAAGCCTTTCGCCTTATAGCTTTGGTTGGCAGAGAATTTGTTAAAAAAATAGTAGGCCAGTAGCTCAATGTCATTTTCTCTGGATTGTAGTGACGGTGTTTTAATCTGCAAAACCCGCAGGCGGTAATACAAGTCCTGCCGGAATTCACCTCGTTGCACGGCGTCGCTAATATCGACATGGGTGGCAGCGATGACTCGGACATTGATGGCGATTTTTTCTGATCCACCGATACGCTCAATGGTTCTGTCTTCAAGAAATCGCAACAGATTGACTTGTTGTTCCATGGGCAAGTCGCCAATCTCGTCCAAAAACAAGGTGCCGCCGTCTGCTGATTCAATACAACCGATTTTGCGTTGATGGGCTCCGGTAAAGGCGCCTTTTTCATAGCCGAACAATTCGGCTTGAATTAAATCTTTGGGAAATGCGCCACAGTTAATGGCCACTAATGGCTGTTCAGCGCGAAGGGAATAATTGTGAATGGCGTTGGCGACTAATTCCTTGCCTGTGCCGGTATCACCTTCAATCAGCACCGAGCACTCTTCTTTGGACACTTTTTGCAGTTGAGCAAATAAATTCAGCATTGCCGGGCTATTGCCGATGATGCCAAAGTGAGAGGGGTAGTCGTTCATTTTCTTGAAGTGCATCATCGCGTTTCCATGCAGGGCATAGGCTTGGTCCAGCGTCAGCAATAGCTGATCGATATCGACAGGCAGGCTCAGGTAGTTGTAACAATATTCGGCAATGTGTTTCGTCTGAGATTGATTGACGCCACTGTGAGGCGTGCAGTCTTTCGGGAGAGCCACGACCCAGTTAATTTTGGATTGCAGGTCAAATAGGCGATTGAGTTGAGTCAGTTGCTCAGTGTCAGAGCAATGGTGCGTCAAGCAGGATTTGCCGACTAGGCACTGTGAGTTACTGCATTTTTCTTCAATGATACATAATCCGACTTTAAAGATGTGTTTATCTAATAAATCAGATGCTTGTTGTAAATCGTTGGCAAGATAGACATCCCAATTTTTGGCCGATAATTGCTTGAAAAGCGTGTTGCCATAGCTTGGTGGCTGAAAAAGCATGAGATTATGATTATTTAAAAACATAGACTGAATTGCTCCTTCCTTATTTTTATTGGTGGCATGTCAATGCTGCGGATGAAGCATCTTGCAACATTCAGCCGTCTTAAAAATTAACGACCAAGTGATATTCTGAAAGCACGATACACGCCAAAAATAAAAAATATCTTATTTACAATGAGTTATGTATTTTTCGCTATTTAAAATGACGAAGGGAAAATCAATAATGTAAAAATATCTGACAAATACAATTTTCGAAAAATCAATGATAAATACATAAAACATTGATACGCATCAATTAATAGTTTTTCTAACAGCGTGTAAAATTTTTCGACATGTTTTTACAAAATATTACCGATAATAGTATTTTATTTTAAATTAATAGATTAAATTATTGTTTTATAAGGGAAATGCGTTAAATAAACATTGTGATTTTGGTGTAAAAAAAACTGACACTTTGGCGGTAAGCATAGAGATTATCTACATTAGAGGTTGATTTATTGGAAAAATATGGTCCCATCGTTGGGCTCTTTATAAGCGAAGTTAAGGGCGAAATTTTAAATGGCTACACCACTCATTACCCGGCAAGGTTACGAAAACTTAAAGTCTGAGCTTGACCGCTTGTGGCGTGTTGAGCGCCCTGAAGTAACTAGAATGGTTACTTGGGCAGCAAGTCTCGGCGATAGAAGTGAAAATGCGGATTATCAATACAACAAGAAAAGACTTCGGGAAATTGATCGGCGGGTTAGGTATCTGCAAAAGCGCTTGGATAGCCTAAAAGTCGTCGATTACCATCCGGATCAAGACGGCCGCGTGTTCTTCGGTGCTTGGGTGGAAATTGAAAATGATGAGGGCGAGATAAAACGCTTTCGTATTGCCGGTTATGACGAGATTTTTGATCGCAAAGACTATATCTCAATAGATTCGCCCATGGCGCGAGCTCTGCTCAAAAAAGAGCTGGATGATGATGTGGTGGTTAAAACTGAAGCCGGAACTTTCAATTGGCTAGTAACCGCCATCGAATACGAAAAATAGTAAGATTTTTGTCTGAAGCCTAGCTTGTCCGGGCCTTATCCAAGGCGCTGCAAATTTGCATGCCCATATAGTATTGACACGATACAATGA
>JABFRC010000197.1 GCA_013141375.1 Methylococcaceae bacterium | reverse complement strand
GGTATCGATGCTGGACATCCACTTCAAAAAGGCAATCAGGCCTTTCGCTTCCTGTTCGGTAATCCCCAGATTAGGCATTTTGCGATTGCTGCCATAGGTGCGGGCATTGTTTTCCGGGTCCATTAAAAATTTCATCATCAAATCCTCGCGTACATCAACACCTATCCAGCCCTTATCCAGCCAGGCTTTGGTCAAGTCCGGTGCGTAATAAGCACCGTTACCCAGCAGGGTGTGGCAATTCATGCAGTTTTTGGCTTGCGAGGTTTTCTTGCCCAAATCCACCAATTGCCGGGCTTCTTCTTCACTAAATTGCTGGCCGAATAACAACTCATCGCCACCGATGACCGGTATCGATTTGTGCAGCTTTTCCTGATACTGGTAATCGATTTTTTTGTTGATCACCGAATAAGCCTGAACGCGTTTGCCGCCAGCGCTGGTCTGGCTTAAAGAATCCATAGTTAATACCACCAGAATCAGAAACGATCCTGCCGTCACCCAGATGGCGACTTTTTTCCAGAACGATTCCGACGCCCATAAAGGTTCGTCATTCATTGGTTATCCTCCGTTGTTGGCTCGGTATGAGTTCTGACACACAAATGCCAAATACCGATAGGGGCAAAAAAATAGCCGAGCACCATCACCACGGATAGCGCCAGCCAGTGTCCTGAAAAATTTGCCGCACGCGTCAATACCACCACGCTGATTAACAGCACGGCATAAGACACATAGGCGGCCCATTTGATTCGGGGATTGGATTTTATTTTGGACCAGGCATACAGCAGTGCGTAGCTAGCGCCTGACAAAATAATTAAAGCGGCGGTAAAAAAACTGATGAAAAAATCTTTTAATGCGATAGGTTCAATCATGCTGACTCTAACAAGCCCATGGCTTGAGATTTGTTTGTTGAGATCCATTCATACTTCGACTGGCTCAGTAAGAACGGATACTTGAGAAACCGTTCGCATTTATGCCCTATGGGTACTGAGCTTGTCGAAGTGCAATTTTTAAAGGTTGTCGTATCAATCAAAGCGGACTTTCCATCAGCTTAAAAAAATCCTTAGGCGCCCCACAGATCGGGCAAGACCAGTTATCGGGAATATCGGCCCAACGAGTACCGGG
Source organism: Methylococcaceae bacterium (assembly GCA_013141375.1). GTDB lineage: Bacteria > Pseudomonadota > Gammaproteobacteria > Methylococcales > Methylomonadaceae > JABFRC01. The sequence continues at coordinate 2,709 of JABFRC010000197.1, read as the reverse complement.
AGCCAGGCCGCTATCAGGATCGCCCTTGGCTTCATCATAGATATGCTCACATTCCCGACATTGATATTTTTTAAAATCCGACATGATAACTTTCCTGTTTAGGACGATTGGCTGACATTGAACGCATCGGCATAAATATCCTTCATCGATGCACCCGCCATAAACGCTTTCATTTTGGCGGTTTTGACCATGTCGGGGTGCCCACACAAAAACAATCGCCAGTTTTTTAGATTGGGGATTTGTTGAAAAGCGACGTCATCGGCTCTTCCAGACGCAAAGCCATGGGGCACATCGTCACCGGAAATGCAGGGCACATAATTAAAATTCGAATATTGCTCGACCAGGTCGCGTAACTCCCCGGTCAGATAAAGGCCGTTCAAATCGCGGCTACCGTGAAACAAATGGATAGGCCCGCTATGGCCCTGGCTGAGTGCGTCGCGGATGATGCCGTAAAGCGGCGCAAGTCCGGACCCGGTGCCGATTAAAATCAAGCCTTGATCGCTATTGCCGGGTATGTAAAAGCAATCACCGCCGGGACCGCGAATCTCGACGGTTTGGCCGGGACGCAGCTCCTCATGTATCCAGCCGCTGACTTGGCCTTGCGGCAGACGGCGGACATGCAGATGCAGGTGATCATCTTCATGCGGCACGCTGGCAAGCGAGTAACTGCGGCCAAGTGTTTGGTGTTGAAACAGGTTGATGAATTGCCCGGCCCGGTAATCAATGGGCGCATGGCATTCAAGCACGACCTGCATGATGTCGGCATTAAGTAGCTTCAAACTTAGGACGGAAGCCGGAAACGCTGTCTGGACATTGTCGTTCGGTAATGCGACCTCAAGATCTGTAGTGGGATAACACACGCAAGCGAGAAAATAGTTCTGCAGCTTGAGACTGTCTTTCAAACCTTGTTGAGAAGTTTCAGGCGGGATTCCTGCTGTAGCCCGCATTATGCAGGTTTGGCAGGCGCCGCTTTGGCATGAAAAGGGAACGGGTACGCCGTGATCCGTCAAGCATTCAAGAACCGATTGGTTAAGCTCCAGTTCAAAATCGTTTTTGGCGTAACGAATAGTTGTCATGGCGGCGTTCCTCTTTATAAACTTGGAAAGTTATCGGCCCAGCACGTCATCGCGAGTGCTTTCGGCTATCGCAGCTACTTGAGCAATCAGACTATCTCTTACACCCAGCTCGCGTAGCGTCGCGCCAAGATCTTCGATCACTGCATCAACATGCGAGTCATTCAAGCCGCGTTCGACCAAATGAGCATGGCCGAGACGCATATCCAAGCCGGTATAATTATGCGGCCCACCGAATGCCATCGTCAGAAAGGCTTTTTGTTTGGCGGCCTGTTTTTCCATGTCGACGTCTTTGAAGAATTCATTGATGCGATCATCGCTCAATACCTTTCGGTAGAAAATATCAACGGCGGCATTCACAGCTGCTTCACCACCTAATTGTTCGTATAAAGATTCTTGTTGTGACATATTTTTCTCCAAATTATAAAAGGCGTTTAAGATGCATCTTAAATAAGCTTTTTATTGCCAACTGGTCTTGAATTCATGGCTTTAAAAGATTCATCTTAAATGCATCTTATTGGTTGGTTTTGAAATCGTCAATCTTTATCTGTTATTTATTAAGGCCTCGGTAGTGCGCAGGAAAATTTAAAGGAGTATCAAATATGCAACTTACACAATTTACGGACTTGTCATTGCGCTTGTTGATTTATCTTGCGCGACTGCCGGAACCGGGTCTGGCAACTATTGCAGAGATCGCAGATTATCATCAGATTTCCAGAAACCATCTGGTCAAGGTGGCCAATAGCCTCGCCAATGAAGGATTTATTATGACGACCCGCGGCAAGGGCGGCGGCATCCAATTGGCCCGACCTGCCTATGCGATTGGCTTGGGCGAAGTGGTGCGACGAACCGAGCAGAACATGAATCTGGTTGAGTGTTTCGATATACCCAACAATCACTGCCGACTGATTCGCAATTGCTTTCTAAAGGCCACGTTATACGAGGCCCAGCGGGCATTTATGAGTGTGCTGGATAAATACACCCTGGCTGATGCGGCCAGTGTGGGGGGCAATAATGGCATTTTTGATAAACATGCAGAGATACCCATTGATAGCAATAAGTTGCTTGTGGTTGAGTAAGTAGCTCCAGGTCACAAGGCTTATCATTCAAAGAAAGAAATATCGATGCACGTCCCGTCGCACAGCAGCATCCTACGGATTTTACTCGCATCGTCATGGTCTAATTTTAATAAGGAAAAGTATGGATACCAATATCGTCATACAAGGCGGCCAATACTTTGTTGGCTGGGGAACATTGTCTTTGATCAATGCCGGACTTGCTCAAGCCAAAGGCAGAAAAGGCAAGAACTGGTTTTTTATCTCATTGTTTTTAGGGCCATTGGCGACATTAATATTGGTGGTTTTGGACAAACTGCCTGAAAATCACTAACCCAAGTTGAAGATAAACCCTCGCTCATGCAAATCCTCAACATCATCGACGAACCTGAACACATTCCAACGCTGGCCGAATGGCACCACAAAGAATGGTCTTACTTAAATCCAGAAGGCAGCATCCAAAAGCGTATTGAAAAAATGCAGTCTTATTTGGCAGATGGGTTGATACCCAGCACCTTCATTGCCAAAGCAACTGTGTTGTTGGGATCAGCGGCAATCGTCGAACTGGATATGGATACAAG
>JABFRC010000340.1 GCA_013141375.1 Methylococcaceae bacterium | reverse complement strand
TTGCTGAACACGCGCCGGCACAAAGCAGGCTACATCCCCGTTCAACTGGGCAATTTCCCGGATCATGCTCGAAGAGATAAACTCATATTGCTCGGCGGGCGTTAAAAATACGGTTTCCAGCTCCGGAGCCAGTCGGCGATTCATCCCGGCGAGTTGGAATTCATATTCAAAATCAGATACCGCCCGCAAGCCGCGTAAAATCACATTGGCGCCATGTTGTTTCGCGCAGTCGACCAGCAAGGTGTCAAAGCCTATGACTTCAACATTGGCAAATGGGGTGATCTCACTTTGCACCATCTCAACCCGCTCGACCAGAGAAAATAAGGGTTGTTTATTTCTGTTAACAGCCACGGCCACAATGACTTTTTGGTACAGCCGTGAGGCTCTGGCAATGAGGTCCAAATGCCCATTAGTGACGGGATCAAACGTACCCGGATAAATAGCAGTAATATGCATGGCAATTGAAGAGGAAAAAAAGCGGCGATTTTATATCAAGGAAGTATTTTTTCGAAACTATTCACCACGCTGAGCACAAATTCTAAAACTTGAAAGCCCTGTGCCAAACGTGGTGAATCTTAAAAATTATGTGTTACGTTGAAACAGGTGATAACCCACTTCACCGGCCGCTTTGCTTTTTAATAATTGCCAATTTTCGGGCAGATCACTTACCTTGGCTTGCCGCTCGGTTTCAACATAGATTTTTGCGTGATTGGCCAGCCAACCTTTGTCTTCCAGCCACTGGCACGTTTGTCCGGCAAGATTGGCAGCAAACGGCGGATCCAAAAAAACCACATCAAAGGTTTGCGCATCCCCACTTAAATACCGAAAAACTTCAGCCTGAACCAGTTTAACTTGGCTTGCATTAAGGGCAAGTGCATTTTCTTTTAACGCGCGGCAGGCTTCCGGATTTTGCTCTACCTGCATGACAAAAGCGGCTCCACGGGAGGCGGCTTCAAAGCTCAACGCCCCGCTGCCTGCAAAGAGATCCAGGCAGCGCTTGCCGACCAGATCGTATTGCAACCAGTTGAACAAGGTTTCCCTCACTCTAGCAGGAGTAGGCCTCAAGCCTGGCGCATCGACAAATTTTATCTGCCGACTGCGCCAGTCACCGCCAATAATACGGAGCTTATTTTCCATGCTTGGCCGCGGCTTGACCGACTGTCACTGTTTGCAGCAACTCAGATTTAACCCGTCGTTTTAAAGCGTCCTTAATAGACGCCACGGTCACTTGCTCGACGTTTTGTTGAAAGGTATCCAGATAATCCAGCGGCAATTCGTAAAAACCGATCATCGCCACGTAGTTAATCAATTCCTTATTGGTATCAAAGCGCAGTGCAAAACCGCCGGTGATATTTTGCTTGGCAGCAAGCAATTCAGCTTCTGTCGGGCCATTGTTGATGAAATCATTCAGCGTTTGATTGACGACTTGCAAGGCTTCTTTCGTCTGGTCATTTCGAGTTTGCAGGCTGATCATAAACGGGCCGGGTTTTGCCAATGGTGCAAATGAACTGGACGCGCCATAGGCCAAGCCCCGTTTTTCGCGCACTTCGTCAAACAGCTTGGATACCAGGCCGCCTCCGCCCAGAATGTGATTGCCCACATAAAGGCTGAAATAATCGGGATCCTTACGGTAAGAACCCGGCAGTCCCACCAATACATGCGTTTGAGCCGATGGGAATTCAATATGTTGCTGACTGGCTTTTTGCAAGGCGAGCACATCAGGAAGCGGCGCAGGTCTTTGTCCGACCGGCAGCTCTTTAACCAATTTTTCAGCCGTTTGTTCAGCTTGTTGTTTGGTCAGATCACCGACTATCACCACGATCGCATTGCTGGCCACATAGTATTTACGGTAAAAATTGCGTAAATCATCAACGCTAAAACCAGAAACCGTCACAATCGTGCCATCACTCGGATGTGCATAAGGATGATCACCGTAAAGCGTATTGAAGAAGGCAATCCCGGCAAGTGCCCCAGGTGACTCTTCTTGTTGTTTCAATCCTGCCAGCGTCCGGTTTTTTTCCCGATCAAAATCTGCGGGATTAAAACCAGGTTTGGCCAGGATGGCTTGAGCGGTATCCAGCGCCTTATCAAACAAGGGCTTATCGGTGAGCGTGCGCAATGACACCCAGGCCATATCCCTGGAAATTCCAGTGCCAAAATTAGCCCCGACACTTTCGAAGCGTTGCGCGATCTCATCTGCATTCCATTGCCCGGCCCCGGTATCCAGCAGAGAAGACGTGAGTGAAGCCAAACCAAACTGATAATCGTCACGGGCACTGCCTGCGTCGAAAGCCACCTGAATGTCTACCAAGGGCAGGCCTTCAGTGCGAACGTAATAGACACGGCTGCCTTGCGGGGTTTGCCAATGCTCAATTTTGGCAGTTGACCAAGCGGCCTGGCTGAAGGCCAGAAATAACAATCCTAAAATTCGTATACGCATGTTTTATCTCCTTTTTATTTAGCGTTGGGGTCCGTGAGCGGGCAAAGCAGCTGGAGCAGCTTTGCCATCTTTAATGGGTTGTGGGTCAAGGTAAGCGACACTTAAATGATCTTCGATTAAATACTTTCGAGCGACATCGCGCACTTGCTGGGCAGTCACCCGATTGACCTTGTCGACATATTCATCAATTTTGCGCCAGCCCAAACCAACGGTTTCCAATGTGCCCAGCTGCATGGCTTGATAGAAGTTGGAATCCCGCTCATAGACCGCACTGGCTAACACTTGAGCCTTGATGCGTTGCAATTCATCTGTGCTGATCAATTCATTTTGTAGCTCAAACACTTCGTTTTTTAGTGCTGATTCCAGCTCCCATACTGTTTTGCCTTCTGCCGGGGTGGCTTCCAATTCGAATAAGGTAGGCAATCTGGATGTCAGGCTGTAGCCGGCACCCGCAGATACAGCCAGCTGTTTGCCGCGCACCAATCGACTTGATAGACGAGCACTACTTCCGCCATCAAGAACACCAGCCAATACTTCCAGCGCATAAGCTTCCCATTCATTCTCTACCGTGGTTAATGAGGGGACTTTGTATCCCAATAATAGGTAGGGCAGTTTGGCGGGCAGTTTCACGGTTATTTTGCGAACGCCCAATTGCTCGACTTCGGTTTGCGGCTTAAGCGGTTTGATTTCACTGGTTTTTAGCGAGCCGAAGTATTTTTCAGCCAAATCAAAAACGGCCTTGGGCTGGACATCACCCACCACAACCAAAGTGGCATTATTCGGAGCATACCAGCGTTGATACCAGGCTTGTAAATCTTCAACTGAATAGTTGGCAATGTCTGCAGGCCAGCCTATTACAGGATTTTTATAAGGGCTGTTGCTGTAAGCCAACGCCATAAAATGCTCATTTAGCTTGGCTTGCGGGTTGTCATCCGTGCGCATGCGGCGTTCTTCAGTCACTACTTCACGTTCTTTTTTCAATTCATCCGCAATCAAGTGCAAACCGCGCATGCGGTCAGCTTCAAGCTCAAAACTGACCGGCAGCTTGGAAGCCGCCATGGTTTGAAAATACGCCGTGTAGTCCGTGCCGGTAAAGGCGTTTTCATCGCCGCCATTCTCGGCAATGATGCGAGAAAACTCTCCCGCTGGGTGCTTGTCAGTGCCTTTAAACATCATGTGCTCAAGCATGTGTGACAGCCCGGTAATGCCGCCCGGCTCATAACTTGAGCCAACCTTATACCAAATCTGTGACACCACTACTGGCGAACGATGGTCCTCTTTAACTAAAACTTTCAGACCGTTACCCAAAATATGCTCAGCCACTTTGCTTTCTGCGCTGACGGTAATCACCGGTAAACACAGTAGCAAGCCCCCTAAAAAACGTTTCTTCATAAATCCCTCTTTGGTTTAGTGTTAGCGCGGTTGTGTTTCAATAATGAGTGGTTCACGGTATTCTATACAATACTAAAAAAGTTGGAATATATTAAATAATGTCAGGTCAATCGCCCCTTTATCACTGGAAAAGTTACCTTGAATTATGCAAACCCAACGTGGTTGCAGAGATGGTTTTTACTGCCGTTGTGGGCATGCTGCTGGCCGTGCCGGGCATGCCGCCTCTTGAGCCCTTTGCCTATGGCATCGTTGGCATAGCGCTGGCAGCTTCATCAGCTGCAGCCATCAATCACTATATCGACCAAAAAGCCGATGCGCAGATGGCGCGCAACAGAAACAGGCCCTTACCTACCGGTAAGTTAAGCTCAACTAATGTACTTGTGTTTGCTGGGATACTCGGTTTAATTGCGATGCTGTTACTGGTTTTTCTGGTTAACACACTCACTGCCGTACTGACTTTCGCATCTTTATTCGGCTATGCGATTGTTTATACCGTGTACCTAAAACGCATGACGCCCCAAAACATCGTGATTGGCGGCGCTTTCGGCGCCACTCCGCCTTTGCTGGGCTGGTGTGCCATGACCGGGGAAATTCACCCCTTTGCACTACTGCTGGTGCTGATTATTTATGTTTGGACACCGCCGCACTTTTGGCCTCTGGCAATTGCCAAACAAGACGAGTATGCCAAGGTCGGCATCCCGATGTTATCAGTGACCCACGGCCCGGATTTTACCCGCCTGCAAATTCTGCTGTATACCGTACTGCTGCTAATCGTCACCTTACTGCCCTATTTAACCGGCATGAGCGGCTTGATTTATCTTGGCGTTGTTGTGCCGCTCGGTCTTGGCTTTATTTACCAAGCACTCTTAATGCGCCGCCATAAAGACAACAAAACCGCTATGCGCACCTTCTGGTATTCCATTATCTATTTAACGCTGTTATTTGCGGCCTTATTGACCGACCATTATTTCAAAGTGACATTATGAGCCTTACCCATCATGAACAGACGCCAAGCCCGGAACATCCGTTTGCCCCCTTCATTCGCATACTCGGCAAAGGCAAAAAAGGCTCAAGACCATTAACCCAGGATGAAGCCTATCAAGCCATGCAATTGATTCTGGCTGAGCAAGTGCTGCCGGAGCAATTGGGTGCTTTTCTGATGTTGATGCGCATTAAAGAAGAAACGCCGGAGGAATTGGCGGGCTTTGTTAAAGCCGCACAAGAATCTTTTCATATCGATTCCGGTGCAATTAAAGTTAATCTGGATTGGTCATCTTATGCCGGTAAACGCAGGCATTTACCTTGGTTTTTATTGTCAGCATTGTTGCTGGCAGAAAATGGCATTGTTGTTTTCATGCATGGTTCGGAAGGCCATACAGCCGGCCGGATTTATACTCAAGATGTCTTAAGCTATCTGGGCTTAACTGCTGCCACCAGCATTGATGAAGCCAAGCAACAATTGGCAGCACTTAATTTCAGCTATTTATCACTGGAACATTTTTGTCCGAAACTGCACGACATTATTGAGTTGCGTCCGATTCTGGGTTTGCGCTCGCCCGTGCATACTTTGGTCAGATTGTTAAATCCGTTTAATGCGGACTACAGCATCCAAGGCATATTTCACCCCGGCTATCGTCCCGTTCATCAGCAAGCCGCCGCATTATTGCAACAGCCACACATGGCGGTATTAAAAGGTGAAGGCGGAGAAACCGAACGCAATCCCGACATGGAATGTCTGGTACAAAGCGTTCATAACGGCGAGCTAGTCGATGAAAACTGGCCGGCTTTATTTTCTCATCGTCATATTAAACCGGAAGAACTTGATCCAAAACAGCTGGCGCAATTATGGAATGGTGAATTTGAGGATGATTTTGCTCAAGCGAGTGTCATTGGAACTGCAGCGATTGCGTTAAAACTATTGGGTAAAGCAGAAACACAAGAACACGCCCATGAGCTTGCAACTGCGTTTTGGCTATCGAGAGACAAACTAAAATACACTGACACCCAGCGGTAATAATGCCTTAGCGCTTGGCAAATACTGGAATACCTTCAATTTGGGTTCTTGACATGCGTATGTATTCCAGACCCAGCAATGTCGTGCCATCAGCATGCTCAACCCATACGACTTTTACTGCGCCTTCCAGACCCAGCTGCCTAAATCGAAATGCAGTAATCGTCCCAGCGTTCACTTCAACATTATCCAGCAGCCTTATCATCAAACCATCAATAGACACATTGATGGTTTCAAAGTCGATAAAAATGTCCTCCAACAAAATCTTGCCTGTTGCAGACATTAGCTTACGATAGGCTTTGCGTTGATATAAACACTGATCGACGTCATGGCTGACATACTTGAAATTTAGCGCCATCAAAATGCGCGAGTCTTCAATATCCACCCTGACTACATCGACTTCACCGGACATTCGCATTTCGGGGATGTAAAAATCCAGCACAGGACAATTTGAGATGGCTTGATAAATATCCTTAACCTCCAAATATTGATGCTCACCTGTTAATTCGGCCAACAATCCTGAAATGGAATAGTTTTTTATAAGGACCTCTAATTCTTTGCCACCCATATAAATCAAGCCTTGCTTGGCGACATTCTTACGGTAGGGTCGATCTGTTTGGTTTGTCATTGGTACCAGTGTCTCCGTGTTTTCCCGATATCATGCTCGAAGCATGCAGTCCTGTTGGCTGGATTATAGTAGAGTCTTTGAATTTACAGCCCTTTCTTATAATCATTGCTAAACAATACATTCGCAATCGCCTATCAATAACATGAATAAAAAAGTTTTTTTGATTATGTCAGTTTTTTTATCTGCATGTACTGTCATGCCGCCAAAAAACAGTGACAACCTTTGCGCTGCCTTTATTGAAAAAGATGATTGGTATGCGGATGCAAAAAAAGCCTCTACGAAATGGGGCGTTCCCATTGAAGTGCAAATGGCCATAATGTACCAGGAGTCGCGCTTTATCGCCGATGCGCAACCACCTCGTCCCTGGCTGCTGGGATTTATTCCGTGGTTTAGAGACAGTAGCGCATACGGTTATGCCCAAGCCAAAGATGAAACCTGGGACAACTATCTCGACAAAGCCGGTGGCTGGGGTGCGGATCGGGACGACTTTTCTGATGCGGCAGACTTTATCGGCTGGTATTGTCATGTCAGTCATACACGCTTGGGCATACCGTTGACGGATACAAAACGCCTATATCTTGCCTATCACGAAGGCCAAGGCGGTTATCAACGACAAAGCTATAAACAAAAACCCTGGCTGATCACAGTTGCTGATAAAGTAGCTGCCCGCGCCAAGCTTTATCAAAAACAACTCAATGCATGTAAACATCAATTGGAAAGCAGTGACGGCTTTTTTTGATAAACTAGCGTTTTACGTCACTTAAGGGCAAATCCGTGAAAAAACTTTATCGTAAAATTACTTCCATTATCGCTGTTATTTTTATAGGACTAACTATGGCCAACGCCGCTACTCCCGAAGAAAACAAAGCCGCAGGCGCTGCTTTTCTTGCTGAAAACACCAAAAAACCAAACATTGTGACTACCGCTACAGGCTTGCAGTACGAAGTATTAACCAAAGGCACTGGTGCTAAATCACCTTCATCTACTGACAACGTCACTGTGCATTACAAAGGCACCACTCTTGACGGTAAAGAATTTGACAACTCTTACAGCCGCGGCGAGCCAGCCACTTTCCCATTAAACCGCGTTATCGCAGGCTGGACCGAAGGCGTTCAACTGATGAAGGAAGGCGATAAGTTCCGCTTCTACATCCCGTCAGACCTAGCCTATGGATCAAGAGGCGCTGGCCGTGATATCGGCCCGAATGCCGCATTGATTTTTGATGTTGAACTGATCAAAATTCAGTAAGCTCAATCTAAACAAAGGCGCAAGACCCGGTTATTCAGCTGGGTCTTGCGCCTTTGCTGTTTCTTGTCTGTGTCATTTCTGAGCGTTTTCTATGTCCACCTACCAATTGTTTGCCACCACACCCAAAGCAATGGAAGACATCCTCGCGGATGAACTTCGCGCACTTGGTAACTCTCAAATTAAAGCCACCATGGCGGGCGTGGCGTTTCAAGGCGATCTGGAAACCGCTTATCGAGCTTGTCTTTGGTCGCGCACCGCCAATCGTATTTTGCTGGTGCTAAATTCCTTTACCGTTAAAACGCAAGAAGACTTATATAAAGGCGTGCAAACCATTAACTGGCTTGATCATGTTGCCGCCGACGGCAGTTTTGCGGTGTCGTTCAGCGCGAAGAACTCACCAGCAATTAACAACACCCACTTTGGCGCGTTAAAAGTGAAAGATGCTATTGTCGATCAAATCCGTGCGCAAACAAATCAACGCCCCAATATCGATACCGATCGCCCTAACATTCGCATCAATGTCTATTTACAGGGTGAAACAGCGCAGCTTAGTTTGGACTTGTCCGGCGAAAGCTTGCATCGACGAGGTTATCGCGATGTCACCATCAAAGCACCAATTAAAGAAAACCTGGCGGCCGCGATGTTATTGCGTAGCGGCTGGCCCGCTATCGCCAAAGCAGGCGGTACGTTACTCGACCCGATGTGCGGTTCCGGCACCATGGTGTTGGAAGGCGCAATGATTGCCGCCGATTACGCACCGGGTTTATTGCGCGATTACTTTGGCTTTCTGGGCTGGAAAAAACACGACACTAAACTCTGGCAACGCTTACGCACGGAAGCCGAGCAACGCAAATCAGCAGGCATAAACAAACTCCCGGTCATCGTCGGATTCGACCAGGATCGCTACACGATTAATACCGCTCTAAAGCATGTTGCCAATGCAGGGCTTACCGGCAAAATTCATCTTGAACGTCGCGATATTGAAGACGCTGCCCCGGCGACCAGTTGGAAGCCCGGCTTATTGATCTGCAACCCGCCTTATGGTGAACGCCTGGGTGATGAACAGGAAACCGCCGAGCTGTATAAAAAAATGGGCGATACGCTTAAAAACCAATTTGTTGGCTGGAAAGCGGCGATGATTATCAGCAATCCTGAGTTAGGTTTTCGTTTAGGCATTCGTTCGCAAAAACCTATCACGCTGTTCAATGGCGCGCTGGAATGCAAGCTGTTGCGTTTTAATATCGAAGAAAAAGCGTTTTTTATTCCTAAAGCCAAGTCTCAGGAAGAGCGGATTGCCCAGGTAACGGAAGCCAGCGAGACCCAAGCCGAAGTTGTGGATAACATCGGTGTCGATATGTTTATTAATCGACTTAAAAAGAATCTTAAGAAGTTTGCCAAATGGGCTAAACAAAACAACGTCAGCTGCTACCGGGTTTACGATGCCGACTTGCCGGAGTACGCGGTCGCCATCGACATTTATCAAGGCTCAACCACCTGGATCAACGTGCAGGAATATGAGCCGCCGAAAAGCATCGACCAGCAAAAAGCCGATCAACGACTGGCAGGGCTGCTGGCAGCAATCCCGGATGTGCTTAATGTCAGCCGCGAACAGGTGTTCTTAAAAATTCGCCGTAAACAAAAAAGCACAGATCAATATGAAAAAATCGCCGAGCAAGGCCGTTTTCATGAAATTAAAGAAGGCGGATGTAAATTGCTGGTCAATTTTGAAGACTATCTCGACACCGGTTTGTTCCTCGATCATCGACCTATTCGGCTTCTCATTCAAAAACAGGCCAAAGATAAACGTTTTTTAAACCTGTTTGCTTACACCGGCAGCGCTACTGTACATGCCGCAGTGGGCGGAGCAAAGGCAACTACAACGGTGGATATGTCCAACACTTATCTGGGCTGGGCGAAAAACAACCTGGAGCTGAACGATGTTCAGGGAAGTCACGAATTCATCCAAGCCGATTGTTTGGAATGGCTGGAAAACGAAGCCCGTATGGCCTTACCCAGACAATATGATCTGATTTTTCTGGACCCGCCGACATTTTCCAATTCCAAGCGAATGGAAGATGTATTTGATATCCAAAAAGATCACGTCAAGCTGATTGAAGATGCTGTGACATTACTGGCGCCAGACGGGATATTGTATTTTTCGACCAACTTCAGACGCTTTAAGTTGGAAACGGAAGCGTTATCAAATTTGGTTGTTGAAAGCATTACCCCCACCACTATCCCTGAAGATTTTGCCCGTAACCCGAAAATTCACTACTGCTGGAAAATTAGCCGATGAGCCGACAAGTCAATATTATTGTGTCCGGACGGGTACAAGGCGTTTACTTTCGCGCCTTTACGCGCCGTAAAGCCAATCAATTAAACATTTACGGAAGTGCCGTCAATCTTGCCGACGGCCGGGTTGAGATTATTGCTCAAGGCGAACATCCGGCAATCGAACACTTCGTTGAATGGTGCCGTAAAGGTCCAATTACTGCCAGAGTTGATACTATTGAAATAACTGAACTGCCCTTCACTGAAGGTCTTAGTTCATTCGTGACCGGCTAACCCTGCGACAGTTTGTCCTGCGACAATCCGCCACATTTTCAAAAGTCGAATTATTTAATAGACTAGACCCACTCGTTGATATCCTCCATTTGGGCTACGAGTTTCATATCCTTCCTCTTTATGCGGTCACTCAGCTGGCCGCATTTTTTTTGATACCCTAAGTTAACGACCTATAAGCTTAAACAAGGGAGTTGTACGATTATGTCGATAAATCAAGATTTTCTTACCATTAGACAGCTGGATGTTGAAACCAAGTTAATTGAGCCGACCTCCAGACTAATTACCCAAGTCAATTCTCAAATATCTACGCTAATAAAAGGCACTGAATCACTGGTACGAGAGTGGCACAGTGATATCGCCAACTTCTCAATACAAGCTTACGAACAACCTTCAGAAACCTTTCAAGTAGTCTATGACAAGTCGGTTCAGGAGTGGCATGACGCCTATGCCATTATTCATGAACAGCTCTGGCCAAAGGCTGAGCAAATTGTCATCAAGATAAACGAATTAAGCCAGCAGACTCAGTTACTAGGGCAATCATTGATGAATGATCCTAAAACCGTACTTTCCAGTAGCATTGATCAATTTTCTACTCGATTCATTCATGGCCTGGAAACCAGCCAGATCCTACTTAACAGCATTGATGAGCAGCTGACGATTTGGAGTTCGAGTTTGATGGCGCTGACTGAAGCCAAGGCATTAAGCCTCTATTATGCCTGTGGAGAAACCCTCAAATTATTGCTCAACCAACCGTTGGAAACCGTTCAAGCCATTTTTTATAACACCGTGGCTTCTTTATTGGATATCTATTTCCATGTGATTTCATCGCTATTCAGTACGGCTTTGACTGGATAAAAAGAGCCTCATGAATTCCGTGATTCACATGCGGGGTTACGTGAGCGCCTAAGGAACTAGCCTTGAGCGACTTGATCTTCGCGACGGGTGGAACTGCTTAAACATTGGATCCATATTTATTCAGCCGGCTAACTTTTACATCTAAAACGCGGCAAAAAAGCGATCGAGCGATTTACCTTATTCCGCGTTACTGTGGCGCCATTGTCCATGTCTGATAGTAGACTTCTAAGAGCAGCTTTACCGGCATATTCTGACGCGCGACAAAGGGGCATTCTGGTCATTTTATCGATGGCTTAAGAGGGATTACCCCTTCAACTTCTCAATCAACATCTTATTCACTTCCCCCGGATTGGCCTTGCCTTGGGTTTCCTTCATTATTTGGCCGACCAGGGCCATTAGAGCCTTGTCTTTACCTGACCGGTATTGCTCGACGGGGCCAGGGTTGGCGGCAATCACTTTGTCGACGATGGCTTCGATCGCGCCGGTGTCGGTGATCTGCTTTAAGCCTTCCTGCTCGATGATTTCATCGGCAGTGGCGGTGCCGTTCCAGAGTTTATCGAAGACTTGTTTGGCGGTTCTACCGGAGATGGTGTTGTCGGCGATGCGTTTTAACAGACCCGCCAGACGTTCGGCGCTGACCGGGCTTTGGCTGATTTCTAGGCCCGCTTTGTTTAACGCGCCGAGCACGTCGCCGGTCATCCAGTTGCTTGCCAGTTTGGCGTCAACGCCGGAGTTTTTAACGACCGCTTCGTAAAAATCAGCCAGTTCGCGTGATGAGGTCAAGGTGGTGGCGCTTTCGTCGTCCTGGCCGTATTGCTCGATAAAGCGTTGTTTTTTAGCGTGTGGCAATTCCGGTAAGGTAGCTTTGACTTGTGCTTTGAACTCGTCGCTGATGACTACCGGCAATAAATCTGGATCAGGAAAATAGCGGTAGTCGTTGGCTTCTTCCTTGCTGCGCATGGAGCGGGTTTCGTCCTTGTTGGCATCGTAAAGCCGGGTTTCCTGGACGACTTTACCGCCGTTTTCGATGACTTCAATTTGCCGTTCAATTTCGTGATTGATGGCTTTTTCGACGAATTTGAAGGAGTTGATGTTTTTGATTTCCGCACGAGTGCCGAATTCGGCCTGGCCTTTGGGGCGCACCGAGACATTGGCGTCACAGCGGAACGAGCCTTCCTGCATGTTGCCGTCGCAGATTTCCAGATAACGCACCAGTTCATGCAATTTGCGCATGTAGGCGACGGCTTCTTTGGCCGAACGCATGTCCGGTTCAGAGACGATTTCCAGTAAAGGCGTACCGGCGCGATTGAGGTCGATGCCGGTCATGCCGTGGTAACTTTCATGCAATGATTTACCCGCATCTTCTTCCAGATGCGCGCGAGTGATACCGATACGCTTGGTTTCGCCGTCGACTTCAATATCCAGGTGACCGTTGCCGACGATTGGCAAGTCCATCTGGCTGATTTGGTAGCCTTTGGGCAAGTCCGGGTAGAAATAGTTTTTGCGGGCAAAAACTGAATGCGGCGCGATGTGCGCGTCGATGGCCAGTCCGAAGGTGACGGCCATCCGCACGGCTTGTTCATTCAATACCGGCAGTACGCCAGGTAAGCCTAAGTCAACGGCGCAGGCTTGGGTGTTGGGTTCCGCGCCGTATGCGGTGGAAGCGCCTGAGAATATTTTCGATTGGGTGGCAAGCTGGGTATGAATTTCCAGGCCGATTACGGTTTCCCATTGGGTGGTCATTTTGTGGTTCCTTGTTAGCTATTCGGCAAAAACGTCGGCTAAATCAATTTGTAGTTCGGGGAAAAGAAAAGGTGTTGCCAGTTCGTCACCGGCAGCCATGGCAAAAAGCTGATATTTTTCGGTGGTTTGATCCAGTACAAACTGGTAAACAGCTTGTTCGTAGGGATATACCAACCAGTATTCGGTCACGCCATTTTCCTGATAAAGATCGTATTTCAGGCGCATTTCTTTTTTGCTGTTGCCGGGCGAGAGGATTTCGATGATCCAGTCCGGCGAGCCGTTACAGCCTTGTTCGGTGAGCTTGTCTTTGTCGCAAATCACGCATAAGTCGGGCTGCACAACACTGAAAACATCCTGGTCGGATAATTTGGATTTTTGGCTGTTGTAGAGTTTGACGTCAAAGGGCGCGTAAAAAAGTTTGCAGGGCCTTTTGTGAAAATATTGATATAACGAGCCGCCCAAATTGGTGATGGCGTTTTGATGCTTCAAATTGGGCGCAGGCGACATCGCCATAATCTTGCCTTTGATCAGCTCAACCGTTTCAGTTAGTTGCCAGGTCAAATAATCGGCGTAACTGTAGGTGCCATTCAAATCCAGTTGCGACAGTTCGGTGATTTTTGCCATGACCGTTACCTCTTATTCAAAACCTTTTGGTTTTTGCTGATGCCAGTTGGTGACTTGTTGGTATTGGTGGGCGACGTTTAACAGTCTGGCTTCGTCAAAATAATTACCGATGATTTGCAGACCGACAGGTAAGCCATTGATAAATCCAGCCGGAATCGACATCGCCGGTAAACCCGCGAGGTTAATGGCAATGGTGTAAATATCGGACAAATACATTTCAATCGGGTTGGCGAGTTTTTCGCCAATGCCAAATGCAGGCGTCGGTGTGACCGGGCCCATGATGACATCAACTTCCGACAAGGCATTTTTGAAATCATCACTAATCAGGCGACGGACTTTTTGCGCTTTGATGTAGTAAGCGTCGTAGTAACCGGCAGACAGCGCGTAAGTGCCCATCAAAATACGGCGTTTGACTTCTTTGCCGAAAGCTTCGCCGCGCGAACGGGTGTACAGGTCAGATAAATCAGCCGGATTGTCGCAGCGATAGCCGAAACGCACGCCATCGAAGCGTGACAAGTTTGCAGAGCATTCTGCCGGCGCGATGACGTAATAAGCCGGGATCGCCATTTTCAGCGTTGGCATGCTGACTTCTTTAACTTCGGCACCCAGTTGGCGATAGTGGTTAATCGCTGCTTCAAGTGTTGCGGCCATATCGCTGTTTAAATCGGCAGTAAAAAATTCTTTCGGCAGGCCGATTTTTAGGCCGGTCAACGGCTTGTTAAGGTCGGCCAAGTAATCAGGAACGGGCTGGTCAACGCTGGTGGAATCCTTTTCGTCAAAACCGGCCATGGCTTGCAACAGGATGGCCGCATCTTCGGCATTGCGCGTCATCGGGCCGCCTTGATCCAAACTGGAGGCGTAGGCAATCATGCCGTAGCGCGACACGCGGCCATAGGTCGGTTTTAAGCCGGTAATACCGCACAGCGCAGCCGGTTGGCGAATCGAGCCGCCGGTATCGGTGCCGGTGGCACAAACTGCTAAACGCGCAGCCACTGCAGTGGCCGAGCCACCCGATGAGCCGCCAGGTACGGTGTTGGTGTTCCAGGGATTTTTGGTTGGGCCGTAAAAACTGGTTTCATTCGATGAGCCCATCGCAAATTCATCCATGTTGACCTTGCCCAACATGACTGCACCGGCCTGATTGAGTTTATCGACAACCGTGGCATTGTAGGGCGCGATGAAATTATCCAGCATCTTCGAGCCGCAGCTGGTTTTAACGCCCAGAGTACAGAAAATGTCTTTTTGCGCAATCGGGATGCCGGTCAGCAAGCTCGCATCGCCACTGGCTAATTTTGCATCGGCGGCTTTTGCCTGTTGTAAGGCCAGCTCGTCAGTAACGGTGACATAGGCGTTAAGCGCGCTATGTTGATGGATTCTTTTTAAGAATGTTTGCGTCAGCTCAACGCTGGAAAATTCGCCGGCACGCAGGCCTTTGGCCAACTCGGCAATGGTAAGGTTGTACATGGGGGGTTCCTTTACTCAATGACTTTTGGCACCAGATAAAGTCCATCTTCGACTTGTGGTGCAATGGCTTGGAAATGCTCGCGTTGGTTGTGTTCGGTGACGACGTCGGGTCTTAGTCGTTGAATCTGGTCCAGCGGATGGGCCATTGGGCTGACATTGTCGGTATTGAGCTCGCTCATCTGGGTCATTAAATCCAGCATTCCGGATAAATCGTTTGCGTAAGATTCGACATCCTGATCGTCGATACCTAGCCGCGCCAGATGCGCAATTTTCTTCACATCATTTGCCGTTAACGACACACAAAGCTCCTTGGTTTTAAGGTTAAGATAATCTAGGGGTGGCAATAATGATACTTTATATCTTGCTCAAATACCCGCTTGATTGATAGAGTAGTACGATTTTATTCCTTACAGGATACAGCTAAAAATGTTCAAACGAATTCGCGGTCTTTTCTCAAATGATCTCTCAATTGACCTAGGGACTGCCAATACACTGATATATATTCCAGGACAGGGAATTGTGCTTAATGAGCCCTCGGTGGTTGCCATCAAGGAAGACAAAATCCGCGGCGCCAAAACTATCGCCGCAGTCGGTCTTGAAGCCAAACAAATGCTGGGAAGGACTCCTGGAAATATCACCGCAATTCGTCCTCTTAAAGATGGGGTTATCGCCGACTTTGCTGTGACTGAGCGCATGTTGCGATATTTCATCCAAAAAGTTCACAAAAGCAAGTTCTTACGCCCCAGTCCGCGCATTTTAATCTGCGTGCCTTGCGGTTCGACTCAAGTTGAACGCCGTGCCATCCGCGAATCGGCAGCCATGGCGGGTGCTCGCGAAGTATATTTAATTGAAGAGCCGATGTCTGCTGCAATCGGTGCGGGTTTACCGGTCGATGAAGCCTGTGGCTCGATGGTGCTGGATATTGGCGGCGGCACGTCCGAAGTGGCGGTTATCTCGATCAACGGCATCGTGTATTCGTCATCTGTACGTATTGGCGGTGATCGTTTTGATGAAGCCATCATTAATTATGTGCGCAGAAACTACGGCACCTTAATAGGCGAGGCGACGGCTGAAAGAATCAAAATGGAAATCGGCACGGCTTATCCTGGTAGCGAAGTTAAGGAAATTGAAGTTAAAGGTCGTAATCTGGCCGAAGGCGTGCCACGCAGCTTTGCGTTGAACAGCAATGAAATTCTCGAAGCCTTGCAAGAGCCATTATCAGGCATCGTTGGAGCTGTCAGACTGGCATTGGAGCAAACTCCGCCTGAGCTGGGTTCTGATGTGGCCAATCGCGGCATATTTTTAACCGGCGGTGGCGCATTATTAAAAGACATCGATCGATTAATTGCCGAAGAAACTGGTTTGCCAGTGCATATTGCTGAAGATCCTTTGACCTGCGTGGCCAGAGGCGGCGGTATGGTGCTGGAAATGCTTGATAAAAAAGGCGTTTCGACCTTTTCCCTGGAATAAGTCCGAGATTTTTTTGCTGTTTGCCCCTGGTAACGACATTCGCTTTTTATTGCAAGATATTAGAAGAATTGTCGTAAGGGGCGATTGACTAGCCCTGGTGTGCCAGGCATTCACGTTAACTGATCTTACCGCTGCAAGGAGGCAGAAGTGTTGGCAATATTAGGAGAGGCTTGCCGAGGGATATCGCTATAAAACTGTTATTCGCCACCGGCCCATCAATCAATACCCGCCTGCTAGTGGCTGTTATTGCGTCCGTTGCATTGCTGTCAACGGACCATCAGAATCCCCGTCTTGATGATGTGCGTTCAGCGCTGTCTTTTTTAACTGATCCCCTTAAATATCTGGTTGGATTTCCGTCGGTATTGCTTGATCAAGCCTCGGATGCTGTCAGTTCGTATTCGACGTTGAGAGCGGAAAATGAGAAGTTACGCGACGAGCAAACAATTAATAAGACAAGATTGTTAAAGTTTGACTCGCTGGAAAAAGAAAATATCCGTCTGCGAGCATTGCTGGAAAATTCTTTCAAGCTTGGCGAGCAAGTGTTGATTGCCGAGTTGGTGTCAATCAATATGGCGCCATTTGAGCATATCGTTGTGGTTAATAAAGGCACGCGCTTTGGTGTTTATCCTCAGCAGCCGGTGCTGGATGCCAATGGGGTGGTAGGGCAGGTCTTCCGTGCCTTGCCATTTACGGCCGAAATCATGTTGATTACCGATCCGAGTCATGCCATTCCTGTTCAGGTCAATCGTAATGGGTTGTTGACTATTGCGGTGGGCAGCGGCAAACATAATCAGCTTAATTTGCCTTATTTACCGGCCAATGCTGATATCAAACCCGGTGATTTATTGATTACATCCGGTCTTGGCGGGACTTTCCCGGCCGGGTATCCGGTTGCCGTGGTTGATGAGTTCGATGCGGCGGGCAGTAAGTCGTTTGCGGGCATCACTGCCACACCGAAGGCCTTACTCGACCGCAATAGAGAGCTGCTAATTGTCTGGGGAAATAAGGAGCCGATGCAACTACTAAAAAACCAAATTCCAGACAGTAAGCCACCGACAAGCGATAAGAATGAATAATTTTCCAGGTAAGGGCGGTATTATTTTTACGCTTGTATTGGCCATGTGCCTGCGCATTGTGCCGTTGCCAAATGAGCTGGCCGCCATTAATCCTGACTGGGTGTTGTTGGCGCTAATTTATTGGACGTTGGCGATACCTGAGCGCGTAGGTATTTTCCATGCCTGGGCGTTTGGATTGTTGGTTGATGTATTGACCGGGCGCTTGTTAGGACAATATGCGCTGGCTTATTCGTTGGTGATTTATCTTTGCCTTTCGCTGCATAGGCGTTTGCGGCAGTTTCCATTGCCTCAACAGGGATTATTTATCTTCTTCTGCTTGCTGCTTTCTCAATTATTGTTGTTTGTGATTAAAAACCTGCAGCAACCTGGCGAATTCCCTGCATCATTCTGGTTACCGGTATTTACCGGTACGTTTTGTTGGCCCTTGGTTTATACCGTTCTACGATTTATTCGTCGTTCCAGAATTTTCAGATAAGGGCGCGTTTTTAACATGTCTCGCTTTTATACCATTAAGGATAATAGGGTCGAGAATCGCCTGTTTCTCAATCGTATTATCGCGGCATTTTTGCTGATTTTATTGCTGTCTGCAGGCCTGGTTGTGCGGCTGGTGTATTTGCAGATTGTCGGTCATGAGCACTATGCCACCCTTGCCAAAGATAACAGCATCAAAATCGAGCCCTTGGTGCCAACCCGAGGCATTATTTACGATAGACACGGTAAAGTTCTGGCCGAAAACACCCAGTCTTTCAGTTTGGAACTTATCCCCGAGCAAATTCCTGACCTAAACGATACGCTGGCTCGATTGCAAAAATTGCTGGATATTTCAGATGAAAAAATCGAGCTATACCAACGTCAGCGTAAACGCCAAAAAGGCTTTACCAGTACCGCGCTATTGATTGGCATGACCGATGAGGAAATTGCAAAATTTGCGGTAGTCAGACCTTATTTTCCGGGTGTAGATATTAAAACCAGGCTGGTTAGAAATTATCCTTATAAAGAACTGTCTTCTCATGTGCTGGGTTATGTAAGCCGTATCAATGAAACAGAAATGAAAACCCTGCCTGCCGCCGAATATAGAGGTTCGACGCATATCGGCAAGCTGGGCATTGAAGCCGCTTACGAAACGCAATTGCACGGCAAAACCGGTTATGCCGAAATAGAAACCAATGTACAGGCGCGAGCCATCAATACCGTTAATTCGGTACCGCCGGATCAGGGAGCCAGTTTGTATCTGACTCTGGATATCGATTTACAAAAAACCGCTTATGACGCATTGGAAGAATTTAATGGTGCCGTTGTTGCGATAGAAATTAAAACCGGTGGCGTATTGGTTTTTGCAAGTCGCCCGGGATTTGACCCGAATCCTTTTGTGGTCGGCATCAGTAATGAGGAGTATCAGGCTCTGCAGGCGTCCGATAGTCAGCCGCTTTATAACCGTGCGCTGCGCGGCTTATATCCGCCCGGTTCCACGATGAAGCCTTTTATTGCTTTGGCCGGTCTTGAATACAATGCAATCAGCTATGAACAGAAGCATTTTTGCCCTGGGTATTATCAGCTTCCGAATGTGACGCATAAATACCGGGACTGGAAAAAGGGCGGTCATGGCT
>JABFRC010000107.1 GCA_013141375.1 Methylococcaceae bacterium | reverse complement strand
AGGCAAATTCAACTATAGCCAAGAGGCTCAAAAAGGCGGCCCCGGCGGACCCATTCCCGAAGGGATATACTGGATAAATCCAGATGAGTTATGGACAAATCGCTGGTATAAAAGTGGCAGTGAGGCGGCATGGGGAAAGTACAGAATAACAATCCATCCATTTACAACCACTGAAACCTATAAACGCGGCGGATTTTTTATCCATGGCGGCAAAGTCTTGGGAAGTGCCGGATGCATTGATCTAACTTCGCACATTGAAACATTCGTCGCCGACCTGACTAAAGAAGGGGCATTAAAAAAATGCCAAATTCACCTGACCGTTAAATATCCGTAGCGACTAGGCAAACATATGAACCGCACAGGCATTGGAATACTTTTATTAGCAAGCGCCGCGCTTATTTTGCTTGCGGCTGTATATCTCAACTACGATGCTATCGATGAAGCTTATGGCGCAGGCCCGCCCTATTATTCTCGCAGCACAAATATGGATAAATGGACCAACCCGCTGCCCGTCTTGTTCTTGGGTGATGTTTTAGTGCTATTTATAGTCGGCTTACTGATTCGAACGGGCATGGCAAAAGTCAAGGTTCACGAGTAAATTCAACATTTTGTCGGGTTACGCTGTTTCGCCACAATTTCCAACAGAAGGCGCTCTCGGCAAGACCCGACAAACATTAAACACGCCCATACTGCTTCTTATTTTGAAATCCCCAGACGACTTCTTTCTGCTCTGATACTGGCATTCTCGAGAATTTCACGTTTCGCTGAATGGTCAATTATCGACCAGCATTTGATCTCTTCCAAGGTGCGAAAACAGCCTAGACAGACATCGTCTTCATCCAGACAACAATTTCTTATGCATGGCGACTCTACTGAATTGATTTTAGAACTCATGGCTTTACTCGCTTTCCAAACCATCAACCCGTTGAAAGCCTCTGGGCAAGGCCAGACCGCGTTTGGCTCTACTTCCGGAATAATGGGCAATATCGGCACCCTTTAACTGGACGTGGCGTTTGCCGGAGATCACTTTCAATTCTGCATTAGCTGCGATGGAGAGAATGGCAACGACTTTGTCACTGCCGCTGCTCAAGTCGGCGGACGGAATTTGTATCAATTTGTTGCCTTTGCCTTTGACCAACTCGGGTAATTCGGCGACCGGAAAAATCAACAAGCGGCCTTGCAAGGTCACCACAGCAAGCAAGTCTTCATCGCTTTTAACGGCGGCAGGTTTAAGCACTTTGGCACCATCCGGCAAAGTCAGCAGGGTTTTACCAGCCTTGTTTTTGCTCAACAATTCTTTTAGCTGCACGCGGAAGCCGTAACCGACATCACTGGCGACCACAATCCAGTCATCGGGGTTACCGACCAACAAGTTTGTAAACGACGAGCCCGCCGGTGGATTCAGTCGACCGGTAAGCGGCTCGCCTTGGGTTCTTGCCGACGGCAAGTCATGCGCCGAGGTGCTGTAGGCGCGACCGGTTGAATCGAGCAAATACACAGGTTGCGTCGAGCGGGTTTTGACGGCTTCAAGGAAACTATCGCCTGCCCGGTAATTTAGCGATGCCACATCAATGTCATGGCCTTTGGCTGCCCTGATCCAGCCTTTTTCCGACAGAATAACGGTGAGCGGTTCATTGGCTATCAATGCCGTGGTTTCCAGCGCTTGGGCAGATTCCCTGGCAACTATCGGCGAGCGGCGATCATCACCAAATTTTTCTGCATCACGCTCGATTTCGGTTCTAATCAGGCGATTGAGCAATCTTGGCGAGCCCAGGGTTTTTTCCAATGCTGCGCGTTCCTGCTCCAGTTCGTCTTGCTCGCCCCGGATTTTCATTTCTTCCAGTTTGGCAAGGTGTCTTAGCTTTAATTCCAGGATGGCTTCAGCTTGCAGGTCACTAATACCAAAGCGTTCCATCAATACCGGTTTGGGGTGATCTTCAGTACGAATAATGGCAATGACTTCATCGATATTAAGATAGGCAATCAACAAGCCTTCCAAAATATGCAAGCGCGCCAGCACCTTATCCAGCCGGTATTGCAAACGTCTGCGCACGGTTTCGGTACGGAAGGCCAGCCATTCGACCAAAATCTCCCGCAAGTTTTTCACTTTCGGCCGACCATCCAGACCGATCATGTTCATGTTGATGCGGTAGCTTTTTTCCAGATCGGTGGTCGCAAATAGATGTGACATGATTTCGTCGACATCAATGCGTTTGGATTTGGGGATGATCAGCAGGCGGGTTTGATTTTCATGATCCGATTCGTCACGCAGATCTTCGATCATCGGCAATTTTTTCGCCAGCATTTGTGCTGCGATTTGTTCGAGCAATTTGGCGCCCGACACTTGATGCGGCAACGAGGTGATCACGATGGTGCCGTCTTCCTCTTCGTATTTGGCGCGCATTTTTACCGAGCCGCCACCGCTTAAATACATTTTTTGAATGTCATCCGCCGAGGTGATGATTTCGGCATCGGTCGGGTAATCCGGGCCTTTAATATGGCTAAAAATCGTTTCAAACGAACAATCGGGGTTATCCAGCAATTCAATACAGGCCGCCGCGACTTCCCTTAAATTGTGAGGAGGAATATCGGTCGCCATGCCGACGGCGATGCCCATCGTGCCGTTCAGCAATACGTTGGGCAATCTTGCCGGTAATAACACCGGCTCTTTGAGCGTGCCGTCGAAGTTGTCCGACCACTCAACCGTGCCCTGCCCTAATTCGCTTAACAAGGTCTGGGCATAAGCCGTCAAGCGCGATTCGGTATAACGCATCGCGGCGAAGGATTTAGGATCGTCCGGCGAGCCCCAGTTACCCTGGCCGTCGATCAACGGATAGCGGTAAGAAAAATCCTGCGCCATGATCACCATGGCTTCATAACAGGCTGAATCGCCGTGCGGATGATACTTACCCAGCACATCACCGACGGTTCGAGCGGATTTTTTGTACTTGGCAATGGCCGTTAAGCCCAGCTCGGACATTGCATAAACGATTCGTCGCTGTACCGGCTTTAAGCCATCGGCAATATTCGGTAAAGCGCGGTCGAGAATAACGTACATGGAATAATCCAGGTACGCCTTCTCGGCAAATTCCTTGAGTGGTTGTTGCTCAAAATTCCCTTGTAAAATCATTGGTTACAGACCTGTTTCCGGTAAATCGACATGTAATGCTCTATTTTTTTCTAAAATTTCCTGCCGCATTTGCTTACGCGCAACTGCGGCTTCATGTAATCTTTTTTCCACTTCAGTGGTAATTTCCAGTCGGGGCACTTCAACGCTGTTGCCGTCTTCATCCACCGCCACCATCGTGAAATAGCACGATGTTGTGTGTCTTTTTTCATCGGTGCGTAAATTTTCCGCCACGACCTTTATACCGACTTCCATCGATGCCCGGCCCACATAGTTAACATGAGCGTAAAAAGTCACCAGCTCACCGACATTGATCGCCTGCTTAAAAAACACATTGTCCAGCGCCGCCGTCACCACGTAATTTTTTGAATACTTGGCCGCACAGGCATAAGCCACCTGGTCCAACAGTTTTAAAATAATGCCGCCATGCACCTTGCCGGAGAAATTAGCCATATCCGGCGTCATCAGCACGGTCATGGTGAGGGATTTTTCTTGGATTTTCATCAGATCATTTTGTCCTGTGATCAAGCTATATCCGCCAAATTGCCCTTAGTTTCCAGCCAGGTTTTCCTGTCGGGCGCGCGTTTTTTGGCCAGCAATAAATCCAGTTGCGCATTGGTGTCGTCGTTGTCTTCAACGGTTAATTGCACCAGGCGACGCGTATCCGGGTTCATGGTAGTTTCCCGCAGTTGGCTAGGGTTCATTTCACCCAAACCTTTAAAGCGTTGCACGTTGATTTGACCTTTGAGTTTTTCGGCTTTTATTCTGTCCAGCACACCTTGGCGTTCGGATTCATCCAGAGCATAAAACACCCGCTTGCCGACGTCGATTCTATACAGCGGCGGCATCGCCACGAAGACATGACCGGCTTCGACCAAGGCCCGGAATGCTGATAAAACAATGCGCAAATCAAGGTTGCGATATGGTTACCGTCCGAATCCGCATCGGCCAGGATGCAGACTTTTCCGTAACGTAAATGCTGCAAATCGCTGGAACCGGGCTCTATGCCCAAGGCCACGGCAATGTCGTGTACTTCCTGCGAGGCCATCACTTGGTTAGATTCCACTTCCCAGGTGTTAAGAATTTTGCCACGTAGCGGCATAATCGCCTGAAAATCCCGCTCTCTTGCCTGCTTGGCCGAACCGCCTGCAGAATCACCTTCCACTAAAAACAGCTCGGTTCGATTGATGTCTTGCGCGGAGCAATCTGCCAATTTGCCGGGCAAGGCCGGGCCGGAAGTGATTTTTTTGCGGATGATTTTTTTGTTGGAACGCAGTCGTTTTTGCGCGCTTGAAATAATAATTTCCGCGATTTTTTCACCTTCCGCCGGGTTTTGATTCAGCCACAGACTGAAGCTGTCTTTGGCAACGCCGGATACAAAAGCCACACATTCGCGCGAGCTTAAGCGCTCTTTGGTTTGCCCGGAAAATTGCGGATCTTCCAATTTAACCGAGAGCACGAAATGGCAGTTTTCCCAGACATCTTCCGGCGCGACTTTCACGCCACGCGGCAAAATGTTTCTGATGTCGCAAAACTCGCGCATCGCTTCGGTCAAGCCAGCACGCAGGCCGTTGACGTGAGTGCCGCCTTGCGCGGTAGGCACAAGATTGACGTAACTTTCAGTCAATACCTCAGCCGGGTTTTCCACCGCCCATACAATGCCCCACTCTACCGCTTCATGATCGGCCGCCATGTTGCCCATGAAAGGTTGCTCTGGGAAGAACTCAATATCGCCCAGGCGATCGAGCAGATATTCTTTAAGGCCATCTTGATAGCACCAAACATAACTTTCATCAGTTTGATCGATGACTAGGGTGATTTTTAAGCCCGGACATAACACCGCTTTGGCGCGCAGATTGTGTTTGAGCCTGGAAACCGAGACCTTGCTGGAATCAAAATATTTTTCGTTGGGCCAGAATTTGACGGTGGAGCCGGTGTTGTTTTTGCCGACCGTGCCAGTTTCGGTTAAATCGGTTTGTTTTTCGCCATCGGCAAATTCCATGTGATAAATCTTGCCGTTGCGCTTGACGTCTATCTCCAGCTTTGCCGATAAGGCATTCACCACGGAAACGCCCACCCCATGTAAGCCGCCGGAGAATTGGTAATTTTTATTGGAAAACTTGCCGCCTGCATGCAGAGTGCAAAGAATGACTTCGATGCCGGGAATGCCTTGCTCAGGATGTATATCCACCGGCATGCCGCGGCCGTTATCGCTGACCAGCACCGAGCCGTCCTTATAGAGCACAACGTCAATCGCATTGGCAAAACCGGCCATGGCTTCATCGACACTGTTATCAACCACTTCCTGTACCAAATGGTTGGGCCGGGTGGTGTCGGTGTACATGCCGGGGCGCTTTCTGACCGGCTCCAATCCGCTTAAAACTTCAATCGCCGCGGCGTTATATTCGTTACTCATAGGTACAGATTTACTAAATGATGTACGGTTGAAAACACTTGCCCTTGATCTCTATGCAGAATGACTGCAACGAAAAAGATGGGCACTTAACTTGAACTCTTAAAAAATGGGATGATTTGATCAGTTAATCGATTACAAAAACAGCTCATACATCTATACTCGCTTGCGGTCGGGCACCTTGAGTAGCCGATCCAAGCCTTGTATGTTATCCGTTTAATCGACAAACCTGAGAAATTCTTATGCAATCCATTTATGGCTGGCTATCCGTCTCCGAAAGTAATGCGCCCTCTTCCATCATAGATCGTCAGAGAACTGCCGCCAAAATAGATGTTGCCCATAAAATCTCGAACCACCATGCAAACGCCGCATTAGGCGGTGATGGGCTTCATAAAGCTCCGTCCACTTACCAGTCCGGGCGCTTGTTAGCGATAATTGAAGGTTCTCCGCACTGGACAGACAACACCCTCTTGACCATCGCCGAAAATCACGGACACGCCCAAGCACTGGCTGAAGGCTTTTTACATTACGGCAAAGCCGTACTGAATTACTTGCGTGGCGCATTTTCCCTTTGTGTTTTAGAACCCGAGCGCCATTATGCCTTTTTGGCCATCGACCGGATAGGCATCAGACCACTGGCTTTTTATACCCACAACGATTTACTGGTGTTGGGATCAAAGCTCGACCACATTATCGCCCACCCTGGCGTCAACAGCGAAATTGATCCGCAAGGCATTTACAATTATCTCTATTTCCATACAGTGCCGAGTCCCAGTAGTATTTATAAAGGGATTAGTAAATTGCAACCGGCTGAGTGTATTGAATTCGAGCATGGCCATATCACTCGGAATTTCTATTGGCAGCTAAGCCATGCCGAGAGCAATTATTCCAAACCTAAACTCCTTGAGCAATTACAAAACCAGCTATTGCTATCAACCACCGCCTGCAAACCCAATCAAACCACAGGCACCTTTTTGAGTGGCGGACTGGACAGCAGCACCGTAACGGGCATTTATCAGAAGCTCTCGGACCAACCCATCAATGCGTTTTCAATAGGCTTTGATGCCGACGGCTATGATGAAATGGAATTCGCCCGGGCGACGGCCAAGCATTTTAAAGTCAACCTGCACGAATACTACGTCACCCCGGAAGACGTGCTGGCCGCGCTGCCATTGATTGCGCAAACCTATGACGAACCCTTCGGCAATGCCTCTGCCATCCCTGCTTATTATTGCGCCAAATTCGCCCGCGAACGCGGCATGACCCAATTATTGGCTGGTGATGGCGGCGACGAAATCTTTGCCGGCAATGCGCGATATGCCAAGCAAAAAATGTTTGATTTGTATCGACACCTACCCGGATTTGCAAAACATCTGCTGGAACCACTTGCCTTCAACTTGCCATTATTGGGCAAGGTCAAAAGCTATATCGAACAAGCCAATATCCCGATGCCGGACCGAATGGAAACTTACAATTTCCTGCATCGCACACCGTTGGCAGAGATTTTTTCAGCCGATTTTCTTGCCCAAATCGATACTGATGCACCCGCCCAAAATCTTAGGAACACATACAATCGCGCCCCTACGACTGACTTGATCAAACGCATGTTGTTTTTGGACGGCAAATTTACCCTGGCTGACAATGACCTCAGAAAAGTGAATCGCATGTGCGAACTGGCCGGAATAGATGTGCAATACCCCATGCTGCAGGAAAACCTGGTGGAATTTGCCGCGTCGATTCCATCAAAATGGCTGATGGAGGGCTTTGAATTACGCTCGTTTTATCGTGAAGGAATGAAAGATTTCCTGGCTAAGGAAACGCTAACCAAAAGTAAACAAGGCTTTGGCTTACCGTTTGGCGTCTGGATGAGTAGCCATGAACCCTTAAGGCAATTTGCCGAAGCTAACTTGCAAGGCATCGCCCAACGCGGCATTCTTAATCCCAACTACATCGACAACCTGATTAAAGC
Organism: Methylococcaceae bacterium; assembly: GCA_013141375.1. Taxonomy (GTDB): domain Bacteria; phylum Pseudomonadota; class Gammaproteobacteria; order Methylococcales; family Methylomonadaceae; genus JABFRC01. Next base: position 11,616 of record JABFRC010000107.1, on the reverse strand, counting down.
CCAGAAAGAAGGCCATGCGTCATATTATGGCGTGATGATATGGATATTAATTAGCCTGGAGCAGTGGCTGGTGGCGCATGGGCATTAATTAAGTGTAAAAAAATTCGGTGCATCGAATGCACCCTACAGCAAGCGCCTAAATTCGATTACCAAGCGATCGACCCGTTGCTGCCATGCATTATCTGCCGCATATTTGAGAATCACGGCTTTATCCCAGTTTTTATCTAAAGCCGCCGATAGCGCAGCTTGTAAAGCTTGCGAATCACCAAAGGGTACTATCGATCCCAAGACTTCATCATTAACCACTTCCGCATTGCCGCCGACGTCGGTGGTAATTACCGGCAAGCCGCAAGCCATTGCTTCCAGGAATACATTGGCCCAGCCTTCGTTGGCCGTCGCCAACACAAAGACATCCGACGCCGATAATGGCGTTTTAAGCTGGTCGCTTGGTAACGCACCGAGAAAACGGACGTGCTGGGTCAAGCCCAGCTCATTCACCTGGCGCTGTAAGCGTTCGCCGATGTTGCCTTCAGGACTGGGCCCACCCACAATTAAATAGATAAGGCTTGGATGTTGTTTAAGCAACGCCGGCAGCACCTCAAGCACCCGATGAAAGCCTTTTCTGTCCACCAGGCCGCCTACTGAAATCAGCACTTTGGCGTCTTCCGGCAAATCCAGCTGTTGCCGGGCGAGCAGTTTATCAACGGGGTGGAACTTTTGGGTATCGATGCCGTTACCGATGCGCTGGATTTTGTCGGGATCTGCACCCAAGGCGACGACATGGTTTTTTAAGGATTCCGATACGGAGAAGACTTGTGTCGCATCGTTTAGTGCCTTTAATAAACGTTCTTTAAGGTGTGGCAGTTTTGACTGTGGAACTTCGGTGCCCCTGAGCGTGATGGTGACCGGAACCGAAAACCATTTCCCCAATAAGGTCGCTGCATAGCCATCAGGATAAGCAAAATGGGCGTCAATGATGTTGAAGTGAAAGTGCTTACGCAGACGGATCAATGTCCAAACACTACCCAAAGCCATAAACAGGCCATCCCAGGATTTCAACAAGCCGGGAATGGAAAAAAAGCGCGGGTAGTAAACATCAATGCCTTGTTGCTGTTCAAAGGGTGCCGGTTGCGGACGGAACTCTGGCTTCCAAAACCTGATCACTCCTTGCAACGGAAACCAGGGCACCGGAGATAAGACAACCAATGGCAATTGTTCGGCGACTTTGGACATGCGTTCGCGGATAAATACGCCCGCAGTCGGCCGAATCTGGCTCGGATAAAGCGAGCTGAAAACGACAATTTTTGGCGTCTGCGTTTTAGAATCCTTCATTGCGCAAAAACGCCTCAAACATCAATAACGACCAGATTGCTGCACTGTAATCTCGCAAGCCGCTTTGATGCTGATTAACCATCTGCTCTAAAAATGCCTGATTAAACAAGCCCGACCGCGCCATCGTCTCACCCAGCAGCGCTTCACGCACACGGTCTTTTAACGGCCCTTTAAACCAGGCGTTCAAAGGCACGGAAAAGCCCATCTTGGGACGATACAAAATATCGTTGGGCAGGTAATCTTCCAGCGCTTTTTTTAAGATATATTTGCCTTCGCGCCCCTTTAGTTTCACGTCCGGCTGCAATGTCGCCATCCATTCCACCAGTTTGTGATCCAGCAGCGGCACTCGGACTTCCAGGGCATGCGCCATACTGGCACGGTCCACCTTGGTCAGGATGTCACCCGGCAGATAGGTTTTGATATCCAGGTATTGCACCAGCGATAGCGGATTGTCGGTCGGTGCCTGTTCGGCGTATCTTCTGAATACCTCAACGGCTTTATAGCCCTGTAATTCCTGTTTGAATGAGTCGCTGAACAAGTTGCTGCGTAATTCATTCGACAACACTGAGACGCTATGGAAGTAGCCTTCAAGAGAATCACGGGCAATAGATTCAAACGTAGACTTGGCGCGAAAAATTTTCGGCGCCCAATCAGCTTTCGGATACACCTGCCCCAATAAACCAAACACTGGTTTGCGGATGCTGTCAGGCAGCCATGAGCGCATTTGATCCTCATAGGTATGCCAACGATAACGACGATAACCGGCCAGGTTTTCATCACCGCCATCACCGGACAATACCACGGTAACTTGTTTTTTAGCCAGCTCGCACACCCTGTAAGTTGGCAAGGCAGAGCTATCGGCATAGGGCTCATCGTATAGCCCGGCCAGTTGATCAATCAGGCTAAAATCATCGGGATCTACTTGTTCAACGCGGTGTCTGGTGTGATAGCGATCTGCAACTTGAGCGGCAAATTTTGCTTCATTAAATGCAGGATCACCAAAAGAAATGGAGCAAGTATTCACCGGATCTGGCGATAATCCGGCCATCATTGCCACCACCGCACTGGAATCAACCCCGCCGGATAAAAATGCACCTAAAGGCACATCAGCCACCATGCGAATTTTTACCGCTTCGCGCAGACGTTCGATCAATTCATCAGCAACGGCGTGTTCATCTTGCTGCTTTTGGGGAGCAAAATGTACATCCCAATATTGCCTGGGCTGATAACTGTTTGCACCCCGTTTAAGGGTTAAGCAATAGCCCGGTTCCAATTTATAAACATTCTTATAAATGGTCTTGGGATCAGGCACATAGCCGAAGCCAAAATAGTCTTCAATGGCTGTCGGATCTAATCTGCGCAGTAACTCGGGATGTTCCTTGAGGGACTTTAATTCGGAGCCGAAAATAAATTGACCACTGGCCAGTTCGGCGTAATAAAGTGGTTTAACACCCAAGCGGTCCCGAGCCAGGAATAAGGTCTGCAGGTCACGGTCCCAGATAGCGAAGGCAAACATGCCCCGCAAGCGGTCGACACAGCCTTCGCCCCAAGCTTGCCAGCCGTACAGAATCACTTCGGTATCGCAATGGGTTTCGAAGCGATAGCCTAACTCTTCCAGCTCTTTTCTTAATTCCAGAAAATTGTAAATCTCGCCATTGAAGGTCAATACGGCATTTTTATCCCGACTTATCATCGGTTGTTGACCGCTGGACAGGTCGATAATCGATAATCGACGATGGCCAAAACCCAAGCCATGTTCTACATGCAGTCCGCCTTCATCCGGGCCTCGATGAAACTGTGTTTCATTCATCCGCGAGAGTAAGTCCCGATTGATTTCACGATTTTCTTTGAGGTCAAAAATGCCGACGATTCCACACATGGTCTTATCCCGAGGTTATTTGGAAGTATTTCATTGTAACAATGCCATTAGTCGGCTTAAATTCTGTCCCCAGCTGAATTTTAGCTGGACAAATTCACGGTTGTTAGTCGATGCGAATGCTTGCGGATTCATTCTTAACCATTCGACGGTATGCTTTGCCATTGCTTCAGCCTCATCGTCAATCGCCACATCGATCGGTTCTGCACAAACAATGCCTTCCATGGCCGCTGTGGTAGCCACCACATATTTGCCCATGGCCATCGCTTCCAACACTTTATTTTGTATGCCGCGGGCAATTCTTAATGGCGCAACGACCATTTTGGCATGCGCAATATAGGGTCTGACATCGTCCACAGCCCCTGTAACGACAATATTTCTCTGTCTGGCCAACTCTTGAACTTCTTTGCTGGGCTTTGATCCCACAATATAGAATTTTGCGGATGGATAGCTATTGATAATGCCGGGAAAAACCTCGTTCGCAAACCAGGTCACGGCGTCCACATTTGCCCAATAATCCATTGCACCGGTGAACACCATAGCCACTTCATCTGTCATAAATGGAGATTCCAGACTCTGTTCGGGGGAGAAGTAGTCGGTATCAACGCCATTATTGATATGCGTTATTTTGTCATTGCCTTCCGGCGCCAGCTGTTTAAACAAACCGGCTTCCTGTTCGGAAACAAAGACACTGGCCTTAGCTTTTGCAGCTATTTCTCGTTCGAATTTCAACAAATACTCAGATTCGCGCTGATAAATCCATTTCGGCAAGCCGGATTTTTTGGCGGCATATTGGCGCCATTTGTCGGAATCGACATCGACAAAATCGACAACCATTTCAACATCGTGACTGTCATTGATAAATTGCGACATCGGGGAAGAAAATATCAGCACTTTTTTAATCTGATATTGGCTGATAGTCTGGTCAACCCACGCCTGCATGACTTGATTATTGTAGTAAGGCACGCTTAACGCTTGACCGGTCAATAAACCTATAAGGCTTTTTATTTTGGCCAGCCTGGGTGTCAGTGCCAGATAATGCGTCCGGGCGCAAAGAGCATTCAGTTTATCGACGTGTTGCCAGTCGGCGGGATCGTCGATATATGTCCCTAAATGAACCTGATAATGTTTGCTTAAGCGTTTTAGCAAATGAAAGGAACGAATCTTATCCCCCTTATTGGGAGGGTAAGGAATTCTATGAGCAAGAAAAAGCAGGTTTTCCATATCGGCCAATGGGAGTTTGATGCCTTGAGACTAGCTCAGCTATTGGATTTAATGACAGCGTTAACCTAAGTCTTTGGATAAAAACGGACCTAATCGTTGGCTAACAAATAGCGGCAGACGTTTCCATGCCGCGATAAATAATTGATATTTTGGATTTAAAGGATTGATGTCAGGCAAAGCACTGGACTTCACCAGATAAAATTCATAATACAAAGGTTCTGGAATAAAGCCCCAATTTTTCTTGAAACTATAGGAGCCGGTTCCTACTTTGCTGCGACCATAATCAAAAATTCTTATACCTTTTTCCACGGCCCTGCGCATGACTTCCCAGTACATAAAATCGTTGCCTTTAACATCCCGCGCCAGGGCGGTGCCACCTCCGTAATAAGGTAATACCTCATCTCTGAAGTAAAAGTTCATCACGCTGGCGATGGTCTGACCGTCGCGTTCAATTGTTAGCACTTCGCATTGATCAGCAAAAATCTCTTTAAGCTGCTGGAAATATTTTTTTGAAAATACAGGTGTACCGAGATTTCTGACACTCTCTGAATAGGCCTGATGCAATCTGTCAACATTATCATCAATGACACTGACAAGACCCGCATCAATGCCTTTTCTGACCATTGCTCGCTGCTTGCGCGGAATAGCCAGCAGATTTTTTTCGACCTCAGTATCCAATTCCTTCCTGAAGGTCACGTAAAGTTCTTTGAAGGGCCTTTCAGGAAACTGATGCGTTCTATTACGTATTTCCAAACAGTCAACGCCTAAGTCCTCAGCCAGCTGACAAGCTCGACTATCTAATGCCAAAGCGGTCTGCGCATCATTAGCAACAATGCCGCCATAGACACAAAAAGCATTCGAAACCAGGGTGTTGCCAAACAACAAACTATTGATATGCACTAATGGAAAAATGCCGGTGATATTTCCATCTTCCTCGGCATAAAGATAATAGGTCTTATGACCAAACGATTTTTCGATAACGGTTTTCCATCCCACCTGATGAAAAAATGTCGCTTCAGGCGCGACATTCACATAGTCATCCCAGCGCTGAAAATCGGAAGCTTCCAGTATTTTGATCATAAGTTTTTAGGTTGTTTCAAAAATACGTTTTCCATCGAATCCCAGGCAAAATCTGACAGAAGCCGGTTGATTCTGCCTTCCATTTTGTTGAGGTTCAAATAGTGCCGTGTTTTGGTCTTTAAACTCAAACCTTGTTGACGAGGCTGTTCTGGATCGATTTCCCAGGGGTGAAAATAAAATATAGCCGGCTGATGTTCTTTATCGTTAACGTGTTTGAACGCCCATTTTGAAAATGCGTAAGGATAAAACCTGAAAAAGCCGCCACCACCACAAGGTATATTCTTATCGCCGAATCTAATCGTAGTAATAGGGATTTCTTTGAATGATTGGTTGTTTATCGGTTCAAAAATAAATCTCGGCGCATCAGGCATGCCGTATAAGTCGTGCTTAACCGGGTAAATACTCGAGCTGTATTGAAAACCAAGCTCTTGCAAAACATCCAAAGCCCACAAGTTTTTTGCACCGATGGAATAGCTGGCAGCACGGTAACCTTTGATTGCCTGACCGCTGATATCTTCCAGAATTTTTTTAGTTTTGGCGACATCATCGCGAAATTGTTCAGGCGTTTGTTCTGTCACACGAATGTGTTCATAGCCGTGGCAAGCCAATTCGTGACCCGCATCGACAATCCGATGAATCAAATCCGGATAACGTTCAGCAACCCAGCCAAGGGTAAAAAAAGTAGCTTTAACACCTTTACTGTCGAAAAGATCAAGAATTTTTTGTGTGTTCTTTTCAACTCGGTGAGGAAGCAAATCCCACTTACTTTTATCGATATAAGGCTCAAAAGCAGAGACTTGAAAATAGTCTTCCACATCTACCGTTAGGGCATTTTTTATAAGTCGACTCGATTCCGCATTGGAATTAACCATGGTAAAAATTATAGGTAAAGGGATTGAAACTCTGCAACGATGCGCTCTGCCGCTTTGCCATCCCAATATTCAGGGATACGACCAGACTTACCGCCAGTGCTAATGATATCCTCAACGCAAGTTATTATCTTATCGGTATCGGTGCCAACGATGGTATTAGTGCCTTGGTCAACAGTTATTGGGCGCTCGGTATTTTCCCTTAATGTAAGGCACGGAACTCCTAGCGCTGTTGTTTCTTCCTGTAAGCCACCTGAATCCGTCAGCACCATTTTCGCCGATTGCATCAAGCCCAGAATTTGCAAATAGCCAACAGGGGGCAGGCAGAAAATATTGCCGGCAACGATTAAATCCGACAATCCTGCTTGTTCAATGCGATTAAGAGTTCTCGGATGCACTGGAAAAATAACCGGCAGTTTGAAACTGATTTCGGCAATGACTTTTATCAAGCGGGATAAAGTATCAAGATCATCGACATTAGAAGGCCTGTGTAAGGTTAAAAGTGCATAACCTTTTTCTTCGATACTCAGTGGCACTTGATAATCTTTAAGCGTTTCGGCAAACGGCTTGGCCATTTTTAGGTGTGTTAATAAGGTATCAATCATGACATTACCGCAAAAATGAATACGCTTACTATCAATGCCTTCTTTATTTAAATTGGCTTCCGCACTACGTTCAGTAGTGAATAAGTTGTCAGAAATTTGGTCAGTCAGGATTCGATTGATTTCTTCAGGCATGTTCCGGTCACCGCTTCTAAGGCCGGCTTCAACATGTATTACAGGGATTTGCTTTTTGACTGCCACCAAACTGCAGGCAATGGTCGAATTAACATCGCCCACTACAAGAATCGCAACGGGCTTGACTGCATCAAGCACCGGCTCAAAACGCAGCATTATATTTGCTGTTTGTTCACCATGCGACCCAGACCCAACACCCAAGTCAATATCCGGCTCCGGAATGCCCAATTGTTGAAAAAATGAGGCTTTCATTTCCTGGTCATAATGTTGACCTGTATGAACCAGATATACTGACACCTGTTCAGCCAATTTATTTAATTGCTCGATTATGGGAGCAATTTTCATAAAATTTGGCCTTGCCCCAACCACACATACCAGCGTTTTTTTAGTCATTGGAGTTTTAATCTTGACCTATGTCAGAGTCGTAAACGTTATCCATATCCAGCTGCAGCAAAATGGCTTTTCTTAATAATGAGCGTTCCTTGCTAACCGTGTTTTGCAAAGAAAGAATCATTTTTTCAAGGCCAAGGATGCGTTCTAATAGCTGGGGATCGGTAGGTGCTGAGGATACTGAGCTGCCGGCAGTAATATCATGAAACTCATCTGTAACTGCAGAAGCCTCCTCATCGATTTCGGCAATTACTTTGTTAACTGAAGCTAAGCTGATAATGCTTAATTCTTCGAGATAACCAAACAGCAACACTCGATCACATAAGGTATTTATTCTCCGGGGAATGCCTTGTGTGTAAGTGCAAATCACTCCAAATATTTCTTCTTCGAATTGGGGAGTATTTATCCAACCGGCTTTTTCCAGCCTGAATAAAATATAGTTTTTCGTTTCTTCTTCACTTAACGGTTTTAACTGATAAGTCGCCACAATCCGCTGGCGTAGCTGTTCTAACTCCGGCAAAAAAAGAGTTTCGCCGAGTTCAAGCTGACCAATCAGGAATATCTGAAACAATGCTTTTCCAGACAATTCAAAATTAGTTAACATGCGCAGCTCTTCCAAAGAATCTTTCGGAAGATTTTGCGCCTCATCTACAATCATCAATACCCGTTTGCCGTCTCTGGATTGTTGGATGAAAAAACGCTGGATTCTTGTCAATAATGTCGACTTATCTTCGCCATCGTATGGCAGCCCAAAAGTCGCTGAAATAATTTTTAACAGATCATCAGCCCCGACTTGGGAGGAAACCATAATGCCAATTGTAATATTGTCATTGTCTAGTGTTTTAACTAGCTCTTTGACCAGCATGGTCTTGCCTGTTCCTGGCTTACCGGTGACAACGACAAAACCTTCACCTTGCGTTAAACCATAACGCATATAAGCCAGTGCTCTTCTATGTACTGCACTATTAAAAAAGAAGTCAGTATCGGCAGATAATTGAAAAGGTTTTTTACTTAAATTATAAAAACCATCATACATAATTAAAATCTCATAAATAGACTAGCGGTGGCCCTATTTTCTTCATAGTTATTACTATTGAGCTTTGAGCTTTGATTTAAATGCCGAAACTCCAATCGACCATTAAGCATGGGTGTAATTGAACGATTTAAACCGATGGCAACGTCATAATACTGGTCTGTGTAATATTGATCAGAATTTTTTGCCGTAGCATATTTTGTTTGTTGCCATTGTGGTCGTAAATAGGCGCTGGTTTTACTGGCAAATTGCCAGTTCCAGGAGCCATTCAAACCGGTTGCTTCTTGCTTGATACCATTTGTTTGATATTCACTGTTTTGACTGTAAGCCCCTGCTGACCAAGTACTTTTACCAGTCAAATAAGTCACCGAAGCCCTCCATATCTTCCGGACTATTACTTCATTTGATAAATATCCATTATTAATCGGTCTATTATTCGGATCAATAACGACCGGACCCGCTGGATCAGTTGGATTAGACGAAAAAACCTGATGTTGTAATAATAATTGTTGTGATGTGACCGTGTCGTTATCGTGGGTAACAGACCAAGTCGACTGCCTGGTTTTGTAATTCAACGCCGTTTGCCAGGTTTTTCCGGAATTTAATCCAACAGAATTATCTCGATAGGTTGTTACCCAGCTTAATCGTTGAATAGGCGAAACACTTACTGTTATGTGACTATTATTGCCAGCCCCAGCTTCAATACTGTAATGCTGACTAGGGGTCCACTGACCACCAACGGTATAAAACGCACCATTACTTTGTCTATTATTGATAGATTGGAAGCTATTATTGCTGTAACCACCTTGAGCAAAGACATTAAAGTACTTATTAATATAAGTTCTGACTAAACCCGAGGCATTTTGAAACTGTGTATTCTGACCAATATCTCTAAAACTTTCACTGTTGTTAAACGACAAATTCCAATTAATTTTTTTGAAATATGTACCACTCGTTAAACTGAGTATTTCACTAAGGTTAACAGAATCAGAAATAGGGATAGTTGGGCCAAAGTTAGTATTTTGGTTTACGGTTGCGCCGCTTCCAGTTGTCACGGTATCAGCATTAACCCGAACATTACCATTTGCCACATTTCCAAAATGCGGTGTCCAATAGGGTGAAACGCCAAAGGTGGAAACAGTCGTACTGTTGCCAGCTCCAGAAATGTTGTCATTACCTAGTCGATTATTATTAATATTTTGTTGGCCAATAGAACTTCTTGAATCTAAAAACAACCTATTTGGAATGAATATATTATGAGAATTGTATTGGAGCTGATTGAAGACTTTTAATCCACCATTACCACCAGAATTATATAAATTCTGCATTCTGTAATTCAAATTTAATGTTGATCTCGCAGACCGCCTGACTATCGAAAGACCGGGGCTAAGCTCAGTAACGAAAGCATTTTTTTCATTACCAGTTGAAGACAAATTAATATTATCAGAATATATTTCTTGAAAAGTCGCGGTTGGTGTAATTGTCAGTTCACTCGCCTGTAACACCTCTTGGTGACCAACAGAGTATAAAAATAATACCGATACAGAACGGAATTTTACTTTCTTAGATAAGCATGTCATTCTTAAAAAACCATCAATGAGCATACTGCCCATATCCATAGTAGCTAGCATCATTATTACTTTTGGCTTTATTGAGCACCGTCAAAACTACATCACAAGATGCAAGCTTATTAACCGACTCCATAACCATAGACTGAGGTGTGGTTTCTGCTTCAATTACCAATACTACTTGTCCAACTAATTCAGCAAGAACTTGCCCCTGAGTCGCAGCAAGTAAAGGAGGTGAATCAAAAATAACAATTCGATCAGGATATCTAGTGCTTAATTGTTGTGCTAATTTAATCATTCTGTTGCTGGAAAGTAACTCAGTAGAATGTTTATGTTGCTTACCTGCAGGAATAATTTTTAGTCCTGGCATGTTAGTTTTAAGAACAATATCAGCAAAAGTAATATCTTGTCCTTCCAGATATTCAATCAAACCCGGCGACGATTGTATACCTAAGGTTTTTGATATTGATGGGCGTGCAACGTCCGCATCAATCAACAATACTTTTTTATCACGCTCATTGGCAATACTTAAAGCAAGATTGATTGCAGTAAATGTCTTGCCTTCACCAGGTAAACTGCTAGTTATCAAAATAAGATTAGCCCTTTCAATGCCAGAACTGGCTTCTCCAAATGCATTATTAACCAGTGGGCGTTTGATATTCCTATACTCTTCTATCGTCTGAGTATTGGAGTCACCGGGAGTAACAAACCCTAATTCGGCCAATTTATCCCAATCAATTTCAGCGATATGGTTTTCATTGGTTTTGGAAGAAAACTCAATTTTTTCGGCTTTAGACTCAATTGGTAAATCATCTAAATCAGGCTGTACTCTTTCATTTTTCTCATTTGATGATGACTGCGTAACATTTGGCAAGTCGCCCTGATCTTTGGCTTTATTGAAAGCTTTCTCGATGATACTCATCTATGCCCCTAAAAATTATTCAATGAAAACTCTTCAATAAAAACGAAATACCAGGTACTTTTATCTCAAATATCTCAATAACCATGAATCCTGAATAGACCAAAACAAGGCCGCTCCACATTACGAAATATGTAGCCATTTCCTTTCTATTCTTCTGTCCTTTAGTGTTACTAAATTTCATTGAAACACTTCCTAGCACAGGAAGTCCGGTAATTTGTCTAAGTTGTAACGGGGACATAATCGTAGGCCTTAGTAAATGAATTAATAAAGACACGCAGAAACCAAACACCAAACCTCCCAGTAACACCCCTGAATACAATAAGCCACGATTTGGTGAGGACGGCTTTAAAGGGGTATTGGGGGGGTCAGCAATTTTGAACTTTAGCGCCTCAGCCTGATCACCAACACTTTGAGTCATTTTCGCTTGTTCTCTGCTTGCAAGTAAATTTTCATAATTCACTTTAATTGCACTGTAATCGCGATTTAAATTCTGCATTTCTGTTTCAATGGATAAGCGTGAGTTAATTTCATCTTGTGCTTTTTCCAATCTTTTTTGATAAGTCTCTACACGAGAGCGTATAGACG
>JABFRC010000122.1 GCA_013141375.1 Methylococcaceae bacterium | reverse complement strand
TGGCTGACTTGACCACGTCAGTGCCGCCTTGATGAGCGCCGCTGCAACGCAGTACGACCTTATCGCGCAGGCCATTGACGGCTAGGGCTTGATGGACTTCGGCAATGCCAATTTCTGGTGAACGGCCACTGTTTTTCAAGCTGGTGACTGCGGCTGCGCCCGTGCCGCCGGTATTTCCGGCAACGTTGATGACATCCGCACCTGCTTTCGCTACGCCGACGGCTATCGTACCGATGCCTTCAGAAGAGACTAGCTTGACGCCGACTTTAATGCGGGCCGCTTTGGCATCATGGATCAGCTGACCCAAATCTTCGATGGAATAAGTGTCATGGTGCGGTGGTGGGCTGACCAATTCTACTTTGGGCGTGCCACCACGCAACGCAGCAATCTCTACTGATACTTTGGCTGCCGGTAATTGACCGCCTTCGCCGGGCTTGGCGCCTTGGGCTATTTTTATTTCAATTTCTTGAATGGTGGGGTCTGCCAAATAGCCAGCCCAAACGCCAAAACGTCCGGAAGCAAATTGTTTGATTTTGCTGGAGCGTAAGGAGTTAAAACGACTGTGATGCTCGCCGCCTTCGCCGGAATTACTTAACGCGCCGACGATATTGGTGCCTTGGGCAACCGCTTCGTGAGCTTCGGCCAATAATGCGCCGTGGCTCATCGCGCCAGAGGCCAATGTTGTAGTAATTTCGTGAGCGGGTTGTACAGCTGCCAGCGCAATTGGCTCCGGTGCTGGTTTTATGCTGCTCAAGTAATTAGCCAGTAAGCTATCGGCATTATTGGCCGTCAACGTGAGCACATCATTGGCAATGGCAATATTGAAGCTTTCGCCCGCAAAGCGCTTTTTGTAGTGCGCCGCCATTTGCTCCAGGCGTTGGCTGGAGGCATTTGAGGTCAAGCTGATATTAAAAGCATTGTCGGCTGTTTGCTTAACCTGCAAGCCATGAATCAAATAATTGACGTTACCGCGCAGATTTTGATTGCCTAAAATGCGGTCGAAATCCTCAATGCTTTGAGCGTGGGAAACATCCGCAGGAAAGTCCATGATGTCACGCAAGGCGGCAGGTCTGGCATCACGTTCAATGTACAGATTTTTGGTAAAGCTGCGATAAGCTGGCGTAATGCCAAAGTTATCAATCTGCTCTGGCGTGCGTTTATCATAACCAAAATCCAGATAAGCAGTGTCGCTTACTTCCGGCGCTTTAATTGAACCATTTACTGGTTGCGGAGTTGGCGTGTAAAGAATCGCCTCATCGGTCATGTTGATGTATTCGCGCACGGCAGTGTTGCCGTAAGAATGACCAGCACCATCCTGACGTTCTTTAAATAAACCGAGGAACGGAATATCTTTTTCTTCTTTAACAGCCAAGGCTTTTTGGTGCCATTCTGCACTGCTTGCTGCGATATCGGTATAGCGAACACCGCCAACTGAGGCATGGATATTCGGGAAGTAAGGACGTAAGCGGGGTTCGTCGGTATCCAGATAGTTCGATTCGAAGAATTCGCCGCCGATATAACTTTCTACCGTACATAGGCCGAATTTGCCCATGGTTTTCATCAGCGATTTTTCAGCGCCTTTTTGGTAGTTGTACAAAATCTTTTGGTGTTGATCAGCTGGATAGTGACTTAATACACGGTTGTGTACGGTCAGTGGGCAGATCGCAGAGGCACCAAATCCCAATAAAGTGGCGACGTCATGCGGACTGGCAACTTGTCCGGTTTCGGCAATCAGCGATGAGTTAAAGCGCAGACCTTGTTTAACCAGATGCTGGTTGGCGGCTGCAATCATTAGTAATGCAGGAATCGCTGCTTTGTCTTTGCTGATGTTGATATCGCTTAAGATGATAATACCGACATTATTTTGGGCGGCCTGTTCAACTTGAGCGCATACGGCCTGAATGGCTGCTTCCAACACATTTTCGTTGTTAACGGCATTGTCAAAATCAGGCGTGTACAAAATATCGAAAGTAACGGTCGCAACCGACGACTGTCTGCGAATTTGCTCCAATTGAGTGCGTTGCAAAATCGGGGTGTCGATGACTAGCTGCATACTGTCACCCGCGGCAAAAGTGGGTTTCGCCCCCAAAGCAACGCGCAATGTCATGCCATCACTTTCGCGGATAGAGTCCAGCGGCGGGTTGGTGACCTGGGCAAAACGCTGGCTAAAATAGCGCGACATGCCGCCTTCCGCGCTGTACAGCGCATTAGGTGCCAAGCCGTAACCCATTGCGGAGACTTTTTCCATGCCGGTGGCCAGCATCGGATCAAGCAAAAATCTGAAGCTTTCTTGATTGAGCGAGTAAGCGGTATGTTGTTGATCTATGTTGAAATCGTGATTGTACTTTAGTTCAGCTGAATCAACTTTTGGCAGGCTAGACAAATGCAGACTGCGTTGCACGAGCAAGGCTTGATAGTCTTTTTCTTTAGCCAAACGCTCCATCACTTGGTGGCTGTTATAAGCCTCGCCAGTGCTGTGATCGAAGTACAGCATGCCGCCCGCTTCGATCCGGCCGCGTTTTAATACGTCTTGCGGCGGGAAATCGATCTGTCCGGCTTCCGACATGACTGCCAGATATTCTTTGGTTTCAATCGATCGTAATGGACGTAATCCCAAACGATCAAGACGGGCGCCGACACGGATGCCGTCATTAAAAATCAATGCCGCTGGGCCGTCGTTTTTCTCTTCATACAGGCTGAAATACTCCAGCATCGCGCGGACTTCGGGCGACAGGGTGGTGTCGTTTTCCCAGGCTGGCGGCATCATTGCCAGTACCGCGGTGACGATGTCCAGATTATCTTCGTTGATGCGGCGGGTCAGGGTTTGATCCAAGCGTCCTGAATCAGATTGGCCACAAGGGAAGCAGATATTCTTGTTGTGTTGGCGAGCGATGGCATTTTCGCTCAAGCGGTTTTTCTTATCGGTATTCAATTCGCCATTGTGCGCCATATAACGAAATGGCTGAGCCATCATCGTGGCGGGGGCGGTATTGGTAGAAAACCGGGTGTGGAAAAACAGCGTACTGATTTCGTGATCGGTATCGTACAGGTCGATGAAATATGGAATTACCTCAAAAGAGTTCAGGCGGCCTTTATAAACTTGGGTGCGTGAGCTCATGGACAGCGGGTAAAAACCGGCTAGTTCCGGGCGGGTGAAACCTTCGACTTCGATATCCAAGAGCGCGGCTTGAATATGGCTTTCAAATTCGCTGTAGCCGGCATCTTTCAAATGTTCAGGTCGGCCAAAGACAACTTGTTTGATTGGGAATTGAGCTTTGGCGGCAGCGGCATTGATAACCGATATATCAACCGGCACGTTGCGCCATTGGATGATAGGTAATCCAAAATCTTTAAAATGACGTTCAATCAGTTCATTAGCAGCAGAATCGAAATGATCATGATCTTCCGGAAAGAAGAAGTTAGCCACGCCAAATTGACCCAGTTCAAGATCGGCTTTTCCCGTGACTTTGCGGAAAAATTTTAGTGACAAATCAATGTTAACACCTGCGCCGTCACCAATACCTTCGGCACTCATGCCGCCACGATGTGGAATGGTACATAAGGCTTCGTGAGATTTGAGCAACAGGTCGTGGGTTTGTTTGCTCTGTTTGTGGGTGATAAAGCCCACACCGCAGCTGTCCTGCGATTGTTCAGCGTTATAAAGCATAGGTTCTTTGTTACCTAATTCGGAATATACGTTCATTGATCTAGCCCCTTCCAATCATGCCATAGGCGGCGGTAGTTCGTTTTTTGGTTCAATGCGTGATAGAGTCGGCCGTTTAATATATACAGTGTATTTTTCTGTAACTAAATTCTCTGTAATAAATTCATTTAGCGAAACCTGTAAATGGTAACACGATGGAGCTTTACTGTCATTGCTCGACTCGATGTTACCTTAAACTGAATATTTTAGGTCGATGATTATGAAAGAACATTTTGATGTTGTGATTGTTGGTGGCGGCATGGTCGGCGCTGCAGTTGCTTGTGGCTTGGGTGGCTCCAGACTGCGCGTGGCTGTATTGGAAAGCTCGCCGCCACAAGAATTTTCCAACGACCAGCCGCACGATTTGCGGGTTTCTGCATTGAGCATTGCTTCAAAAAATATTCTCGAGGTGGTCGGAGCCTGGTCTGGTGTGATTAATCGCAGATTTTGCCCGTTTCGGCGCATGAGAGTTTGGGAAACTGCAGGTGATACCGAATTTTGTAGTGACGACATTGATTATCCTGAGTTGGGTTACATTGTCGAAAACCGTATCACCCAGTTAGCGTTGCTGGAGCGGTTGGCCGAGTTTGGAAATATAACGCTTATTTGCCCTGCGGCCATAAAAAAAATTAATTATGCAGCTGAAACTCCCAGCGAGATATCGTTGGATGATGGTCGAGTCTTGTCCGCTAAGGTTGTTGTGGCGGCGGATGGCGGTCAATCCAGAGTCAGGCAGGCGGTAGGGTTGGGTGTGACCAGTTGGGACTATAACCAGCATGCTTTGGTGATCTATATCGAAACAGACTATGAGCAACAGGATATCACCTGGCAGCGCTTTGTACCCACTGGCCCACAGGCTTTTTTACCGTTGTCCGGCCCTTATGCTTCGTTGGTCTGGTATCACTCGCCCGATGAAGTTCGACGTTTACAAGCCTTGCCCTTTGAGCAACTAAAACAAGAATTATTGGCCGCCTTCCCTGATTGTCTCGGCAAGATCAAGGCCGTGTTGGGCGTGGCAAGTTTTCCGCTCAAGCGTCAGCATGCGCAAGCCTATGTTAAGCCGGGAGTTGTGCTGGTCGGTGATGCTGCTCACATGATCAATCCCTTGGCGGGGCAGGGCGTGAATATCGGTCTGCTGGATGCGGCGGCTTTGGTTGAAGTGTTGATTGAGGCTGATAATAATGGCGATGATATTGCGAGTTTGGCAGTATTAAAGCGTTATGAAGGGATGCGCCGCAACGAAAACTTGAAAATGATGACAGTGATGGATGTGTTTTACCGTTTGTTTAGCAATGAACTATTACCGGTAAAGTTCTTGCGCAATCTTGGTCTGGGCTTAGCGGAACGCATTTTGCCTGCGAAAAATAAAGTCATGCGCAATGCCATGGGCTTGGAAGGTAAATTGCCCAAGCTGGCAAAAGGCCAGTCATTGGTGTAATAAGCGAATTAAAAAAAGTTGGTTTGGGTGGATTCCGAGCCTTTGCCTTCAGATTTTATTTGGTACATGTGGGTATCGGCGATGTCCAATAAGCCATCGATATCCAGTGCATCATCCGGAAAAACAGCCAGGCCAATGCTGGCGGAAACCGTCAGCTCCTGATCCATATAGGCAATGGGTTGACAGACGATTTGTTGGATTTTTTGTAATGACAAGAAAATGTCTTCCTTGCTGTGAATGTTGTTCAATAACAGCGCAAACTCATCACCGCCCAGTCGAGCGGCGATATCAGATTCCCGTATAAAATTTCGCAAGGTATGACCAATTTGCGCCAGTACCAAATCCCCTGCTTTATGTCCGAATTTGTCATTGATGAGCTTGAAGTCATTCAGATCAATAAATAACACGGCAAGTTTACGTTCATCTCGGTGAGCCAGTTTTAGCGTGTGGTTAGCCAGCGAGAAAAAATTGTGGCGGTTTGATAAGCCGGTCAGGGTGTCCAAAAAAGCCAGTTTTTGAATTTCAGATTCTTCAGCTACGCGTAAGCGATTTTCTTGTCTTAGTTTTAAATTGGCTTTTAACAGCAGTAGCGTCAATAGAGAGGTTAAGGCGGCGATACCTGTGGCAAGCTTTAAATAGGTGAGCAGTGTTTCTGAATCTTTTGTGTCTGAAGTCTCATGAATATTGGGTGATTTTGGATTCTGCTTTGCCCAGTCTGGTTCAATCAAGATGTTTTCTGTGATGTGGATTTGATCTGACTGGCCTGCGTAATACTCTGCAAATTTAAATTGATCCTGTCCATGTAAAGACATATTTCCGGGTTCGGCAGAGAGCGGAAATGCCAAGCATAGCCAAGCAAGCGAGGACGCAGAGATGAGTTTGCAATGCGCTTTTGGGTGACTGGGCATAAGGATAAAGAATGTTCTTTAAAATATTTCCGTCAATTTACCATTAAAAAGCGTATTAATTTGTGAAAAAGTTAATTTCGCGAGATTGGTTTTTGCGATTTTTTTGGTGATAGTGCTTTTAAAAGTTCTTCGCGAATTTGCTGTTGTCTTGTCGGGTCAATGATTGGTTGAAGCAATGAGTCGGTGATGTAAAACATATCCTCGGCGCGGCTACCGATAGTGCTGATTTTTGCGCTATATAAATTGATGCCCAATTTAACAAAGACACGGCCTACTTTTGATAGTAAGCCGGCGTGGTCTGTAGTGACTAGTTCAATGATCGATTGGCCATTAACGGGATCGGTAAAAAATTCTACGCTGGTAGGAATCGGAAAGTGCAGCGCTTGCCGAGACTGGCGATGAATATTGCGTTGTTCTTTGACTTGGTGTTGCAACAAGTTATTGCGCAATGCTGTGCAAATATGGATTTCTCTGAAAAGTTCGTTGATTGCGGCGCCGGACTGCTCGAGAACCAAAAAGCTGTTGAGTACATAGTTATCCAGTGTAGTCATGATGCGGGCATCGAGAATGGTTAAACCCAATTGATCCAGAGTGGCGGTACTCAACGAAAAAATAGCGTCTTCATTTTGGGCATAGATAAATACTTCCGCGCTGCCGCGTTGTGTTTGTGGTCGCAATAAAACCAGTGGTAAGTCAGATTCGCTGGAAGAGGCAATGGCAATGGTGTGCCAGGCAATTTCATCAGCAGAATAGCGTAAAAAATAATCTTCACTGACATGTTGCCAGGCGCTGGCAATATTTGCTTCGCTTAGTCCGAGTTTGATAAGTTCCAGCTCAGCTTCATTTTTATTTTCCAATACCCGATCAGATAAATTAATGGGTGTTTGCAGGCCCCGACGCAATGCGTTATGGGTTGCTGAATACAGCTCTTTTAATAAGGCATCTTTCCAAGCGTTCCAAAGTTCGGGGTTGGTTGCGCGAATGTCGGCGACGGTTAGCAGGTAGAGATAATTTAAATATTCAATGCTGCCGACCAGTTGGGCAAATTGATGAATCACTTCCGGATCGCTAATGTCTTTACGTTGCGCAGTCATGGACATGATCAAGTGATTGCGCACCAGCCAGGCCACGATGTTGGTGTCATGGGGAGATAGCTCGTGCTGGATGCAGAATGCCCTGGCCAGCTCTTCGCCCAGCGTGGAATGGTCGCCTTTTCTGCCTTTGGCAATGTCATGGAATAAGCCTGCTAGATATAACAATTCCGGTTTGGAGATTTGCAAAAATATGGTGTTGCAAAAAGGCAGTACATCGCTGTGTTTGTCCATTGCAAAGTGGCGCAGATTACGAATTACAAACAGAGTATGTTCATCGACAGTGTAAATATGAAATAAGTCATATTGCATACGCGCCACGATGTTTCTGAAGCATGGAATGTATGCGGCTAGAACGCCATAGCGATTCATGCGGCGCAGCTGATCGGTTATGCCTCTGGGTTGGCGAAATGCTTCAATAAAAAGCCGGTTGGCAGCCTTATTTTGACGAAATGCATCGTCAATTAAGTGCAGACTTTTTCGGATAAGTCGGATAGTGGTGGCTCTGACGCCCTTTAGCGAAGAGTTTTGCTCCAAAATCAGGAAGATCTCAAGCAAGGCCAGTGGGTTGCGTTCAAAAACT
Organism: Methylococcaceae bacterium; assembly: GCA_013141375.1. Classification (GTDB taxonomy): domain Bacteria; phylum Pseudomonadota; class Gammaproteobacteria; order Methylococcales; family Methylomonadaceae; genus JABFRC01. Next base: position 11,413 of record JABFRC010000122.1, on the reverse strand, counting down.
GTTTCATCGATGACTTCAAGATAGCCGTTAATGGCAACAAAATGGTCGTTTACTGCAGATGTAATGCTGTTGTCGCCACAGACAAAGCGCTCATTAAACAGTTGTAAAAGCATTTCATTAAGGCGTTCGAGGCCTTGTACCGTTCTAAAGTAAAACTGCATGAATCTTTCGACATCTTCATTGCGTTGCTGGTCGTCGGTGCTAAATCCGAATTGCTGAGCAAGGTCGCGTTGATAATCAAAAATTAGCCGGTCTTCGGCGCGATGCGTTAGCAGGTGAAGTGCATAGCGAATGCGCCATAATACTTCCAGGGCTGCAACCAATTCGAGGTACTCGGACTCCGGTAAAAAACCGTAATGGGTCAGCTCCCGAATCGAGGAGGCGTTGTAATGACGCTTGAACACCCAGGAGATGACTTGTCGATCTCTAAGTCCGCCGGGGCCTTCTTTGATATTGGGCTCAAGGTTGTAGGCGGTATCGTGAAACTTGGCGTAGCGCAGTCGTTGCTCTTCCATTTTGGCGGCAAAGAATTCGCTGGAAGGCCAGATTTTGTCAGGGGTTATTTGTTCTAGTAAGAATTCATGAAGCGCGCTATTGCCGGTAATAAGGCGATTTTCCATCAGGCTGGTCATGATGGTTTGGTCGGCCTTGGCGGCTTCGACGCATTGTTCTATCGTGCGAACACTTTGGCCTGGCTTTAAGCCGATATCCCAGAGAAAAGTGAAGAAATTTGCCAGTGCGCTGTGGTGATCGATATCCTCCGGTTGCAACAGGACGAGGATATCGATATCGGAATAGGGGAATAACTCGCGCCTGCCATAACCGCCCACCGCCAATAAGCTTAATCGATTCGCGTGCTCTGAGAGAAAGTGTTGCCAGCAGCAGGTTAATATAAGATCAATAAAATCAGACTTTGCCTTAATTAAGTGCGAAACCGACTTCTGGGGGTCAAATTGTTGCTGAAGTTCGGCGTCTTTGGCTTTAATTAATTGTTTAAACCGCTGTAGAGTGTCAGACGATGTAAACAATAATTTGCTTATCTGTAGTTTTGCGGTATTCACATTTCTTCGCGGCGCAAGGTTAAAATTTCATATCCTTGGTCGGTAACCAGGATGGTATGTTCCCATTGGGCTGATAAGCTACGGTCCTTGGTGATAGCTGTCCAGCCGTCGCCAAGCACTTTAACGTGTCGTTTGCCAAGGTTGATCATGGGTTCAATGGTTAGAATCATGCCGCTTTTAAGCACGTCTCCCTCGCCCGGCTTGCCGTAATGAAGTACCTGGGGTTCTTCGTGAAATTTTTTGCCGATGCCGTGACCGCAGAATTCTCTGACTACTGAATAGCGATTGCTTTCTGCGTGTTTTTGAATGGCATTGCCTATGTCGCCTAATGTGGCGCCAGGTTTGACTTGTTCGATGCCTAACATCATGGCTTCCTGAGTGACCTTGACCAGGCGCTGTGCGTGCGGACTGACCTCGCCCACGCAAAACATTTTGCTGGTATCGCCGTGATATTCATCTTTGATGACCGTAATATCCACATTTACAATATCGCCGGACTTGAGTTTTTTGTCTGACGGTATGCCATGACAAACTTGTTGGTTAATAGATGTGCAGATGGATTTGGGAAAGCCGTGATAATTTAGTGGAGCGGGTATGGCTTTTTGAACGTCAACAATATAATCATGACAAATTTTATCAAGCTCGTCGGTTGTCACGCCAGGAACTACAAAGGGCTCAATCATTTCCAGCACTTCTGCTGCAAGTCTCCCAGCAATCCGCATTTTTTCGATTTCACTGTCGGTTTTAATAATGATGCTCATGAATATGTGTTTTTTTGCGTGATAGGAAATGTCGGAATTTATAGTATTGGCGGGTATTTGTGGCTTTAAATATCCCGTTTTAGGCTTGATTCTATCAGAGATTCGGTTGTTGTAGAAAGGCGATTGTGGTATAAAGGCAAGTTCATATTTTGTATCAATACTCACACTTATCGTCACGTTTGGAAGGGTGCTGGCAGAACTCGTTGTTGCTGGTTTCCAATCGGGGTAAGTGGAGGCGTAACCCACTCGAAATGAAAAATTTCGATTTTTAATCTTAGGAGAAATAAATGGCAGCAGTAACCATGCGTCAAATGCTTGAAGCGGGTGTTCATTTTGGACATCAAACTCGTTATTGGAATCCAAAAATGGCACCTTATATTTTTGGCGCTCGTAACAAAATCCATATCGTAGATTTGGAAAAAACGCTTCCAATGTTTAACGACGCCATGAATTATCTGGGTCAAGTAGCTGCAAACAAAGGTACAGTTTTGTTTGTTGGGACCAAAAAAGCTGCACGTAAAGTCGTTGCAGAAGAAGCAAAACGTTCTGGTCAGCCATACGTCAATCATCGTTGGTTGGGCGGCATGTTAACCAATTTCAAAACTATCAAAAAATCAATTAGCCGTTTAAAAGAGCTTGAAGCTTTAAAAGCCGATGGAACTTTATATCACCGTTTCGGCAAGAAAGAAGCGTTGGGTATGGAGCGTGAGTTGGAAAAATTAGAGCGCAGCTTGGGCGGTATTAAAGATATGAAGGGCGTTCCTGATGTTATTTTCGTATTAGACGTTGGTTACGAAAAGAATGCTATCAGCGAAGCTAAAAAATTAGGTATCCCGGTTGTGGGCATTGTTGATTCCAATAATTCACCTGAAGGCGTTGATTATCTGATTCCAGGTAATGACGATTCTATTCGCGCTGTTAAGTTGTACTGCGAAAGTGTTGCCTCAGCTGTGTTGGATGCAAAAACTGCAGCGCTGGGTTTGTCTGCTAAAGCCGACGACTTTGTTGAAGAAACGGTTGCGGAATAAGGGACAGCAATTTTGACGAGGCGCTAAACTAGCCCCCGTTAATTAAACGGCCTTAAATAATAAAACGCCTCCTTATGGGGGCGTTTTTATAATGACCAACAATGAGAGAAAACTAAGCATGAGCAATACAATTAGTGCAACACAGGTTAAAGAACTCCGTGATAGAACGGGTTCGGGCATGATGGAGTGCAAAAAAGCATTGGTAGAAGCCAGTGGTGATATGGAATTGGCCATAGAAAATATGCGCAAATCCGGTTTGGCTAAAGCAGATAAAAAATCCGACCGTATTGCGGCGGAAGGCATCATCGGCGTTAAAGTCAGTGATGATGGCAAAGTTGCAGCTATCGTTGATATTAATAGCGAGACTGATTTTGTTGCGAAAGCAGACGACTTCGTAAAGTTCGTTAATGACGTTGCATCAATTTTATTGACTGCTGATGTTGAAACTGATGAGCAATTGTTGGCATTGCCTTTGGTAAATGGCACAACCGTCGACGAAACACGTCGTGGCTTAATTGCAAAGCTGGGTGAAAACATCACCATTAGACGTTTCGTTAAATATAAAACGTCTGAAGGCGGTACTGCCAGTTATTTGCACGGCAGCAAAATCGGCGTATTAGTTGAATTAGCTAAAGCCGATGCGGAATTGGGTAAAGACATTGCAATGCATATTGCAGCAAGTAAGCCAATATGCGTATCCGAAGATCAAGTATCTGCAGAAGCGATCGAAAAAGAAAAAGAAATTTTCTCTGCGCAAGCGGCAGAAAGCGGTAAGCCGGCTGAGATCATTGAGAAAATGGTTGCAGGTCGTATCAGCAAATTCTTTGCGGAAATTACCTTGTTAGGTCAGCCGTTCATCAAGGACGACAAAGTATCTGTTGGTAAATTAGTGTCATCAAAAGGCAATAATGTTATTCGCTTTGCTCGTTTTGAAGTGGGCGAAGGCATAGAGAAAAAAGAAGAAAACTTCGCTGAAGAAGTCATGGCGCAAGTTAGAGGCAACTAAGACATACCGCCCCAGCGTTTGCTGGGGCGGGCATAACCGAACATTGAAAATACTATGACTAACATAATTTGCCAGAGAATTTTACTTAAGTTAAGCGGTGAAGCTTTAATGAGTGAGGCTGGAGGTAGTATTGATTCGGAAATCGTCAAACGCCTTGCCTCAGAGATAAAAGATTTATGTGATGTCGGTATCCAAGTTGGATTAGTGATTGGCGGTGGTAATATTTTGCGAGGTGCGGAAAAAGCATCTGAAGGCCTCGACAGAGTGACCAGTGATCAAATGGGTATGCTGGCTACGGTAATCAATGCCCTAGCAATGCAGGATGCACTGGAACATTTAGGACAGCAAGTTCGGGTGATGTCGGCGTTAAAAATTAATCAGGTATGCGAAGATTACATTCGTCGTCGTGCCGTCAGACATCTTGAAAAAGGTCGAGTAGTCGTATTCGCCGCAGGTACGGGTAATCCATTTTTTACCACCGATTCGGCAGCGAGTTTGAGAGCCATCGAAATTAATGCTCAGTTGATGATTAAAGCCACCAAAGTTAAGGGGGTTTATTCAGCTGATCCGGAAAAAGTTAAAGATGCCAAATTTTACCCACGGTTGACTTACGATGAAGCGTTGGATCAGCGCCTCAACGTGATGGATACTACGGCACTGGTGCTATGTCGTGACAATAATGTGCCGATGCGGGTGATGAATATATTTGAAAAAGGCGCAGTCATGAGATTGATGCTGGGTGAAGAGATTGGCTCGCTAATTGAACGAGGAACGGAACATGCTTAATGATATTCAACTTGATGCCTCTGCCCGGATGGGGAAGAGCATAGAGGCCTTGAAGCACGAATTTGCAAAAATAAGAACCGGACGTGCGCATCCTAGCTTGCTTGAGCAAATTACGGTGACCTATTACGGTACCGAATCAGCGCTATCGCAAGTTGCCAACGTTTCAGTTGAAGATGCAAGAACGCTTACTATCACGCCATGGGAAAAAGGCATGGTGCAGGCCATTGAAAAAGCGATATTAAAATCTGATTTGGGTTTGAATCCTGCAACCAATGGCATGACTATTCGTATTCCGTTGCCACCATTAACCGAAGAGCGTCGTCGGTCTCTGGTGAAAGTGGTTAAGCACGAAGCCGAGAATGGACGGGTAGCCGTCAGAAACATTCGCAGAGATGCTAATTCTGACATCAAAGATGCACTCAAGGAAAAATTGATCTCCGAAGATGATGCGCGTGCTGCAGAAGAAAAAATCCAGAAATTGACTGACCAATTTATAAAAGACATAGAAAAATTATTGGAAGCCAAAGAAGCTGATTTGTTATCAATGTGATCTGTAAGAATAACCAACAACCAAGCCTCGCGGATACAATACATGCCTACCGATGACGCCAATGGCTCTATCAAGTCGGGCGATAACATGCCCCGTCATATAGCCATCATTATGGATGGTAATGGTCGTTGGGCTCAGAAAAGGTTGATGCCGCGAGCGTTTGGTCACCAGGCCGGTGTAAAAACGGTAAGAAAAATCGTTGAATACTGCGCCAATAACAATGTTGAGGTACTGACGCTATTTGCTTTCAGCAGTGAGAATTGGCGTCGTCCAGAAGAAGAAGTATCGTTACTGATGAGCTTGTTCATGCTCACATTACAAAGAGAAATAGACAAGCTTGATCGAAACAATATACGTTTGCGCTTTATCGGCGATAGACACGCATTTTCGGAAAAGTTGCAGAAGAAAATGGCCGAAGGCGAACTACAAACCCGTAACAATACCGCGCTAACATTAGTCATTGCTGCCAATTACGGTGGTCGCTGGGATATGACTCAGGCATTCCAGAAGCTAGCCGCAAAGGTTTCATCGGGTGAATTAAAAGCCGAAGAAATCACTGAACAACTCATCAATCAACAGTTGTCCATATCAGACCTACCCGAGCCCGACCTTTTTATTAGAACAGGTGGTGAGCAACGGGTCAGTAATTTTATGCTTTGGCAATTGGCTTATACTGAAATGTACTTTACTCAAACGCTTTGGCCGGATTTCGATGAATCTTCTATCGAAGACGCCATAAAAAGCTTTAAGAATCGGCAGCGACGATTCTGACACACCAGCGAACAAGTAATCAACAAGACTGTTTCCTCTTAACCATAATAATTAAAAAAATGTTAATACAGCGAATTATCACCGGATCCCTCCTTGCCGCTCTGATTGCTTTAGCGGTGTTTCAGCTTTCTTCAACTTACTTCTCTTTGCTCCTTGGGCTAGTAACTCTCTTGGCAGCTTGGGAATGGTGCAATCTGTCGGGCTTGGATACGACTAAACAACGTAGCATTTTCTTTGTGTCGTTGATTTTTCCAATGTTATGGATTCACTTCTGGTCACAGTTTCTTGAATTAGGTGCTCAATCTCTGGAATTAATAGTGCAAGCCATTTACCAATGGGCAAAAGGTGCAGACTTCATAACTATTAGCAGCTTTCTGGATGGTTGGGATATTCCTGATGTCAGGGTGTTTTCCGGATTTCTTGAGTGGTTGGTCATTCCACCGGTAGTGTTCTGGGTCATTGTTATGTTGATGATTAGAAATACACCATCAGGAATTCTCGCATTAGAATTAAAAACCAAACATAAAGCCTGGATTGGTGGTTTTATATTGCTTACCACTTGGATGTTCCTGTCCAGATTAAGAACGCTTTACGGCCCTGAATTGGTTATGTATTTTCTGGTGTTAATCTGGTCCGGGGATATCACGGCATATTTTGTAGGCAGAAAATTTGGAACGACCAAGCTTTCACCTGAAATCAGCCCGGGAAAAACTGTTGCCGGATTTTATGGGGCATTGATTGCCGGTGCGCTATCAGCAGTCGCCTTAAATTTGATTTGGTGGGTCTATTACGACAAATTACCAAGCATGATGATTGCGTCAGATTTTCTTCTGTTGTCAGTGTTAACCGTGTTGATTTCAATTTATGGCGATTTGTTCATCAGTGTTGCAAAACGTCAACGTGGCATTAAAGACACCGGTTCGTTATTGCCCGGACATGGTGGAATACTTGATCGTGTGGACAGCATACTAGCTGGTGCTCCGCTGTTTTATGCCGGTATTTATCTCATTTATAGGCAGGTGTCATGAAAGGAATATGCATACTCGGCGCGACCGGTTCCATAGGGGTTAGCACGCTGGATGTGGTGGCAAGGCATCCCGATCTTTACAAGGTGATTGCGCTGACGGCCAATAACAATATTGATTTGTTATTTGAGCAATGCTTGCAGCATCGACCTAAAGTCGTTGTCGTTGTAGATGCCGACAAAGCCGATAGCTTTAAAGCCAAATTGCAGAATTCAGACATAGCCGATATTAAGGTGCTCAGCGGTGCTGCAGCGTTGGAAGAAGTGGCTGTATTGGTCGAAGTCGATTCCGTTATGGCCGCGATTGTTGGTGCGGCCGGCTTATTGCCAACGCTGGCGGCGGCTAAAGTTGGCAAAACAATCTTATTGGCTAATAAAGAAGCATTGGTCATGTCCGGTGCTATTTTCCTAAAAGCTGTTACCGATTCAGGTGCCGATTTGCTGCCGATCGATAGCGAGCACAACGCGATATTTCAGTGTATGCCAGCCGGGTATCGCACAGGCATTCATGCAAAAACAGCCAGACGAATTTTATTGACGGCTTCAGGCGGCCCTTTCCGGGAAATGCCGATTGAAAAAATGGCCGATGTCACGCCCGCACAAGCGGTAGCGCATCCCAATTGGGATATGGGCAAGAAAATTTCCGTCGATTCGGCAACGATGATGAACAAAGGCCTGGAAATGATTGAAGCCTGCCTGCTGTTCAATATGGCGCCAGAGCAAATTGAAGTGGTCATACACCCGCAGAGCGTTATCCATTCCATGGTCGATTATGTTGATGGCACCGTGCTTGCGCAAATGGGTAATCCCGATATGCGCGTACCTATCGCGCATGCAATGGCTTGGCCGGATCGCTTTGAATCCGGGGTCGAGCCATTGAACATTTTTGATGTCAAACGCATGGATTTTGAGAAACCCGATCTGCAAAGGTTTCCGTGTTTGCGATTGGCTTATGAGGCGATCGCGGCGGGTGGCATCATGCCGACCGTGTTGAATGCGGCCAATGAAATCGCTGTGGATGCCTTTTTAAACGAACGCGTTCGCTTTACCGATATCCCGGTGATTATCGAAAGAACCATGCACAAGTTTAAAGCGACACCTGCAGATACCTTGGACATTATTCTGGAAACCGATCAACAAGCCAGAGTCATCTCACGCGAGATTGCTGCGGAGTTAGCGCACTGATGGATTTTTTACACACCCTTTTTTACTTTATCGTGGCGGTCGGCGCGTTAGTCGCCTTTCACGAATTCGGACATTTTTGGGTGGCGCGTAAAGTGGGCATTAAAGTGCTCAGGTTTTCCATCGGGTTTGGCAAAGTCTTATGGTCAAAACAAAAAGATCCCCGTTCGACTGAGTATGTATTGTCGGCTATTCCGTTAGGCGGCTATGTCAAAATGGTTGATGAACGAGAAGGCCCGGTAAATAGCGAAGATTTACCGTTCAGCTTTAACCGTCAGCCGTTATGGGCAAGAACGGCGGTGGTTGCAGCGGGGCCGATATTTAATTTGATACTGGCAGTCGCCTTATTTTGGAGTGTTTTGGTTATCGGCGAAGAAGGGATTAAGCCTTTGCTGGGCAAGGTCGAGCAAGGTACGCTGGCGGCATCGGCAGGTTTTAGCGAAGGCGATGAAATATTAGCCGTTAACGACAAACCGACACCCACCTGGGTACAGGCATTGACGACCATCATCGAATTTGCTATCGATGGTGCGCAGGAAATTAACGTCACCGTCAAAAATTCCGACGATCAACATTCTGTAAAAATCCTCATATTGTCCGATCAGGATACCGAAAATCCCGATGTGCTTTATCAACGTCTTGGATTCAAAGCTTGGTCGCCGGTATTAAAACCGGTCATTGGTCAGGTGCTTCCGGAAAGCGCTGCGCTGGCGGCAGGCTTAAAATCAGGTGACTTGATTATCAGTGCCGATATGGTTGCAATTCAAGATTGGCAGCAGTGGGTGGACTATGTCAAAACTCATCCGGCGATACCCATCAATCTTGCTATCGAGCGCGATGGTGTCAGGCTCCCAGTGACAATTACGCCCAAACCCGTTCAAGTCGAACAAAAATCAGAAGGTAAAATCGGCGCATCGGTGAAGGTGCCTGAGGAATTACTGAAGTCGGTCATGGTGGAATATTCTTTATCGCCTTGGGCAGCAGTGCCGGCGGCGTTTGAAACCACTTATAATTATGCTATTACCACGTTGAAAATGATGGGTAAAATGCTGGTCGGCCGAGCATCGGTAGAAAATCTCAGCGGCCCTATCAGCATCGCTCAATATGCGGGTAAATCTGCCAGCATGGGACTGGTGCCGTTTTTAAAGTTTATGGCATTAGTCAGTGTTAGCCTTGGCGTATTAAACTTGTTGCCTGTACCCGTACTCGACGGCGGTCATTTAATGTTTTTTGCGATTGAAGGTATTAAAGGCAGTCCGGTTTCCGAAAAGATAGTTATGTTTTTCCAGCAAATAGGCATCGCGTTATTGGTGCTATTGATGGCACTCGCGATGTTTTTAGATATAGAAAGACTTTTTCAATAACAAATGTACGCTCGCTAATTTTTTGAAATCCAAGGATTCGAATGAAAAACTTATTTAACATCGCAGCTTTGTCCTTAATGGCGTTAATGCTGCAAGCGGCCCATGCTGATGAAAATGAGATCAGACAAGCTTTAAGCAAATCGATGCCCGACATAAAAATTGAATCAATCAAGCCTTCAGAGATTAACGGCCTGTTTGAAGTAAAAATCGGTTCGACCTTTGTTTATGTCTCTGAGGATGGCAAATATTTGCTGCATGGTCGATTAATTGATGTAGCAACCCGTACCGATTTGACCGAAAGTCGTCTGACCGGCGCGCGCAAGCAGTTGTTGGCGAAATTAACTGAAGATCAGTTGATAGTCTTTAAACCCAAAATCAGCAAATATGCGGTTTATGTGTTTACCGATATTGATTGCGGCTACTGCCGTAAGCTCCATTCTGAAATTGATCAATACATGGCTGAAGGAATTACTGTCAATTATTTGTTCTATCCCAGAGCCGGTAAGCCATCAGAATCTTATGACAAGGCTGTATCGGTATGGTGTGCCAAAGATCGTAAGGCTGCTCTGACTGCGTCCAAAAAGGGCGATGCAGTGCCAACAAAAACCTGTGCAAACCCTGTCGATGCGCACATGAAGCTCGCAGAGGAATTTGATGTAAAAGGTACGCCGATGATTGTGACAGCAGAAGGAGCTGTATTCCCTGGCTACTTGCCTGCAAAACAATTGGTTCAGGCGCTGGAAAGCGAAAAAGTAGCAAGCAAATAATCAACAAAAGATAGGGGCAAATTCTGCCCCTATCTTTCTTGCTATAAATCCCAAATCTCTATATCTCATCTACCGAAACCCATCACAGCATGAATAAAATACAACAGGCCAACATGAGTTGGCCTTTCAGCCAATTCAAACAATATCCATAAGACACTGTCGTCGTTTTCATGGGTTTCACTGCGCTCTACCCATCCTACAGAACTAAATGAATAGGAGATCAATTGTGTCTAAGATAAAGGGTAGCGCCAATATTGACGTTCTTCAGGCCACTGATTCTGGCGACAGGCTTTATGGATTCCGAGGTGATGATCAATTATTTGATGGCTTAGGCAATGACAGGCTCTATGGTGGCAAGGGCTATGACAGACTCTACGCCACCAGTGGAAATAACAAATTATATGGCGGCAGAGATGACGATGAATTTCATGCGGAATATAGCAATGGAAACAATCTACTGCTAGGCGGGAGCGGAAGCGATTATGTGGTCATTTCATCCTCCACCGGCAATAATCGTGTTATCGGTGGAACTGGCAGCGAGTGGATGTATGCTTTATATACAATTGGTAACAATACCTTGATGGGAGGCAATAACGATGATCACTTTGAAATCAATTATTCCACTGGCAGAAATAAACTCTATGGTGGGAAGGGCAACGACCTATTTATAGGAACCCTCGATGGCCCCAATGTTTTCAAAGGCGGTAAAGGCTCAGATATTTTCCAATTAACGACTGGCTTTATCTATAGCGGCGCGACAACCCAATTAATACATGGCGGTTCGGAGTCGGATACTTTAGTTATCATTAACTATTCAAATAGCTCGCCTTTACAGATTGCTTTAGGTGCCAGTACCAAATCAGGCGTCATAACAATGGGCGCCAAAACCATTAAATTCAAGAATATTGAAACGCTGGACATCACCGGATCAAGTCTTTTCGATGAGACTATTAGCGGTGGTAATGGTAATGATACTCTTAGAAGTAACGGTGGAAACGATACGTTAAATGGTGGTGCTGGCGACGATACTATTTCGATATCCACCATTACCACCAACGTTATCCACGTATACGGTGGAGAGGGGAATGATAAACTTGAAAGCCAGCATACACT
>JABFRC010000132.1 GCA_013141375.1 Methylococcaceae bacterium | reverse complement strand
CATTCGGCAATAACTTCTTCTGCCTGTTCGCACAGATGGCATCCCTCGGTACCAAATAACATTAGTCGCATAATCAATGTTTGGACAACTTTTCCATAAGCGCCATACACAAGGCGGAAATGACTAAGGTCAGATGGATCAAGACATACCACATCAGTTTGTCGTTATCGGTGGCGTGTATATTCATGAATATTTTTAATAAATGAATAGATGAGATCGCAACGATAGAAGCGGCCACTTTCATTTTTAATGAGCCGTAATCATGTTTGCCTAACCAATCGAGTTTTTCCGCGTCGTCATTCAGGTTGAGCTGGGAGACAAAATTTTCATAACCGCTAAACATGACAATAACGGTTAGGCTGGCGACCAAAGTCAGATCTATTAAGGTTAATAATTTCAGAATTAAATCGGTTTCATCGACGTCAAAAATATGCGGCAAAAAATGGTAAAGCTCTTGAAAGAATTTTATCGAAAGGGCCAGTAACGCCAAGCTTAGGCCAAAGTAAATCGGTGCCAGCAACCAGCGACTGGCATACATCAATCTTTCCATTGAGAGCTCTATCTTGTTTCGCATGGTCGTAAGCCCCTTCGTGTTAATGGTTTACGTGTGCTGATAGCCAGCGTGCTGCGACATCTTCCGCCATGTCTTTGCGTCTGGCGTAATCCTGCAGTTGATCCTGCTCAATTTTGCCGACGTTAAAGTATTGGGATTCAGGATGCGAAAAATACCAACCGCTGACGGCAGAAGCCGGATACATCGCAAAACTTTCGGTGAGCTCAATAGTGGTATTTTCCGTGACATTGAGCAACTCGAACAATTTGGCTTTTTCGGTGTGGTCAGGGCAGGCCGGATAGCCTGGTGCCGGACGAATTCCTTGATAGGCTTCGTGAATTAGCTGTTCGGCACTGTGCGCTTCGTCTTGCGCATAGCCCCAGTATTCTTTACGCACTACTTGATGCAGGTATTCTGCAAAGGCTTCGGCCAATCTATCGGCCAGTGCTTTGAGCATGATGGAGCTGTAATCGTCATGATCTTGCTCGAATTGCTGCAGTTTTTCTTCAATGCCAATACCGGTTGTGACAGCAAAACCGCCGATATAATCTGATCTGCCGCTATCAACAGGGGCAATAAAGTCAGATAAACAGTAATTAGGACGCCCCGGTGCTTTGATGTTTTGTTGTCGCAAATGATGCAACACCTCCAGCACTTCTTGTCTCGATTCATCGGTATACACCAGCACATCATCGCCTTCACTATTGGCCGGGAAAAAACCGACCACTGCGCGTGCTGTTAGCCATTCTTCGTTGATGAGTTTCTTCAGCATGACTTGCGCATCGTCGAAGAGTTTTCTAGCTTCGACACCGACGACTTGGTCATCAAGGATTTTGGGGTAACTGCCGGCCATTTCCCAGGTTTGGAAAAACGGCGTCCAATCGATATACCATACCAGTGTATCAAGCGGAAAACGGTCGATGACTTTAAGGCCCAAAAATGACGGTTTTGCTGGCTGATAATCACCCCAGGCAAATTTATTATTTCTGGCCTCTTCCAGCGTCAATTGTTTGGTTTGCGCAACGCGGCCTTTGTGCCGTTCTCTGAAATCGGCGTATTCCTCTCGCACACTACGAACAAACTCATCCTTCAGGTCGGCACTTAAAAGATTGCTGGCAACACCCACTCCGCGAGAAGCATCGGTTACATACACAGTTGGGCCGCCTTGATAATGCGGCTCAATTTTTACTGCAGTGTGTGCGCGTGACGTTGTGGCGCCGCCAATCATCAACGGAATGGTAAAGCCTTGGCGCTGCATTTCTTTGGCGACATGCGCCATTTCATCCAGCGATGGCGTAATCAGGCCGCTTAAACCAATGATGTCGACATTTTCCAGACGCGCAGTTTGCAAGATTTTTTCAGCCGGCACCATGACGCCCAAGTCAATTACATCGTAGTTATTGCATTGCAGTACTACAGCGACGATATTTTTACCGATGTCGTGAACATCACCTTTTACCGTGGCCATCAAAATTTTACCGTTGGTTTGGCGATCACCGGCAAGTTTGTCAGCGTCCATAAACGGCATTAAATAGGCCACGGCTTTTTTCATTACGCGCGCCGATTTAACGACTTGTGGCAAGAACATTTTGCCCGCACCAAACAAGTCACCGACCACATTCATGCCATCCATAAGCGCGCCTTCTATGACATGCAAAGGACGCTCTGCCGCCAATCTGGCTTCTTCAGTATCTTCATCAATATAATCGGTAATTCCTTTTACCAAAGCGTGTTCCAAGCGCTTATTAATCGGCCAGCTCCGCCATTCGAGATCTTGCTCCTTGCCGGTATTGCTGCTGCCGTCACCACGATATTTGTCAGCAAGCTCCAATAACTTATCGGTACCGCTGCCATCATGAGTATTTAATACGACTTCTTCGATAGCATTGCGCAGATCATCGGGGATGTCGGCATAAATGGCCAACTGACCGGCATTGACAATACCCATCGACATCCCGGCTTGTATCGCGTGGTACAAGAACACCGCATGAATTGCTTCGCGGACAATATTGTTGCCACGAAACGAAAACGATACGTTGGATACACCGCCGGAAATCAGTGCGTAGGGCAGGGTTCGTTTTATTTCACGGGTGGCTTCGATGAAATCAAGGCCGTAATTGTTGTGCTCATCAATACCGGTTGCGATGGCAAAAATATTGGGGTCGAAAATAATATCTTCTGGTGGAAAATTAACCTGTTCAGTCAGGATTTTGTAGGCGCGCTGGCAAATTTCGATTTTTCGCGCTTTGGTGTCGGCCTGGCCTTCTTCATCAAAAGCCATAACGATGACCGCAGCACCGTATCGTCTCACTAGCTTGGCATGTTTGATAAACGCCGCTTCGCCTTCTTTGAGAGAAATGGAGTTAACGATGCCCTTGCCTTGAATACATTTGAGCCCGGCTTCCAAAATATCCCATTTGGAGGAGTCCAGCATAATCGGCACTTTGGCAATATCCGGCTCGGCGGCAATCAGCAACAAAAAGCGCACCATGGCTTCTTTGGATTCGAGCATGCCTTCGTCCATGTTGATGTCGATGATTTGTGCACCGTTTTCAACCTGTTGCTTAGCAACATCTAGCGCCGCTTCAAAATTACCTTCAATCACCAGACGTTTGAAGGCTGCAGAACCAGTGACATTGGTGCGTTCGCCAACGTTCACAAACAATGTCTCTGGGCCGATGGACATCGGTTCAAGTCCTGACAATCGGCATTGTTTAGGTATTTCCGGCACGATTCTGGGCGGGTAAGCGTTGACGGCTTCGACAATGGCTTTGATGTGCGCCGGTGATGTACCGCAGCACCCGCCAATAATATTCAGGTAGCCACTCTTAGCCCAGTCTTGAATCTCATTAGCCATGGCTTCTGGCGATTCATCGTATTCGCCGAATTCGTTGGGCAAGCCGGCATTGGGATGAGCGGATACATGGGTGTCGGCGATGGTGGATAATTCATCGATATGCTGGCGCAATTCCTTGGCACCCAACGCGCAGTTAAAGCCGAAAGAAATGGGCTCAACATGTTTGAGTGAATGCCAGAATGCGGCAACGGTTTGTCCGGAAAGCGTCCGTCCCGAGGCATCGGTGATGGTGCCGGAAATCATTACCGGTAATTTATAGCCAATTTCATCAAAGACTTGCTCGACTGCAAAGATGGCGGCTTTGGCATTGAGCGTATCGAAAATAGTTTCAATCAGGATAATGTCGGCACCGCCATCAATCAAGCCACGGGTCGCCTCTGTATAAGCAACTACCAAGTCATCAAAGGTAATATTGCGAAAGCCGGGGTCGTTGACATC
>JABFRC010000025.1 GCA_013141375.1 Methylococcaceae bacterium | reverse complement strand
AATAATCATATAGTTAATATATTGGCTTATTTTTGCCTTTAAATATATTGCCATGTGTATTTTAGAGTTTTAGAATGGAATTGTGGAGTTTTTGTCAACTGCTCTGGAAACTCCCGGGAGACAAAGGCATGAGCATCATCCGACAGGTCAATCTAAACCTGGTCATGGCGGTAAAATTAAGAGCCTTCACTTAAGGGGACCTCTAAAAATTACACTTCGACAAACTCAGTGCGAACGGTATTTTATAGAAATCAGTGGCTTATCCGTTCGTACTGAGCCTGTCGAAGCCTGTCCTGAGCGCAGCCGAAGGGGGCATAAACGGATAATTTTTAGAGGTACCCTTAATGTATTTTATTTCAATTTATCAACTGTGTGCCAAAGCTAAACCTGTCGTGAGACAGGGACAGAAAACCACGGGCCTTAAGAGTATTCATATTTAAGAAAGCCGGGTCATCACCTTATTTCAATGTAAGGAGTTTTCAATGAAAGTAATCAACTATGCGCGCTGGGGATTAATCCTGGCGCTTCCATTGGCGGCAAGTACGGGCAATGCGTCATTATATGGCTTGCCAAGTTATAGCTCCCCCGGAATTGTGTCGCCCAGCTTGCCAACCTTTATAGATACCAATGAAACTGTAAAAATTCAAAAACTTGGCTCTGGTTCCAACACGTATTGGAAGCTGACCGGCACCGGCTCAAAGACGGTATTTACCACAGTGAATAGTACAAACACCTGGTTTAACACCTACAACCTAGGCAATGACAGTGTCAAGTACGAAGCCAACTTCAATGCTGCCGGCAAGCTGATCACCAAAATCGGTTCCACAAACCTTACCAACTATCTGCAAATCAATGGCTCTCTTCCAGCGGGCAGCCATGCAGGTACAACAACCTGGACGCCAAAATCCAATCAACTGTTGCTTAAGGCGGATCTGCTGGATATCAATCCAGACAATAACATACCGGATAACATCGGCACCTTTGCTGGTATTGCGATAGGTTTCGGCACTAAATTCACTGACGGCTGGGCTCAATCCATTCCAGGTCTCACCGGTGGCTCTACTGGCGAAAGTTTGTGGCTGACTAGTTTGAGCAGTGATTTCAGGGATTTAGTCAAAGCTTTAGACACCAATACCAACAATGGAACTTTAAGTTCGCTCATTGGTTCCGGCAAAAAAATCGAGAAAGTCACGTCTATTTCTTCAGTACCTGTGCCTGGTGCAGTCTGGTTGTTCCTCACCGGCATGATGTCGGTACTCGGCCTGAATCGCAAAAAAGGCAGCAATTCTCTAAGCTTGTAATCTTAATCCTCCCCCAGACCACGTTAGCCTTTTGCAAGCTAACGTGGTTTCCTGCACCAGAGCCAATCACTTCTGGCAGATGAAAGGACCTTAAAATAAGTCGCACTATGAGATAGTGTGACCAGCAACACGCCAGCTTTCCCCAGGTGTAGAAAATACTATTGATCAGGTTATCTATATTTCGATAGGCCCTGGCACTACGTTTGGAGAGTTACGGGGACCTCTAAAAATTGCACTTCGACAAACTCAGTGCGAACGGTATTTTATATAAATCAGTGTCTTATCCGTTCGTGCTGAGTCTGTCGAAGCCTGTCCTTAGCTTAGCCGAAGCCTGCCCTGAGCGCAGCCGAAGCCTGCCCTGAGCGCAGCCGAAGGGGGGGCATAAACGGATAATTTTTAGAGGTACCCTCACACCTTTTACCTCTTCCAGACAAGCCTTGTTAATCGGAGATTCGACAAAATGCCCGATGCATGACCCTTTTGCACGCAGGCAGCTTACTGACAAATTTCATTCAGGCCGAAATTTTGGCCGCATCAACCTCGACCACACTAATGCTGCAAAATGGCTTCAGCTGCAGCATGTGGGACATTGCCGAAAAAGCGCTTTTCAGACGATAGGCTCTTCAGTTGCCTGGTTTAGGGTAATCATGCCCTGCGCATAGGACTAATTGAACTATGTTATATGACTCAACATTTAAAAAACTACTCGTGAAATGCCTCAAAAACCCAAATTTCTCTTACCAAGAAAAACAAATAAATAAATAAAATCAATACGTTGAATTAATGGCCTATATTTTGCTTTTATATTATGCCATGTGTAGTTTGGAGTTCCTGCAGGGTGAGCGACTGTTGAGTGTCAAATACCCTGGATAATTTTACCCAGGCACATAATCAGACAGGCATCTCTGAACCTATACATGGCGGTAAATTTGAGTGGATTCACTTGATTTATTTTGTTATTTTTTATCAACTGCGTGTCAAAGCTAAACCTGCCGTGAGG
Organism: Methylococcaceae bacterium; assembly: GCA_013141375.1. Classification (GTDB taxonomy): domain Bacteria; phylum Pseudomonadota; class Gammaproteobacteria; order Methylococcales; family Methylomonadaceae; genus JABFRC01. The sequence continues at coordinate 1,559 of JABFRC010000025.1, read as the reverse complement.
CAGGGACAGAAAACCACGGGTCTTAAAAGTATTTTGATTAAGACAGCCGGGTCATCACCTTATTTTAATGTAAGGAGTTATGAATGAAATTTATAAACTATGCACGTTGGGGATTGGCCCTGGCGTTACCATTGGCGGCAAGTACGGGGTTTGCGTCGCCATATGGCTTGCCAAGCTACAGCGCCCCGAATGTACCTGCACCAAGCTTGCCGGCCTTTGTTGACACCAACGAAACTGTAAAAATTCAAAAGCTTACTTCTGGTGGCAACACTTATTGGAAGCTGACTGGAACCGGCAAGAATACTGTTTTTTCCACACTAAACAGTACCAGTACCTGGTTTAACAGCTACAATCTGGGCAGTGACAGTGTCAAGTACGAAGCCAATTTCAATTCTGCTGGCAAGCTGATCACGTCAATGGGTTCTACTACGCTTACCAACTACCTGCAAATCAATGGCTCTCTTCCAGCAGGTAGCCATGCCGGCACCACTACCTGGACAGCAAAATCCAACCAGCTTTTGCTTAAGGCAAATTTGCTGGATATCAATCCAGGCAATGGCGCACCCGATAACATCGGCACCTTTGCTGGCGCTGCGATAGGTTTCAAAACTGCATTCACCGGTGGCTGGGCTCCTACAGTTGCTGGCTTGACAGGTGGTTCAACTGGTGAGAGCTTGTGGCTGGCTGGCTTAAGCGCGGACTTCTTGAAGTTGGTCAAAGCACTGGATACCAATACTGGCAACGGCACCTTAAGTTCATTGTTTAATACTTCAAGCAAAACCATTACTGGCGTTGTATCTGTATCCTCCGTACCAGTGCCAGGCGCAGTCTGGTTATTCCTGACCGGCATGATGGCTGTACTCGGCCTGAATCGCAAAAAAGGCAATTCTCTCGGCTTGTAATTTCAAAGCATCTCCCAGACCACGTTAGCTTATCGCAAGCTAACGTGGTTTCCAGTATCCAACCGCAATACTCCACCACCCTAAAGCAATGCCATTCTGATGACTGTGCGCTTTTTAACACATAGTGATATAGTGAGCGCAAACAGATTGTTTCCCATCACTTAACACGTCGAGGAGGCCCCATGACCATATTTTTAGTGACCTTTGCTTTCATGCTGATTGTGATCACAATCATGGCAGTTGGCGTAATATTCGGCAGACGGGCCATCAAGGGCTCTTGCGGCGGCGTCAATAATAAAGAATGCGTCTGTGTTGAAAAATGCGATAAACGTAAACAATTCGAAGCAGAAATCCAAAATCAATAAAACCGCCCGGACGTTGGTTGATCATCCACTTTTACTAAGGAGTTCGTCATGCTAGCAAAAATTACTGTTGCAGATTACATGTCAAAAAATTTAGTCAAACTAGGCAAAGACACCAATGCGATTGATGCCATAAAAACCTTGTTGTCACACAAAATCACCAGTGCGCCCGTCACTGACCAACAGGGCCATCTGTTGGGCATTTTCTCTGAGAAAGATGTGATGCGGGTGGTGCTGGAAACGGTTTATAACCAAAGTCAAAGCGGCAAGGTGGAAGAATACATGTCAACCGACC
>JABFRC010000272.1 GCA_013141375.1 Methylococcaceae bacterium | reverse complement strand
GCTAAAAGAGGAGTCAAAGCAAGTAATAAACCAGCAATATAGTGCTTGGTTTCTAAACTATTGTGGCGATGATGGATTTTTACTGCATCTCCTATACTACTAATTCGCATAACTATTCCTTGTTAATTAGGGCAGGGTGGGACAACAATTGGAGGACATAGGCATTGGCCTTTGTACTCAGGCAAATCACAGGCTGGTATATCCATACAGTGATGCATTTGCGGGTGCCAGCAAGAGTTGCCTACCGAACATCCACAGCCATCAAAACTACCAGGTAGAGGTGTTGGCTTTGGTGTGCAGTTTATTAGGCAGGGTTCACTGATATCTGTAGTCGGTTTAGTAGCGCTAATTTTAACCAACAATTTAAAATTGACATTGTGTGGCGTCTCAGATTGTTGCGAATTGCCGCCAACAGCCACGGTCAAATAATCTTTGTCCCCCCCCTTTAGTGCTATTTTTTGAGTGATAGTTGCCGTCGTTTTGTCAGTTGCTGTCGATGCAGTTTGCCAGCTCAATGAATCGGCGTTATTGCTTAAGGGTGTCAATGTCCAGCCCCAGAATGGCTTAAAACCGCTAGCTAGGGGTAATCCTTTAGTATCAAACCCTTGAAATTGATTGGGATACCAGTCGCCGAACTTTCCCTGAACCTGTTGACCGCGCCAGACTGTCAATGCGGGCACCAGGTCGTCGTCGGTCGTGTCGTCATCGGCATCATCAAAGCGTTTAACACTGATTTGCACCCAAACATTGCTCACTTTTTGAGCTTTTAATTTACTCAAGTCAATTAAAAACCACTGTGAAAATGCGCTCCAGCCATAGCATTCAGTCTGTTCGGTGGTGGTTTTGTTAGGATTGGCAAGAGGATCGCACCAGCCATTCGATTTAATGGCCGGCACTAACAATGGCGATAACTTAGAGTTTTCTTGCTGGCTTGGAAGTAAGTCGTCCCCCGTTTTTAGCATGACAGCCGACGCTGTTTTTTGTGCATCTGCTTTCTGAAATACAAGCCGAGCATTGTAGCCAATACCATAACCACCTATTTTCTCGGCAGCGCTTGTTATACTTGAGAAGGTAATCAAAAGTAGTAGCAGTAATTGTTTAATATTCATTATTGAACATCCAAAAATCTTCGTGAAATACAATCAACCGGTGATATAACTCAACGGCAGGTGCGATTGGTAAATTGTAATCTTTGCGAGCCGCGTTGACTATCAACTAGTGCGCACTCGTTGTTAATTAAATAAGGAAAGAAATGTTTTTCTAGTCCCCTTCAAGATTAGAGGGTGTTTTTTTAAAATTATTGCAATAAGTAATTCTCGAAGGGCAACAAGGGACCTTGTATTTGAGTTCTGCCATTTTTGCCTACGGGGTCAATGTGCATGATGCGATCGGCAGCATAGCCTGAGCTAATGGCCGAAATTCCGTCTTCATGACCATTCAGTACCTGTAATTCCGGGTGATCGAAGGGTGCGCGCTCCCAGCGGACCCGTTCGTCGGTCAATGTTTTAAGAAACGCTACTAAGTCCGATTTATCTTGAGAGCTAAAACCATGTGGAAAAACCAGGGTTTCAGTATGCTGTGGATTGTGGAAGTTATTGCCGCCCCGATTATAAAATTCGATGACTTCCTCCAACGATTTCATACTGCCGTTGTGCATGTAGGGTCCTGTCAATTCGATGTTTCTGAGTGTCGGAATTTTGAATGCCCCTTTGATGCTGCTCATCAGCAGTCCTTGCCCTGGCTTGGCCAGTTCCGATTTTACTGTTTCGGGTGTTGGGATTTTGGAGTATCCCTTGTATCCGTTGCAATATTTGCTATTGGGGTCGGTGCGCAGTTCATTTGAAATAAAATCAACCGCAAATGGCGCATCTAGTGTACAGGTCACCACTTTGACCGGATCAAGCATAGAATTGGCCGGATTAGCCAACGAAGCAACATATTGTTCGGCAAAAGACAGCGGATGTCCGTAAGGATCTTTGCCACCCAACCCCGGATCAGATTCCGGATCGGAAACGCTGGTGATCATAAAGCCGGTGTCGATCAGTGTGTGGGCGACTCCAAATCCATCGAATTCTTCGAACAGCGTTGAGCGTTTGATCACAGGGTTGTAGCTCAGGCCATTAGCCAATTTTATCTTGGGAATAGCCGCGGTAGTGAAGGCAGGGCCCGCGTGGCAGGCAATACATTCTGCTTTTGTGAAGAGATTCAATCCGCGTTTTTGTTGTTCGTTGAAGGCTATGGGGACATTGTCCCTGTCACGTTTGCCATCAAATAGTGATTGATCAGAGATTAGCGTTTGTTCGTATAACTGGATGGCCAAACCAAAGAAAAACGCAAAGTTGGCTTCCATTTGCGGATAGGTCGCTCCACCGGCGGGCGTGCCGAAATCGCCTTTGCCCATCCAGAAGCGTTTGGCAAATGCTTGTTTGATCAGGTCTTCATAATACGCCTCAAGGCCCTTTCCCGATGAGTGGCGAATGGAACCCAATGTGCTGTCTTCCGGATGAATTTGTTGAGATTCCAGCGGACGGCGGTGAAGTAATTTTTTGGCCAAGTCTGAGAATGTCCTATGCTCGCAAGACATTTCTACGTCATTCAAAGGTGGAGCTACCGCCTGTGAAGCTAGCGAGGCATTTTCCAGCAACAGACGTTTTTTTACCGGCTTGCCGTTTTGAGCCAGCCATACGCCGGCCTTGGCATCGCGAGGGCCGAAAGCAGATTCGCCGTTGAACAGGTTGTTGGCGCGGCCATCCCAGAAATTCCGGAAGTTAAAGGCGACATTGATGACGCTTGGCGCATTCCGAGTAGTGACTCGCCGAGTATTCAACGACTCTAAGTGAAAAATTTCGTCGTTGGTCGGAGCGCAGTTGTCGTTGCCGTCACCGGAGTAGTTGATGTCCTGAAACACCTGCAAAAACGTGCCGGCCGATCCGACGATGTCATCGGTTTTGAAGTTTACGGCTGAATCACGATTCGAGGGGGTTGCGAATTGATGTAGTGGAAAGTCACTGGCTTTAAGGTCGTAATTCGGACCACCCAGCGCGCCGGAAGCGGTAATTTCGAAAGATGTCGTCGTTGCTGTGCCGGTATTTGTTTGGCCAGGGTTTAACTGATTGCGGGTTCTGCGATCAATTCCGGCATGAAAATGGCAACTTGCGCAAGCCACGCCATCGCTACCGACATTAACATCCCAGAACAAAGCTTTGCCCAGTTGAGTGGCAGCCAACTTGTTGACTACGATGGGGGGCTTGCCATCCAACAAACCTGGGGTTGCAGGCACTTTGACGCCTTTGAGAGAATCTGGGGGCGTGCCGAATGCCAAAGCTGCCGTTGGTATCAGGACAAGGGATAGCAGGCTAATCGGCAGGCGAAACATAGGAATTCTTAGATCTGAAAAATGCGAAATAGTCGGGCTGGTATGTTACAACCAGCCCGCCGCAATCATCGAAGCAATGTCTTGCTTATTTGCTCGGGAAGGTAACTTTAACCGTTACGCTTGGGTCATTAACTGGAGTACTGCCAGCACCCAGATCATCAGTACCGGCAACGGCGCCAACGCTTGCGTTAGGGTTCATACCACCCACAACAAACTTATAAAAACCGTCGACTGGTGGGGTAAAAGTCACGCTGACTTTGCCAGAGGTACCGTCAAGCAGGCGGTTGATCAAGGAGTGGTCGAATTTGCTGGAAACCGGCTCATCCCAGCCGTCACGATCAACGCCGTTGGTAACAAAATACATTTTCAGAGAGCCTTGATTGGCATTTTCTATCAAGGCTTTCGGGATCACCACGTCTTCCCATGGTGTATAGGGGCCGACGCCTATGCTGGTTCCAGGCGTTTTTTTACTGTCAATAGGCGCCGTGCCTGCATTACGCCAAACGGCAATGGCCGGAT
>JABFRC010000170.1 GCA_013141375.1 Methylococcaceae bacterium | reverse complement strand
GGTCATTGCCGCGAGTATGACCCAGCCTTGGCGCCTGTCGCCGACCATGATGCCGAAGCTGTAGCACAGCGCCGCAGGTAGCAATAAAATCGCCAGCATTTCCAGAAAATTGCTCAGCGGTGTCGGGTTTTCAAAAGGATGGGCAGAGTTAACATTAAAAAAACCGCCGCCGTTGGTGCCCAATTGTTTGATGGCGATTTGTGATGCTGCCGGGCCCAGCGCCAGAGTTTGCTCATTGGTTTGTACGGTTTCAGTGAGCGGTTTGCCGTCGGTAGTTATGCTGGATTGTTGATAGCTGACGCTTTCCGTCAACGAAACTGTTTGATAGGGTTTAAAAGTCTGCACTACACCTTGTCCGACGAGCACCACGGCTAACAGCAACGACAGTGGCAGCAGGATATACAAGGTACTTCTGGTCATATCGACCCAGAAATTGCCGATGGTATCGGTATTGCGACGAGTAAAACCGCGAATTAATGCGACCAACACCGCCATGCCGCTGGCGGCGGATAAGAAATTTTGTACTGTCAAACCCAACATTTGAGTTAGGTAACTCATTGTGGTTTCGCCGCCGTAACCCTGCCAATTGGTGTTGGTGGCAAAGCTGACAGCGGTATTCAATGCAGAATCAAAGCCGACAGCAGGCAAGGCTTGCGGATTAAACGGCAACATATCTTGCCAGCGTTGCAGTGCAAAAACGGCCACTAAGCCGAATAGATTGAACACCAGTAAGGCAATTGCATACTGCGTCCAGCGCATGTCCTGTTGCGGATCGATACCGCTTAATCGATATAGTAAACGTTCAAAGCCTGCCAGCCAGCGATTTAAACCAACCGACTCATCTTGGTAAACGCGGGCCATATAGCTACCCAGTGGCTTGGTTAGCAACAGTAGCGTGACAAGATAAATAGTAATTTGTAAAAAATCTTGAGCTGTCATCAGAATTTCTCCGGAATAAACAACGCCACGATTAGATAAATAAACACGGCTAAGGCTAGTCCGCTGCTTAACAAATATATCCAGTTCATCTTTAACCTCTCATTGACATGAAATGAGCAGAGCCTGTCAGCAATAAAATTGCCGTTGGGTGCGTTACGCTTAGTAAATTCAAGCGTGTGTTTTCAGGTATTCAATGTACAGAATTGAAGGTAAAAAAGTCGTAAAAATATGGGGCAGGGTATTCAGGATGAATTGATAAGGCGTAATGAAGAACGCGGGTGACCATGAAGAATAAGAAGTATCAAATTCCTCGTGGTCTTTTGGTGAAAAATTTTGTGGTGATGTTTTTACAAAATACCCAATGCGCGTCTTAAGCGCAGTGCAGCAAGTGCTGAGTCGTAGGTGGCGTCGTTAAAATTATCGTGAGCTGAAATGCGTAAATCTTCTGCTTTAAGTACGTCAGTGTTGGTTGAGAGGCCTTGCTGATAACGCTCTTTAGTCACTTTGATGTTTTCATCAGCTTGTTCAATCACTTGTTGGGTGACGGTAGTACGTTTTTGAGTTTCCTGGATATCCAGCCAGGCTTGTCGCACTTGGAGATTAATCATGCTGGTTAAGTCATCTCGTTGTTCTTTTAATGAAGCAGATTGACGACTAATGGCGTCGCTTTGATGGTGTGAGCTGGCGTCCAGTTTCCACTCCATGCCGACATTAGCCATCCACATGCCTTCAAATGCTTGGTAACGATTTTCTTGATACTGATAGCCGCCTTTGACAGCAAATTGGGGCAATAATCCGGCTTTGACACTTTGTGATTGATGGTCGAGTGCTTCAATTTGTTGGCTCAGCGTGACCAATTCAGAACGTTGTTTTATCGCATTGCTGCTGAGTTCGTTGAGATCACCTTTGGGTATTGCAGGAAATTTACGATCCAGCACAACAACATCGTTGAGATTTCTGTCCAATAATTGATTGTATTTGGCCTTGGCAATATCCAATTGGTTAGATATCTGTACGACCAATTGCTGAGCGTTGACCAGTTCAACATTTGCTGCCAGCAAGTCATTTTTCGCTACTACGCCTTGGCTGAGCATATTTTTTACGTCCCGATGGTGCGAAGTCAGGCTGTCGACGTGGCTTTGGGCAACTTGAAGTGAGCTCTCGGCACGCAATACAGCAACGTAGGCTTCGGCGACCTGCATTTTGATGGTGAGTGCAGAAGTGGTTTCGTTGGCTTGTGCGGCCTCAAGAGAGGCTTCTGCGGCACTGATATTGTGACTGATGCGGCCACTGGTAAAAATTGGAACTGATGCAATGGCTTGCGCTTGTCCACTGCCGGGTTGCGTGATCGGGAACAGGACGGGCTGACCGTCGATTTGCGTCTTGGCTGACGGTGTTTCGCTATATTGCGTGTAACCGCCTTTAACCGATAAATCCGGCAATCGTTGGGCTTCTGCCGCTTCCAAGCGTTGCTCTGATGCGGACGTGTCGGCTTTACTGGCCTTGATTTGATGGTTGTTTTCAATAGCTCGATTCCAGGCTTCATCGAGTGTTTCGGCACAAAGGCTCATGGACGTGCATAAAAGTGTGCAACCGATGATTGTAAACAGGTGTTGATGTGTGTTTTGCATGAGGTGGTCTCTTGAGTAAATTATTTGGAGACTTTAGACGTCAGGTTTTAATGATACCGTCTTCAAGCTCGACGATGCGGTCGGCAACGTCGAGAATTCGGTAATCGTGGGTAACCAATAAAATAGTAGTGCCTGAATCTTGGGCCAGTTGCTTCAAAATATTGACAGCTTCATGGCCACTTTGTTTATCCAGTGATGCGGTGGGCTCATCGGCCAGCACGATTTTAGGGTTGCCGACCAGTGCGCGCGCAATGGAAACTCGCTGTCTTTGGCCGCCGGAGAGTTGATCAGGTTTATGATCGAGTCTGTCACCTAAGCCGACTGACACTAACATATCGGCGGAGCGTTGCAGGCGCTCTTTTTCAGTGAATCCGTTGTGTAATTCCAGTGCCATGCTCACATTTTGCAGCGCTGTCAGTGATTTCAGCAAGTTGTGTTGTTGGAAAATATAGCCGGTTTGTTGGCGTACCTCGACTTTGGTTTGCTCTTGGCTGCCGACCAATTGCTTTTTTAGTACCACGACACTGCCGTCTTCAGCGTGTCGAAGGCCACCAATTATGGTTAGTAAGGTGGTTTTTCCTGAGCCTGACGGGCCGGTCATGATGACAATTTCGCCTTCACCAATTGCCAGGTTAACGCTTTTTAGCACCTTTTGTTGCAATTCGCCTGAGCCGTAACTGAAATTCAGATTTTGTGCTTCAATCATTGTGCTCATCAGAACATATCCGCGGGGTTGGCTGCTTTTAGTTTGCGCATTGCAAGTAGGCCTGCGGCAGCGCACATCGATAGGATAAACAAAAATACCGTGATTACTTTGGCTTCTGACATAGGCATAGGAAGAAAGGTTGCCGACTCGGCAACCTTATAGAGGCAATACGCCAGACCAAAACCTGGAACAAAGCCAAGAACAGCCAGAAAAAATGCAGAGGCAAAAACGACTTTAACAAAATATCCATGGCTATAACCCATAGCTTTTAAAGTAGCGAATTCATTGAGGTGATTGGTGATGTCGGTAAATAAAATTTGATAGACGATTACCATGCCAACAACCAAACCCATAATCGTGCCAAAACCAAAAATGAAACCGATGGGTGTTCTGTTTTTCCAGTAGCCTTGCTCAAAATCGACAAGCTCTTTGTATGTAAATACGTTGATGTTTTCATTCAAACGGGTTTTCAATGCGGTTTGCACAGCGTTAATATCTGCGCCAGGCGCTAAGCGAATGACGCCCATGTCAATTTCATCTGCTGTTCTGCTAGGGAAAATACGCAAGAAATTCAAGTCGCTGGTCACTATATTGCCATCAGCGGCAAACGAGGCACCTAAGCGAAAGAAGCCGA
>JABFRC010000221.1 GCA_013141375.1 Methylococcaceae bacterium | reverse complement strand
CTGTATTTCACTGCATATCGTTGGACAATAAAAAAGCCGCGAACCCTTATGGATTGCGGCTTTCTATACTTCTTTGGGTTTCTTAAAACCCTAATTTGGTACCGACGGCCGGATTTGAACCGGCACAACTTGCGTCACCACCCCCTCAAGATGGCGTGTCTACCAATTTCACCACGTCGGCATTTATTTATGAGTACGCCTAAAAATTAATTGGCTTTTTTAGCTTCAGATTTTTTTGCGTCAGCTTTTTTTACTTTTTTCTCTGCCTTAGGTTTCGGAGCCGCCGCTTTAGGAGTTACGTCACTTGCAGGCTTTTCTGCTTCTTTTGGTTGAGCAGCTTCTTCAGGCTTAACGCTTGGCTCTTCAGTAGGAGCTGCTAAAGGTGCGGACTCAATCGCCGGAGCCGGAGCAACTGCGGCAGGCTGAGCTTGCGCTGGTATATCCTCAACAGCTTTTGGTTCAGCCAAACCAGGAATAATAGTTTCTTGAGCTTTAGGCGCAGTAAGCAAATCAGTTGCTTCACCCTTTTGGCTGTTTAACACCGCCAAAGTCAAACTGGTGGTAAAAAACAAGGTCGCCAAAATGGCAGTGGAGCGTGATAAGAAAGAGGCCGCGCCTTGGGCACCAAAGACAGAGCCTGAGCCACCTGAGCCAAATGCAGCACCGGCATCGGCACCTTTACCTTGTTGCATAAGTATCAAGCCAACAACTCCCAACCCCAACAACACATGAATAACAATTATTACTTGATACATAGCAAGGTCTAAACTTTTCCAATCTGAATTATAAATCTGCGTGGGCGCTCGCGTAATTTGCAAACATCAACCCGTTGATTGCTAAAATCAGCAGTTTGTTCAAGCTAAATGCCAATTCAGCGAACTGATTTTAAGAGCGCGTATAGTATATGCTTACATGCCTTAGTTCAAGCGCCTATTGCTTTCCTGACATCATCTGCCAACTGATGAGCGTAGCTTTTGACTAAATCTTCGTCTTGCCCTTCAACCATCACACGAATTAATGGTTCGGTTCCCGAGGCTCTTAATAGTACCCGACCAGTGCTACCCAGCTTTTTCTCAACGGCTTTAACCGCTTTTTGAATGCTTTCGTCTTCTTCAGGGTTAATTTTTTTTCCGGTTTTGACATTCACCAAGATTTGCGGGTATTTCTGCATGCTTGACTTTAATTCGTGCAAACTTTTTCCACTACCCTGCATTTCTGCCATTACTTGCAGTGCTGCAATAATACCATCGCCCGTAGTTGTTCTATCGAGACAGATAATATGACCAGAGTTTTCACCACCTAAAATTCCGTTATGCTTAGCAAGCATTTCCATTACATATCGATCTCCGACTTTAGCCCTAATCAATTCAATACCCAATTTTTGTAAGCCATGCTCCATACCAAGATTAGTCATCAGCGTTCCCACCACCGGCCCAGACATCTGGTTAGCATCCAATCTTGACTTGGCTATGATGTAGATAAGCTCATCGCCATCAACTATCTCGCCCTTATGATCGACCATGATCAATCGATCACCATCACCATCCAAGGCAATTCCCATATCAGCACGATAGGCCAATACTGTTGCCGCCAACTTTTCAGGTTTGGTTGCGCCGCATTCTTCATTGATATTGAGACCATCAGGCTCAACTCCGATAGAAACAACTTCCGCCCCTACTTCGCTAAAAACGTGCGGTGCAATATGGTAAGTGGCACCATTTGCACAGTCGATGACGATCCGCATACCGCTAAAATCCAGGCGAGTTGGCACACTACCCTTACAAAATTCAATATAGCGACCTGCTGCATCACCTAAGCGCTTGGCCTTACCAAGCTTTGATGACTCTACTGTGGTCATTGGCGAATCTATGTATTTCTCGATTTTATGCTCTATTTCGTCAGGCAATTTTGTTCCATGCACCGAAAAGAACTTAACGCCATTGTCGTAATAGGGATTATGTGAGGCACTGATGACGATTCCCGCATGAGCTCTTAGAGTACGTGTTAAATAGGCAATACCTGGGGTTGGCATAGGACCTAATAAGCGGGTATCAACACCAGCGGCAGTCAAACCGGCCTCCAAGGCAGATTCAAACATATAACCAGAAATACGAGTATCTTTGCCGACCAAAACAAAGCCTTGCCCCTCACTGGCAAATACCCGTCCGGCTGCCCAACCCAATTTCAACAAAAAATCAGCGGTGATTGGCGGCTCGCCAACCTTACCTCTTATACCATCGGTACCAAAATATTTTCTTGTCATAGCCGTAACGCCCTCATGCGCTTAACAATATTTTTTGAAATGCCAAAGAAATATGCGAGATCAAAGTAAAAAAATGAATCGATCAAAAGACGAGCAGTATAACTGCCATATTGAATCGAAGGTCAACCGTGGAAAAAATGATTTTTAATATCTAAAGTTTCGGAGTTCAAACAACACAGTAATGCATTGATAAGTAACGAATAACGCCCTCTACTAACTATAATTGCGGTTAGTTGAAGACCCAATCAATCCGCTCAATGAATCGTGCCACAAAAATTACCGACCAGCGCTAACCCTGGATTTTCTTAATGCGAAGGGCCTATTAATCGATAACGTCTTCGCCAGCCTCTGGCGAGAAACCGGCATGAAAACCCTGTTAAGCCGTGCTGGCTTCAACAAACGGTCGGGGACACCGATGCCTGAAGTGATTTATTGATTGATGCTCTGGATATGACTGAAGAAACCCTCCATTGGCATGTTTGCACGGGAAGGCTTACAGGGTGCGATGGGTAAGGATGTCTTCTATGACACCATCAACCGGGAAGATTTGAATTGGCGCCACTTGCATAGACAGTCCGCTTTGAAGACCCTTCAGGCCTTCAAAGCGCCTGAAAAAAAAGCCTTTGTGGTCGACGACACCATTGCCGGGCATATCGAGCCATTTTGACCATACCAGCGGGCGGCACAAGATGGGGCAGCAAGTGCTGGCACTGGGCTTAAGCTGCAAGGAAGGCTTTGTCCCGTTGGACAGTGAATTGTTTATTAGCCAGACGAAAGTCATCGCGTTGCCTGAGCCGTTTAAAGACGACCGCAGTACGACTGCTAAACGCTACCAGACCGCACAGCAACACACAAAGCCTGAGATGGTGGAGGCAATGGTTAAGCGCGCTTTAAACGCCGGCATAGTGGCAGACTACCTTCTAGCCATGCCTGGTTTGGCACCAAAGCGATAATACGGCTAAGCCAAGAAACAGCTTAAGTTCCGGTGCTCAGAATGAAGAAAAACAAAATGAAATATCGGATGAGCGAGATTGTTCGCGGCCAGGTGGTGACGAGGAAATGGGATGCTCAATCGCTTTACAAACGCAGTGTGCGTTAAGCCTGGCAATCCATTAACGGTCAAAACTACCAAGCCAAAACCGTCGATTTCGAGCTTAACTTGGCGGAGGCTAAAGACCCTGAACAATAGGTTAAAGTACGGTTGCTGTTTGTGCGCGGTAATGCCTGCGACAGCCAGCAGACGGTGGGTAAGCATAATTGGGCCGTATTCCTGACCACCGATACCGCCTTGTCTGGGACACAAATCCTTGAACTCTATGCCATGCGCTGGGCAATCGAGGTGTATTTCAAAGAAGCCAAACAACATCTGGGTTTCCTGAAGGAACAAAGCAACCATTATACGGCGTATATCGCCTCTATCCATTTAACCGATATCCGCTTTTGTCAGCTGGTGATTGCCAAACAGACCCAAGGCGCTGTCAGTATTGCCGAGACGCGGCAGGCCATTTGCAGCAATAGCACCGACATCAGTTTTGCGGGCAAACTGTAGCAAGTTTTTCGCGCAGTGATTACCGGCGCCTTGGAGGAATTAAAAGCGGTAATGGGCGATGCAGTGGACATCCTTATGGCTACCATTGATGCCCACATAGAATGCTGGTTTTCGCAATTACTCCAAACTTGATGCC
>JABFRC010000211.1 GCA_013141375.1 Methylococcaceae bacterium | reverse complement strand
GTGTACCGCTGGGCGATTTGGCCGACACCAGTTTAAGCGATGGGCCGTCTCAGATCAGCAGGGAAATGGGCAAACGCCGCATCGTTGTCGGTATCAATGTCAGAGACCGTGACTTGGGCAGCTTTGTCGCCGAATTGCAAAAAGCCGTTTCCAGCCAGATCAAATTGCCTGAGGCCTATTACCTGGAATGGGGCGGTCAATTCCAGAATATGGAACGCGCGCTGGGACATCTAAAAATCATCATCCCAATTACCATCGGTGCGATTTTCTTTCTGTTGTTCATGCTGTTTAACTCGTTGAGGTTTGCCGCGCTGATCATTTTGGTTCTGCCGTTTGCCTCCATCGGCGGCGTTGTATCGTTGTTTATCAGCGGCGAATATCTGTCGGTACCGGCCTCGGTCGGTTTTATCGCCCTGTGGGGGATTGCGGTATTAAACGGCGTGGTGCTGGTGTCGTATATCCGCAATCTTCGTGACAGTGGACTGACTCAAATACAGGCCATTCGCCAGGGCTGCGCACAACGTTTTCGGCCGGTAATGATGACTGCCACCGTGGCATTGCTCGGACTGGTGCCGTTTTTGTTCGCTACCGGTCCGGGGTCAGAAGTGCAGCGGCCGTTGGCAATCGTGGTGATTGGCGGGCTGATGACCTCAACTTTGCTGACGCTGATTATGTTACCGACGCTTTATAAATGGTTTGAAGAAAAACGCGAAGGATTTGATTGATCCCATCGGCATCATCCAGTGATTTTTAACTAACTTGGATGATGCCAACTTTCGTTTTTGCCCTTGGCTGGCTTGGCTTATGTATTTGCATAAGCTGTTCAATCTATCCATCACTTTTTATCAAAAATCTGCAAACAATCAGCTGTAATTAATCACTTACAATCACATCTCATGCCACAGAGCTTTCGCACCGTGACGGAGCTGATTTGTTAGGCAAAACGCAAGATGACACTAGGTTTTTTATAAGTAAGCTTAAGCTTACGATGCATATATTTAACGCCATTGTCTTTTAACTTCATCACATTTTTCATGTATTCTTCTCTCCGCTTGAGGCCAGACCATCTTGCCAGATAGCTACATCACACCACTGCGCCTTCTAAGAAGAAGATTTTTTAGCGCGAATCGCAGAAGACTAAAGTCCAAGCCTTTGCCTCAATCTCTTTTGGCTAGCTTTAACATCCGCTCATAATCGCATTGCCATACCAGAGCGCCAGAAACCAGTGGTTTAAATCTTATGATGGAAAATATACAAGGATAAAACATGATAAATAATAAAAAGCCGCCGCAACGGCACAAGCTTGGAGTGTTGCTGCTAGCACCAATGATGATGACTTTAGCAACAGTAGCTGCGCCTGTGTATGCCGCTGCCAATAAAGCACCGGTCTGTAAGATTCTCAGTCCAAAATCCAAAACCCAAATTACCCCAAATCAAGATGTGTCCTTTTCAGCGAAGGCAACCTTGAAAGATGCAAGTGCCGGCCCACTGAACTACGAATGGGACTTTTCGGGTGGTGTTTATGGTGAATTGGTTCCAAACACTAATCCTCCTGTGTATAAACGCCCGACAGCACCAACGACCACCGTGCAGTTTGTTAGGGATGACGCTAATTACCGCGTTCGTTTTAGCGCCACCGATAGCCAAAAACGTCGTTGCGAAGCCACTATCGATGTCGTCGTTGGCAATCCGCCGACTGGCTTGCCGAATATATCCGGTTTGGTCAAAGATGCGCAAAAGACTGCTCCCAAAGTGGGTAGCCAATTAGGCGGCAACGAAGGCGATATAGTCGTGCTGCCCTACCCCGACATGACGATGCAAGCGCATTCGGACGCCCGCTATCAAGATAACCTATATGTCTCTGTAACGCCGGGATCGTTCAATACACTCAACGCCTTGGTTTATGAAAAAAGCCGCAAGCCTAAACAGGTTAACAAAGGTTCAGTCAGCTTGCGTTATCAGGCGGCATCCAACAAATTTGACCCTGTCGGCGCTGCATCTATCAACTCAACCAGTCAGAACTTTCCGGGTGCTGCAGCAGGTAAGGTAAGTCCATTCCAGGATGCCTTGATTCAAAAAACCGACATGTGGGAACTTATCACCAAGCGTCCTGCCGACAAGGTGACCAGTGATTACATGGCCATGAGTTGGATGGATGGCATGCCTGGCGGGATGAAAATACCAGACCAGGGTTTCAAATTGGATGAAACCCTTCCTGGCAGCTACATGCCGGGTGCTGATAATCCATTTATCAAGAATGACTTTAAGGATTTCACGACTTTTAATACAGACTCCCATTCTTACTCGGCGCGCTACATACCGATTACCGACATTGACGATGCGGGTCAAGTAAACCCTTACCCATTAATGCGTGTTGAAGCGGTAGACAAAAATACCAATACACCGATTGCCAATGCGACCGTCGACGCGGTAGTAAGTGCTGCTAAAGACTTCCACTGCAGTGAATGCCATGCAAAAGGCAAAATTGCAGCCCCTGAAAAAAGCAAAGTAGACTTCAGCAAACTCACCAATGCGTATCGGTCCAGCTCTGAATACAATATGGGCTACTCTTGCCTGCCAAGCGCGGTGGATGACTGTACAAATGATCGCCTGATGAATGGTCCAGGTTTCTATGAAGCTGTCGATAAAAATGGCAAATCAAGTGACAATCTGGCCGATAAGGAATTTGCCGCCGTTAGAAACGCGCTGGCCTTGCATGACTTTTATGACAATCTTGGCATGAATTGGCTGATGGACAATGGTTTCACAAATCCTGAAGGCAAAGTCACCATGGACATGGATGCCAATTGCACTTGGTGCCATTCTGACACAGTTAATACACAGTACGGCTGGGGGGTTAATATCAACACCGGTAAAAAGTCCGGCGACATGATGTATTACCCCAATCTCTCGCAAGCCATCCACAACTATCATGGAAAAATCCAGCTAAACCCGGCGGATAAAACCGTCATCTTGCGTAAAACTGATGGTCGCCCGCTGCTTTGGGATGAAAAGCAGGGCGTCAACCCTAACTCATTGTTCCCAACAGTCGATACCAATGGTAAATCACTGCCGATGGAACAAAGTTGTATACGTTGCCATTCCGGACATCGTGAGCAGTTGTATCGTGACCGGATGTTCACGGCCGGCGTCACCTGCGCCGATTGCCATGGTGATATGGCTGCCGTCGGTCAAGTACATGACAAGCCAAAACCGGGCCCAGAAGGTAAAACCACGCGTGTAGATTGGCTCGACCAGCCGGATTGTGGCTCATGCCACATGGGTGATGGCAATTTTGGTAAAAATAGTCCGGATGCCTTCAGCGCCGGCGTGATGAAACGTGCCTTTGCTGAAAATGACAAATCGGCGACTTCACGGACACCGATGACTCCGCGCTTTGCAGTCCAAGCATCGGAATCTAAAGAAATCACCAAAGACGACTGGGTCGATCCGCAATACAGTACACGTCATAGCGTTCAAACACTGACTAAGCTGTTGTATCGCAATAGTCGTGATACCCATGGCGATGTTGCCTGTGCCGCCTGCCACGGTGGTTCTCATGAAGTCTGGGCTAATCGTGACCCAAAAGCCAACGACAACGTTACTGCCTTGCAATTACAAGGGCACACCGGCACCATTCTGGAATGTAATGTCTGTCACACCGCTAATTCGTTTAAAGACGAAAGAGATTTAGACGGTGGCTTTTATATGTCTGATGTACCTGCTGACTCCGGCGTTCTCGGCGGCCCACACAATATGCATCCTGTCTTTGATGAATATTGGTGGAAATCGTCGCAAAACAGTCGAGATATAAATTCTGATGGCACTGTTTATGGCGGTTGGCATAATAACTATGCGAAAAAAGCCGGCAAAGATGGCGAAGATCAATGCGCCGCTTGCCATGGCAACGACCACAAAGGTACGCGCTTGTCGAAAACGCCTGTTGACAGAGTCTTTAATTTCAAAGGCTTTGATAAAAAGAAGC
>JABFRC010000228.1 GCA_013141375.1 Methylococcaceae bacterium | reverse complement strand
GGTTTCATCAAGAAAAGCGCACAGTGCGTAACTGGCCATGCGAGTCTGGTCGGCACTGATTCCGGCTTGTAACAACCGGTCTTCAAAACCGCTTATTTCACCGCTCAAGCGTTGGCTTAGTTCGTCAATAGCCGAATAAACAGCAGTTTGCCGCAAGCGACTGGCAAGAGAAAGCAGCGAAAGTGCCGCCGCGACCACTTGATTTTGCTGGAACTCTGCACTGGATAACACCGAAGCGGCGGGCGTAAATGACGGCGTCGGATTAAGCGAAGGCGGTTCCTGAGTAGGCCGTCGCCCGCCAGGCATTGGACGAATGACGGTTCGGTCACTGTCGTCGAAGGGTGCAAAGGGATCGTTTTGATTCATGCCGCTCAACCTTTTCTAATCGCCCAAAATTCGAGCTCTAACTCAGGAAAACTCCCGCCGACATGGATGGCAAATCCACCCGATACCGACATTTTTGCCCATAACTCACTTTGTTTGTTCAGTTCGAAATACGAATACCCGGCATGAAACGGAATTTGCCGCGGCGCCACCGGAAGCGCCTGAATAGCAATCCCCGGTAATGCCGATCTGACCAGTTGTTGAATATCTTCGACCGGGCCGATTTTGACCTGCGGCGGAAAATGCGAACGAATCAATTCGGACGACACTTGGGCTTTGGCCGCCAACACAAATATCGCCCCCTCCAACAGCGGAAGATCCGGTCGTTTGGCGACATAGACGCCGGGCTTCGGTTCAGCCAGTGGCAACTGCACCGCATTTTGTTCCAGCACCATGCTTAATAAGTTACGCAGCTCGTCAATCAGCGGGATAAAACTGGCTTTTAAATCATCGTGTTTATAATCCGGAAAACTGATGGGTCGCTTACCGGGCCGGTAAAAAGTCGCCAGTTCACCAGCCAATTGCAGACACAGGCGAAAGAAATCTTCAGGATGAAGCGTCGCAGCATTGGCTAAATGCGCCAATAGTGGTTGATAGCGATTGATCAATTGCAATAACATGAAGTCCGCTACTTCGGCCACGCCACCGCCCTGCCCGCTTCCGGCCACACGCCCTGCCAAGGCCTCACCACGGGTATGCAGTAAACCTTGCAGCTCGCGTAAGAATCCTGCCAGTATTCCGGCACTTGAACAATGGACAGCAGGCGGAATGAAAGATTCGTCGAGAATCACTGTTTTATCGGCGCGGACTTCGATAATTCTTGCCACCCCCAGACAGACATAGCCGGAGCGCTCCTGGCTTGAACACATCAGACGCGGCTTTAAGGCGCCAATCTGCACATCATAACGGCCATCAGTTCCGCTGTTGTTATCCCGCACCTGACGTTCGGTAAGTCGAAAACGCGCCATATTATCGACAAAACCATCGCTGTCGACTTCAGTGGTATCGGGGCGGCGCAATGGCAACGCTAAATAGACAATACTGGCCTTTTCATCTTCGGGTACATCCAAAGGCAGTGGTAAATTATCATCCTGCGGCAAATTAAACGATGTGCCATCCGGAAATACACCACTGCCTTCGCTTAAACCCAGCTTACCGATCGCCAAGCAGCTTTGATCCAATTTTAAGCGCGAAAAGCCCCAGGCATTCGCGAGAATGCCCAAGGTCAAGCCATACACTAGGCTTTCGACATAGCGATCATGCTGTTGAAAATGCTGAGGACGCAAAAACATCCCCTCAGACCAGATTACCCTATTGTTTTCAGACATATTTAATAACTCTTTAACCCAACCAACGATTACTAGGATTTAGATGCGCGGCTTAACAGCTGCATCTGCTTTTCATAAGCTTCTGCGAAAGCATCGCTGAAGAACTCTTCTTGGGCGGCCGCTTTTAATTGGGGATACTTTTCAACATAATATTCCCAGCATTTCGCTTTCTTCTGGAACAACACGCCTTCGCCTTGTGTTTTTTCAATTATCTGAGGATCGAAACTACGCAAAACATCCGCCAGTGCCGCCTGAATGCCCGCTGTCATCGCCATTTGATGATTCATGATGTCACTAAAGCTCTCGCTCACTGCCGTTTTAGGAGCCAGAAAGCCTGGATTGGTGGGGGCCAATATCAGTTTAAGGGCATCATTTGTATTGGGCGTAAATTTCAGAGGATTGTTATCGATTGATCGCATCGTGGTCACAGACACCCGAAACTGGCTTTTCAACTCGGCGCGTGCGCGAAGCACCAACATTAAACCTTCAACCATACTGCGCAAAATCTCACCCGAGGTTTTCATCAGCGCAGGCCACTGTTCTTCAGGGAGAAAATTGATATCGTCTATGCCTACACCGGCCAGAAAATGCTTCATCAGCTCAGACTCAACTATTACAGGCCTGACTTGCTGCGGCTGGTTTTCAATGGAAACAGCCTGAGGAAGCGTGTCTGTCTTGATTTCATTCACGCTAGCGGATTTAACCGGGTTAAAGGCCGGATTGGGTATCGCAAAGTCTAATGGTTTTTCTTCAACCAGCTGCGTTGGCATTACAACCGCAGCGAAAGGATCTAAATCGACATCGGCTATCGACTTAGGCTCTACCAGGACATCGACAGGTTCTTCTGGTGCCATCGCAGCTGCTTTATCAATAAATAACGAATCAAATTCGGCAGAGGGCAATACGGGTTCTGGATTTGCTATTGGGGCAATATCATCAGCAAAAAAATCATCCGGCAATTCAGGCATCTCCGGTGCTTTATTCACACTTGCACCAGGCAACGCATCCAGACTGGAGAGCAAGTCACCAAAATCAAGTGCGTCGTCATCGTTTGAAACCGGAGCTGTGGCCACTTGCGGTGGCGTAAAACTCTCATGAAATACCGATGATTCCGGTTGCTCGATAAAACTGCTGTAGAAATTATTGGGGTCAGCAGGCTTTATAGAAGATCCAAAGGGGTCATCCAGCAAGCCGCTTTCCGCCAATTCCAGCTGGCGAACCGGCTGCGTAGACTGTGGAATCTCAGGCCTGTTAACGGCAGTAATAGTCACCGCTAATTCGTATTCGCCGATTCGGAGTCTTTCGCCATTTTCTAATACCGACTGACTCTTTTGCAGCAGCTGATTTTTCAAATTCAGATAGGTGCCGCCGGAACTACTGTCTTCGATGAAATATTGGCCTGCTTGAAAAATAATGCTGGCGTGATGGCGGGAAATGAATTTTTCAGGATCCGGCAATACCAGATGATTATCGGGCGAACGACCGATGCTCCCGCCCTGCTCATTAAATTGCGCACTGATATCGATGGTTGGCGGCAAACTTTTATAGCTGACCGCCCTAAGAATTAAGGGCATTCACAGCACCTGTAGATATGGAAAGGGTAAAGAAATAAAGCTGACACACTCAACCCTCGGGCACAAAAAAGAATGGACTCCCCTCATGCCCGGCGTGTTGCAGTGGCGCGTACTGTGGCGTTTGTTCGAAGCCGACACGCGAGGCGGAAAGGCGGACTTGGTTGGAGACATCGCGGAAAACATCGTAATCTTCAATCACTTTTTTATTGCTGCGCAGCACTTTCAAGAACGCATTGGCAAACACGGAATGCTCACCGCCGCCCTGATCCATGACCGGCTTGACGCCGCCTGAGGTTAATACAGTGCGTGCCTTGCGGGTGTTCATTGCCTTCAACCAGCGTTCGCGCTTGGCTTGATCCATGCCATCCGGCAATCTGGCAACCGCGGACCCTGTCAATGCGCCGGAATAGCAGGAATCAGCCACCACCATGATATGCCGTGCCGGCATGATACTCAGGAACTCAGTAATACTTTGGCTGGAAATCCAGTTGGCGCTGTTGCCTTGTTCTGAATCCACCGGCAACCAGTAAGCACTTTGGCTTTTTTGATCGATTTCGCCATGTCCGGCATAGTAGATCAGCAAATTATCCTGATCGGTCAATTTCTGATTCAACTCATTTAACGCAGACATGATGCTGTGGCGGTTGGCGTTAACCAATAACTTAGTGGTAAAACCGTAGCGCTCGCGTAACAGCACTTCCAAACTTTTAGCATCTGCCACCGGCGTTGTTAAATCAGGGTAGGCACTGTAGTCATTATTACCAATAATGAGTGCGTAAAACTTGCCGAACTTGATATCACCTGAGCGCTGACCTTCGCCATTATTCGCGCTTGGAAAGCTGTCCTGCACTGCATTTTCGGACGCCAGCAGACGCAAATTCAAATTACTGGATTGCTTACGCTTGTCGGTAGCAACGATTTGAACAACGGTTTCCGCGCCCTGCAATTGCACATCGGCATTGAATTGGCCGGATGCATCGACCGCCAGTGGTTTGTCGTTAATTAGCACAGATGTTAATCCGGCCGCCGTATCGATATGGCCAACAATACGTTTACTGATCTCACCTTGTCTGAATTGAATACTGGGAATGCCCCGAGTCACGGTCACTGCCGGCTCGATCAGTTCAATGTTTGGGCCATTGCCCGCGGCCAGTTGTGTTGGCGCATGTTGTTCGACTTTAGCTTTTAAACTGTTAATTTCCCTGGCTTGTTGCTGCAGAGCCAGTTTGCGTTCGTCTATTTTATTGCGATCAATTTTGTTGCCGGACGTCAACCAGGCAGTCAATTCCGCCGAGTCTTTTTGATAGCTTTCGATTTTTTCATTCAAGCGATTTTCAGCCTCATTTACTGTATTTTCAGCTAATTTTTCGGCCGGCTTTGCGTTACGAGCAGATTCCAGCTCCTGCTTCATGCGCTTTCTTTCTTGTCCCAAGGTTTTGGTCAACGCCCCTAGCTTGGCCTGTTGGCTTTTTAACTGCGCTTGTTTTTCCTGTAATTGCTGTTCCAGAGCCTTTATGTCGTTTGAGCCGGCGGGCGCTTCAGATTTTTGCTGTTGCAGTTTACTGCGCAGTGCCTCGAGCTCATCTTGAGCGCGGCGCAGATTTTCCTGTTGTTCCAGCGCTTGCCCACGATTGCTGTTAAGTTGCTCGCGCAATTGAGTGGTTTCTTGACGAGATTGTGCAACTTCCTGGCGCAATTCAACCAATTCTTTATTGACGATGGCATCGGCATTAACCGCTGGCGTAAACTGCAAACCCGCATCATCCAGACCCGCAGATTTGCGATACCAGCGCATCGCGGCTTCCTGATTCTGAGCAACACCCAGGCCTTTTTCGTATAAATGACCAAGATTTAACTGGGCCTGAAAGTTACCTTGCAATGCGGCTTTTTCATACCATTGCGCTGCGGCTTTGTAATCGGCTTGCGCGCCCAGGCCTTTTTCGAAAATCTCACCAACATACAGTTGTGCCGCCGCATCGCCTTCTTGTGCTTTGGGTAACCAGATTTTTAGAGCGCTGGCATAATTGGCTCTGTCGTAGGCCACATATTCACCGCCGCGCACTTCACAATCAGCCGCCGTAGTTCTAACCGGGCGTCGCTGAGTGAGATAAGTCATTGCCGACCCCAGTTTGCGAACTTGTCCCGGCAACAGGCAATCGACTACCAACAACTTATTGGTATCTTGTATTGCAAAACCCTCGGTCGCTTTGGCAATCTCCTCCTTGCTGGCATCATGAGCGCACGCCCCCAGTAAAACCGTTGCTACGGCTACCACCAGAGTATGAAGCTGAAAAACCTTTACAGACATTAGCCGCCGCCTTACCAAAGAGATGAAACCCGAAGAAACATAACAGAAAACCCTAGTGCCGACAAATGCCTATTGGTTTGTACTCAGTTTCGCCAAAATTTTCGGCCAAACCTTGTCCCAACCTGAGTTATGGTCGATATCAGGAATAATTTCGACCTGGCTGTTTTTGCGATTTTTAAGCGCCTGAAAAAACAAATGTGGCGGAATGGTGGCATCTTTTTCCGCCAAAAAATGCCATTCCGGAATACCCATATTGCTTGCAGCTGCCGGATTTTTAGACGCTGTCAGTCGGGTGTAGTGATGATGATCTGCCCAGACATCGATATCGTAATTGGCCGCCAGCGTTACCAGCGCAGTCGTTTGCGGCAAACGCTCAGCCAGTAAAATCGCCAGACTGCCGCCGCCGCTATGGCCAATCAATACCCATTGATCAAATCCATTTCGACGACAAAAATCTGTTACCGCGATTGCCATACTGCTAAT
The DNA here is from genome assembly GCA_013141375.1 of Methylococcaceae bacterium. Lineage (GTDB taxonomy): Bacteria > Pseudomonadota > Gammaproteobacteria > Methylococcales > Methylomonadaceae > JABFRC01. The sequence goes on along the minus strand of JABFRC010000228.1, from coordinate 13,757 downwards.
CACCTGTTCACCATATCGGGCGTTGGTCCATAGCGAGGAATCGCAGCCACTATCTTCTGCATGGCCGTTGTAACAAGGCCTTCCCAAATATAATGAAGACGAATTGTCCAACGCCATCAAAGGCAACATCAGCGAACTTCTTGTCGTTGGATCACTAGCAGGCAGCACACCCTGCTCCCAGGGGTGTCCATCACCTTCCAGATATACATGAAGCGTTTTTGTTTTTAAATCTTTATAGAACGCCGACAGAACCAAGCCATTGGCACTCAATCCCTGATGAATAAACCCAAATTCCCTGGCCTGATTTTGCAATTTGACTGCCGGCAAGGTGCAGGCAGTCAAATTCGACATTACCGCAAGCACTATCAGTAAGCGCCACCAGCCCGAGTGCGACATCTCACTCCTTGGCTGGCGGCGGAGCAACTGGCTGTTCTATCGGTTCTACCGATAATTGGCTGGCTTTAATTTTGAGCTTGTAACCAAGCGTCTGATGCGGCTTAACTGGCGCCAACGCTCGCCACTGTGCGGTATCGAGCTGTCTAAAGGCCGCGAAAAAACCGATATTTTTAACATCCGTGTCCGGTTCCAAGGTCAGCGCTTTAGTTTCACCAGGTTTTAGTAAAAACTCCTGTTTGCGGGCCAAGTCAGAAGAGAGTGTTGCTTGTTCCTTATCGAACAAGGCAAAAAAGTCAGCGGAATTAAACACGCTCACTTCCTTTAACTCATAAATACGCAGCATTACTGGAGAGCCTCGGCCATCAATATCGGGATTGATGTCGTCGCCGGCTTCAATCTGCAAATTGACCACCGTTGGCGGCGGTGGCGGCTCCGGCGGCAATGGATCGCTGGCGCAACTTTGCAGCAACACGCTGCACATTAGCAATAAAGAACTGTGTTTTATCATTTGTATATCTCCCGGCTAAAAAACTGGTAACTGTTCACGACATTGACTGCCTGCATTTTAGTCTTAAATATTTTGGGTATTCGGAGTGTAGTGTTGAAAAGCCAATATTTAGCTGATGCAAAAATTATTTTTTGTTTAAATCAATAAAAAACGATATGTATTTCATACCCCATCAAAGATTGAAATACCGTGTAACTGAAGTTTTAAGTGTCAATGTCTTCGAGCAGATCACAGACATCCATCGGCCACTAGTGGACATTCGAAGTTTTGTGCTTAATGTCGGCTGGCATCCAATGAGTTGCCATTCAACGTGCTAGATAACCGGCTGCCGGAGCGCGCAGCCGATTGATTGGCGAGTTAGCCACCATGCAGCCTTCGGTTGTAGCTTTCCATTTCTTCCCATGCGGAGCGCATGGCTCTGGGCATCAATTGGTACGCCCACTGGCGTTGCCGCCTTCTATCCTCGAAGTTCAGATGCTCTAAGAACGAAACGTTGAGCGCGTTCCTAACGCTGTCATCGCAGTTCGACCAAAGCTCCAAGAAAGCCGTAGTGATTTTCTCCCAGGTATCCTTATCACCAGTGTCAATTGCCTCCTGAGCGAACCTGGCAAACTCACCCATTTGAGGATGCAGAAGGCCTTCAATGATTTCGTTGTGCAACTCCTCCGCCAACGAAGGAAATCTTTCCTCAATGAGGCAGATAGCGGACTGGTAGGTATGCATAATGGTGGCTAACGTAGTTCATAGGTTGGTCTGAGCAATAGCGAAGCCCAACCTACGCACCCCTGTTCGTTCTGGATTTGAACAAAATTGTCAAAATCATAACTCCACCAAGTACACATAGCCCACCGACTAATATTAACATCCAATATACAGAACTACTGCTTGATAGCTGAAGTGCCGCATGTTTGGGATCATCTGGGTTATAGATAACTTGGACTTCTGAACCGATTGGATGACTATTCAATTCAAGCTCTGCTTTTTTTCGACTATTGGAACAACTAAAAAAACCAAATGCATTTCTGGAAGAAATGTATTTTTTAGAGTTCAAATAAAACTCATAGTGCCATTCAGGGCAATAACCGACACCACTTTTACTTTTTGACTCAATAACGCGAGATTCTTTTACGATGGCAATTGTAGTTGGCCAATTCTTAGCATTTTCTTCGGTAATGTAAATGTTTACACCCCAGAAAACACCTAGACTACTTAATGCAATCAGAAAAATAACAAGACCGACAACAAAATAATTTTTCATGTAGTTCCTTAGGGCCAGAGGGTGAAAAGCGAAGCGTCATCCACAACTTTTATTATTTGAATGGCTGATTTAAATTCTACACTGACATTTTAAGATAAATACACGAACTTCCGCTTAGGGTCGCTCTTGCTCCTTCGGCTCCGAAAGAGCAAGTTCGGTCGATAGTTTTGAAAATGGGGGGGCTCCTGATACACTTTGGGTCTGAGCAAAAACCCAAACTTTTCCCTTAGTTCGCTGCAGCCCGCAATATAACCAGCGTACAGCTGTGACCAGACTTTGACCTTTTCCAACTATGAAAAATGTATTTCTGATTGTCCTTATCGGCCTGCTGTGGGTTAGCCCGGCTCACTCCGAATCACCATCCTGGCAAAACAAAGAAGGTAATTCCCCCGAGGCCATGAAGTCCGAAAACGGCTTTACCGGCTCCGTGCTTGTAGTCACCGACGAAGACTGGAAACAGAAGTGGGAAACGCCACCCGAGACCAAACCTAAGTTCAATAAAGCCGGAGTGGTCGGTTACGACACTAAAGTCTTTATTCTAATTTTCTTTTCAAATCCGGCCCAAGATGAGCACCAAAGCTCAAATATCCATTGCGATCTGAAAATTATTAATCCGACAGGTGCCGCAATACTAACAAAACAAGACATGGTCTGTTTTTCGGGCCAAGTTGCAAGCAGCCCATCTAGTCAGTATCTGTCAGCCCCGGTGATCGGTTTTACCGGCGATACGAGTGATCCTGTCGGCACATGGGTAGTAGAGGTCAAGTTGCGTGATGCGGTTCGGCGGGTTGAATTGCCTCTGCGAACGACGTTTGAGCTGACAAAAATCGTTAACAGCGACGGTGGCGGTAAGACGGTTCTAGACGTTGGCAAACCACTTGCTGTGCCAGGGCAACAGGATATGCCGATTGGCGCTGCTATCGAGCCGTTGACGAGCGAAGTCGCTGCAGTAGAGCAAAGCCAACCCGCTGATGCGGCAAAGCCGGCAGTGGTAAAACCGCATGTACAAGAGGAAAACTGGGCGGTCAACCTAATCGCCTATCAACAAGATCTGCTTGCCCAGCGTAAAGCCGAAGAATTTGCGGCTAAAGGTATAGTCGCAAAGGTGAGTAAGGTGGAGGCCAAAGGTGAAGTCTGGTATCGCTTAAGTGTGGACGGTTTTATAAGCCAGTCTGAAGCGGCGGTCTACGCGGCCCGCGTGAAAAAAACGCTGAATCTGAGTTCCGTGTGGATCAACAAAAATAAAAATTGAACGTATGCAGCCGCAATCGGATAAAAGCCGGTGCGGTGTGACATATTTGTCTGTTACCACTGCGATTCCAGGTGGGCAGGTCGAATAAATTTAATCATTCACCAGAACTGCATCATGTCCTCATTTGATACTGCATTAAAAGCCTTTCAGCAATCGCAAATTAATTTTGCCGAGCTTTTGGCAAGCGCCAAACAGCTTGGCTTGCAATCGGAGCAAGCCGCCAGCGCTGTCCGCCAATCGTTAACCATCGAGTATCAAGCGGGAAAACTTACCCCCGATCTTTATTTTGCGATTGTCTCAGTATTGGATTCGGAGGATGAAACAAGAATGTTGGGCCAAGACCAACAAATCACTCATGATTTGACCAACATCGACAATGAAGACGAAACACGCCTACCAACTCGTAACGACACTCCAACAGTAACAGTCACTTCCACACCCACAGCCTCTTTACTCAATACTGAATCTCTATTAGCAGGACTCGACCAGACTCAAGCTCAATCCAAATTATGCGTCGGCACGACCTTAAAAAACCGCTTTGTATTGGAAGAACTCCTCGGGGTCGGCGGCATGGGCATGGTGTTTAAGGCCACCGACCTCAGAAAAATTGAGGCCGCCGACAAAGAGCCTTTCGTCGCCCTAAAAGTGCTGAACCAAGACTTTAAGGCTGATCCGATGGCCCTGGTTTCTTTACAGAGAGAAACCAAACGCGCCCAAACATTGTCTCATCCTAATATCATCAAAGTGTTCGATTTTGACCGGGACGGTGCGCACGTTTTTATGTCGATGGAATACATTCAGGGACAGCCTCTAAGCAAGATAATTAAGGAAAATGCAGACGGAATGTCTTTCAAACAAGCCTGGCCGCTTATCCATGCCATGGCCGATGCACTCAAACATGCGCATAAAAAAAACATTGTCCATTCTGACTTCAAGCCCGGCAACGTCTTTATCGATAATCAGGGTGAAGTACGTGTCCTTGACTTTGGCATCGCCTGCGCCATCGGTCGCAGCGATCAAGATCAGGACGCGACAGTATTCAATGCCCGCTCACTAGGTGCAATGACCCCTACCTATGCCAGCCTTGAACAATTGCAACACCAAGCGCCTGATCCTCGCGATGATATCTATGCCTTGGCTTGCGTCTGTTATGAGTTGCTTACCGGCAAACATCCTTTCGGGCGCCTGTCTGCTGAAAAAGCCCTGGAAGTCAATTTGCAAGCCAAACCCATTGCAAAGTTATCCCGCAGACAATGGAAGGGTCTGCAAAAAGCGTTGGCCTTCCAGCAAAAGCAACGTACTAGAAGCATTGACGCTTTTATTAAAGCCGTTGGCCCACGCTCACCATTTTTTTACGCCTTATGGGTAGCCGGACTGATAGCCTCCGGCCTGTTTGCAACCAATATTTATCTGAGCGTCATCGCGCCACCGACGGTAATAGAGGCTCCCAAAGTCGTCATCACCCTCAGCGCGGAACAACAACAACAAATCAAGGATTTGCTTGAGCTTGCCGCCATTCATTTTGATGTCGGTTACCTGACCGCCCCTACCGGCAGCAATGCCTTATGGGCCTATCAGGAAATACTGAAAATTGACCCTTACAACATCCAGGCAGTCGATGGCATCAATAAAATTGCCGATGCCTTAGAACAACAAGCCTGGGAAGCCTACGAGAAAAATGATCGCTCAGACGCCATGAAAAAAACTCAGGAAGGTCTGGAAGCCAATCCAACCCATAAAGGTTTGCTGAGCTTAAAAGAAAAACTTCGGGTAAGTCCTTGAGTGCAAGCAGTCTTCAACACAAAAAGCGGCAGGCATTTCTTAATCACTACGAACAATTCATTGAATGTTAGAATGCCGCCATCTAGCATGGCTTAAGCAATCTAATCGCGTTTGTTACGACTTAGGCCTGTCCAACACCTTAGAAACTTTATCAAAGAGGACTCTATGCGGAATTTGAAGTTATTACCCGCGCTGATTGCCGCGACACTGGTTATCGCTGTCATTATATTTGCTGCATTTCATTTCATATTTCTCGATTTGTTTGTCGACTTATGGTGGTATCAATCATTAAAGCTTGAGTTCTATTTTTGGCTCAGACTGCTCTATAAATTCTTTTTCTCCGGCATTGTAACGGTCGCTTTCTTCGCTATTTTCTTTTTTCACTTCTGGATTGCATCGCGTTATCTGGGCTTAAACCCCCGTGAAGAAATTGTTAACAACTTCGAGAAAAACCGTCGTTTCCAGCAATTTGCCGACTTATTCATGTACAGCTCGGCAAAAATCTATACGCCAATTTCTTTGGTTCTAGCGATATTTATCGCTATCCCCTTCTACAACCAATGGGAATCCACTTTACTGTATTTTTTTGGTAACAACTCCGGCGTAACCGAAACCGTATACGGCAATGACGTTAGCTTTTACCTGATGTCATATCCAACCTATATGCTCATTCAAAAAGAGTTATTGACCACGGCAATTTTGGTCTTTTTCACTGTAGGCATTCTTTACTGGCTAGAGCACATCTTTGTACCTGAACAAAGCAAGGAATTTCCCGTAGGTGCCAAAGTACACTTAACGATATTGTTGGGCTTTGTAGCAGCGTTTGTGATCTGGGGCTTCATGCTGGATAGATTCAGTCTGTTGTATAACAAATCTCATGAGCCTATTTTTTACGGCCCCGGTTTTGTGGACATACGCTACCGATTACCGTTGATCTGGCTGGAAATTATCAGTTTTCTAGCAGTGGCCATCACAGCCGTGCTGTTCATTTTTTCTGAAAAACACCGCGTCAAAACACCGTTTTTTATATCAGTCATCGCGTTTATTGCCGTATTGGGCCTTCAAAACGTTCAACTGATTCCGGATTTAATACAAAAATACATCGTCAATCCTAATCCGGTTAAAACCGAAAAATACTCCATCAAGCACAATATCGACTCTACGCTTGCGGCCTACGATTTAAAAAACATCAAAACAATTGACTTGAGCATTAATCTCGATGCAAGCAAAGATATCGAAAAATGGAGCACCCAGAAACATTTTGAAAACATCCCGGTATGGGATAGAGAGCTTTTATTAGACAGCTACAAACAATTACAGGAAATCAGACCCTATTATCGATTCTTAAGCGTGGATGAAGACCGCTACTTTATTCTCGACCATCTCCGTCAAGTTAATCTTGCCGCCAGAGAAATGAATATTACAAAGCTACCTCCGGAAGCACAAAACTGGGAAAACACCCATTTGCGTTACACCCACGGCTATGGGGCAGTTATGTCACCTGCAGCCCAAGATGCAGATAAACCACTAGCCTGGCATTTACGGGATTTGAACATGTCTTCCGATGTCGGATTTAGCGTTAAAAATCCAGATATTTACTACGGCGAAGAAAACTATGCTTATGCGATTGTCCCCAACCAACTTGACGTGGTGGGCATAGCTCGAGGCGAAGTAGATATGGCCGCCGCTTATCACGGCGACGGCGGCATACCGATTCCTTCTTTCTTTAGAAAAGCATTATTTTCCTTTTACTTCAAGGACGAAAAAATATTCTTTTCCACCAACATCAATAATGACAGCAAAGTAAAAATTCGCCGAAATATTGTTGAACGCGTCAGCACATTAACGCCTTTTTTACACCTGGATAAAGACCCTTATCTGGTAGTCACCGCAGATCGTTTTTTTTGGATTTTGGATGCGTACACCTTGTCCGATAAATACCCGGTAGCTAAACCAGCCGGGGAAGATTTTCTCGTGACTCACACCGACTTTAACTATATCCGTAATTCAGTGAAAGTCGTAGTCGACGCCTTGGATGGAGATGTTGAATACTATATTTCCGACCCATCAGATGCACTCATACAGGCTTACAGCAACGCATACCCTGGATTGTTTAAAAACCTGGATGAAATGCCCAGCGAACTTCGCGAGCATTTGCGCTATCCGCGCGAGTTGCAAACCATGCAAATGAAAGTGTTTGCAAAATACCATCAACAAGACCCGGCGTTATTTTACGAGCAAGCCGAAACCTGGCAATTTGCCAATGTGCGTGATAAACCTGTTCTGCCTTATTACCAAACCATGGAATTCGGCAACTGCAATAACAAAGAAGAATTTGTCCTGATCAATCCCATGACACCGATTAATAGAAATAACTTAAGCATGATCGGCGTGGCCAGTACCTTTGATCAAAACAACTGTAGCCAGGACTACAAACCCAGCGTCACGGTTTACAAATTCGGCAAAGACGTGCAAGTCAACGGCCCAGCTCAAGTCGAAGCCTTGATCAACCAAAATCCTGAAATTTCAGCTCAATTTTCCTTATGGGGCCAATATGGGTCAAGCATCGAAATGGGGCGCATGATTATCCTGCCAATGGGCAATACCGTGCTTTATGTGCAACCGGTTTACATGATGTCAACCAAGAATAAAATCCCTGAACTGGCGCGTGTGATTGTATCTATCGGTAATGAAGTCGTAATGGATAAAACCTTATGGACTGCGTTTAAACGCCTCAAAGATATTTACATGAAAAATCCCGGCAACACCAATGGCTCCAGCGTCATTCAAAATACCCTGGATCGCTCCAAAAACTAAATTTCAAGCAAAGCGAACTGATTGGTCATAAGCCAAATCAGTTCGCCGTCTCTTAAATTCCGTAGATACATTTTCCCTCCAATATGTGACCTGAGCGACCAGTATCGCTGCGGGTATCTGCTCCAGATTTCAACAAAAAACCGTTCTGAGAATAAGTGGTATTTAGCGTTTCTCAAATATGTAACAGATTTAATAAATACCTATGCTGAATTACAAAACTTTTGCGGATCATTTGCTTTTAAAACCGTCAATTCGGCTACATAAAACGTCTACAAGCCGCAACTTAACTGACAAAACCCCCATTCTTCAAAGCCGCTCCAACTAAATAATTTTTCACCCCAAGTTCCCGCAAATTTAAAGCGCAATTTTCAGCTCAGCGATTTCCTACTCTTCGTAACTATGGCTGATTTGTGTATCAAAAATGTTACACATTCCATTTCCCTCAAAACCCTTGTCATGCCTGGACTTGATTTAACTCTTGCCAGTTTTGTGTATCAAAAATGTTACAACTCGAGCTTTATAAGCTGCAAAATTTTACCAAAAAAATTATTTTTAAATATTAAAATCAATTAGTTACGACAATTGGCACCATCATTGCTATTTCTAAATTGAGGAAAATTTATAGGCAAGGATCAAATCGAGCAACACTGCAAAGCCATCTGGATGAAAAGCTTGCCAAACCGATCCTGATGTAAGTCTCACTCGATTCAGTAAGTTTATTTGAATGAGGATTTAAAAATGAAATCAGAACAAGCCATCCATCGCTGCATACCTGACGCCATCCGTGCTGGCAATTTTGATCAGCTCACCCCACCTATTCAGGAGTCTGACATGAACACTCATAATGCAATTTCCCGGAACGATAGCCGCACCTTGCTGCGTCGTGCCATTCAAATCGCCCTCGCCAGCACTGTGCTGGTTTCAGGCATGTCCTTAGCGGTGTTACGTGATCACGGCCCCATCAATGCCACCGTTGGCTTCCCTGATTGGTATCGTGACTTCAACGGTCTTGCGTTGGGGCGCTGTACCTTTGCCGACGACGCTGGCAATGGGCCTTTATGTTTGACCAGTCTGGCCGATGCCAATCCGGGAGGATTCGCCGGCAATCTGGGTGATGAAGCATTTTTTGCCACTGCCGACGTTATCATCCCCATGAATAATGGCGGTTCCCTGCTGTGGATGGGGCACCTGGAAATGGCTTATGGCAGCGCCAGCGGTTCACCACCCGCAGTGCGTGTACCCGGCAGCCCAACTGAAATCGTTTTCTCACGTGAACGTATCCGTATTGATCTTCCCAGTTCGAATGGCGCTTGCTCCGGTCATTACACACTTCGCACCCCCTATAAAGTCCACGATTTCGATCTGGTGGAAGGTAATCGGGCGCTGTTTTATACCGACGACATCCAGCCGATTATGGGTGACTACGCTGCCGCCCTGGCTGGACACGCAGGTCCCTTTCTGACCTGGGATACCGGCGCGGATGGCGTCACCCCACTCAGTATCGATAACCCAGCCGTTACTGTCACGCCGCCGGTAGGCCCTGCCCGCAAGTATATCGGCGACCCCAACGTTCCGCATACCTTTACCGGCAGTACCGTAGCAGCCGGTCCGGGCCATCTGGATAAGGGCAACAACAACTACGTTGAAATCATTCCACCGGCCAATTGCGACCTGGGCGCAGGTCCAGGAGGCCCGTTATTTGAGGAAAACGCGGCCATTAGCGGTTTGATTTGGGATCTGCCCATTGCGACACCCACCAACATTACCAGGGCGGTATACACCCGCAACAGCACTACCTCAGCGCTGGATGTTTGGGCAGAATCTGGTTCCAACCAAAATATGGTACTCACCGCCATTGATAACTCTACTCAACATCTTCCCAGCGTCACACTGAATGAAGAGACCATCAACGGTAACCGCACCGGTATCTACCATGCTCATATAGAGTTTGACAAATCCCAAACCATTCCCAGCCAAGTAAGTGTCGCCAATTTAAGCAGCAACCCGGTAGCCCGCGATGCCGCCACAGTGGTCGATGCCGTCATAATCACTAAATCTGTCTACGATCCGGTATCGAGAATACTCTGTATCGCCGCTCACTCCGCCGACGCAATCAGCCCGAATCCATTGGGCTTGGTCGCCCCAGCCTATGGCAGCTTTGTTGCACCGACAGCCACTTGCCCCGGGGTAGCCGCTAATGATCTGGTACTTGAAAAAAATCTGAACAGCTTCAATCCTGATAACCGCATACCACCCACCGGCATTATTGTGCAATCCACCAAGGGCGGCAATGAAACCAGCCAGCCGACAATCGGCACAGGCGTGACCGACGCGATTTTACATAATCAGGCTGTCGATGATCTTTTTACAGGTGTTCAAGGCAGTGGAACAACCCAGCTTAATCTTGTTGCCACCAATCCCACCACAGCTGATTCAGCACCCACTAACCCTTATCGCATTGTAGTAGTCAGCCAACCTGAAATCGGCACCGTCACTGCACCAGCGGCAGGTGGCACGGTTTCTTATACAGCAGTTGAAGGCATGCCAACGTCTCCTCAATCCTTCTACTACGCCATTCAAGACACCGTACTTGGCACTGTGTCGAATGTGGCAAAAGTGGATCTGGGCGTTAATCAGGTCATTCCTCCACCAGTGGGTGTAGCCGATCAATATGGGGTATTCCGTTCTACCGCTGGTTCGACTCTGCGTGTCCTTGCTAATGACTTGACCGGACTGACAACGACTGCAATTGATCCTGCTTCGGTTCAAATTGCTACCGAACCGAGTCGCGGCACTGCAACCGCTAATGCGGATGGCTCTGTTACCTATACACCGGTCTTACAGGGCGGCACAGCCAACAATACGCTCGACACTTTCACTTACACCGTTGCAAATACCGCCGGCACACGCTCTACACCAATCACCGTCACAGTGGTTCTGAAGAGTGCCCTAGAAGCGGTCACCTTCCAACGCGTTCGTTACAACAACCTCTGGAATATAAGATTTACCAGTTCTTATGCCGGCGCAGCAGGCAGCGTAACCCTTGCTCCTAGCGCGACCTGCGAACTGACTGCAAATCCCGGCGCACCAACACGCATAGGGGTTATAGGCACAGCTCTACCTGGTGCCGGCACCAATGCCTACGTCGTCGGCGGTGCAAATCCGGTTCCCTCAGGCAACAACTGGACAGTACGTTGCACCACCGCCAGTGGCGGCTTCAGTGCCCGTACCGGAACTTTGTAACGATTAAACTCCTCCAAAGCGCGGCGATACCAGTTATCGCCGCGAATCTAGGAACAACTCTGAGGACTACCAATGAATATTAAACTGACCCACAGCGTAGCGCTCCTGCTCTGCACCAGCATGGCCTTACCTGCCATGGCATCGCCTCGACTGATCGGCAATGCCGATGTTAAGGCCACCAAAACCAGCTACTCACTATTTTATGCCGCGCCCGGCAAAGTATTACTCACTACTGCAACCATACAGAACCAACTTAAGCAAAAACTGACCGCAATTGGATTGAGCACCACGCCCTGCCTGATTGCAGCTGACCTTAACGCCAATAATATCGTCTGCGGCAATGGCGCAATTCGCCTCGGTGCCGATTTTTTCTCATTTAACAGCATCACCAATATTGCCAAACCCAACCTTCCTTTTACTGCGGCCGACAAAGATTCCGGCCTGGACAGTGTCAGCCTGGAATTTGGCGTCAATGGCAGAGCGCCGGTGTTGGGTCAACCTAATGAAGCAGTGCGCATGATCAAAATCCGTTTCAACCAACGCATCGCTCAATTCGGATTAGTTGTTGATCCCTTTATCGTCAGTGATTCACCCGATCTAACCGAAGGCCGCGTTTCAGATGGACTGCAATTCATCGTCAATGGTCAAGCAACAGCGGTTCGTGATTTCACTCAGGAAATACGAGGCAACATTCCCTTTGTCGGGGTGGAAGATCCCCATGGTTTTACCGAGGTTACAGTTATCAGCACCGGCGGCGGTTCGATCATAGGCGATCAGTTCACCATCGTCCCCCTCACCAATTTCTGAGATCACGACCATGACAATCTTACGAAATACAATTAAAGCTCTGTTGGCAGCCCCGCTTGCTTTCGGAATACCCGTCGGCGTCACGCTTGCCGCACCGGCTTATACCGTTACCGACCTAGGCACGCTGGGCGGCACTTACAGTAATGGTGCAGCACTTAACGAAGCGGGCCAAATCGTTGGTCATTCACACTTGCTTACCAATACCCCCTTACATGCCTTTCTTTGGCAAGAGGGTGTTGGCTTGGAAGATCTTGGCACCCTAGGTGGTAGTCACGCACTGGCCTCCGGCATAAATAACTTCGGCCAGATTGTTGGTCACTCGCAAATCACCGGCGATACTGCTAAACGTGGCTTCATCTGGAAGGCCGGTGCTCTGCAAGTGCTACCAACTTTGGGCGGTAACGAAAGCAGAGCCTTGGCTATTAACGATAATGGTGCCGTAACAGGTGCCGCCAAAAACTTAGGCGACAGCGCCGAACATGCTTTCGTGTGGCAGGCATCGACAGGCAATACCATCGACCTAGGCCCACTAAACAGCAATAGCCAAGGCAGCGATATCAATTTCAACGGCCAGGTGGTGGGTTATGTGCAGGATGCAAGCGGAACACATGCCGCCTTGTGGACTCCGCCCTACAGTGCAGGGCCTACAAACCTGGGCACTCTGGGAGGCAGTTACAGTGAGGCCAATGCCGTTAATATCGCCGGACAAGTCACCGGCGTTGCCAGTATTCTGGGTGATTCTCAGTTTCGCGGTTTTATCTGGCAAGCCGGGCAAGGCATGGTGGATTTGGGCAGTCTGACGCCGAACAGCACAGATACAGCAGGCATTGACATCAATGCCAATGGTGACGTGGTTGGTTATTCAACCACCACAGGCGGCGCTGCTAAACGCGCCATTATTCGCAAGAACGGTACGCCTCTGGCAGATCTTAACGGACTCATTCTACCCAATTCCGGCTGGGTGTTATCGGAAGCCCGCGCCATTAACGATGCTGGGCAGATAACAGGTATCGGCACACTGACTAAAATTGATGCTCCCAACAATCTCAACCGAGTGGAATACCACGCATTTTTATTAAGCCCGGATCGGATAAAACCGACCATTACCTGTCCGTCAAACATTAGCACACCAGGAACACAGCCGATTGGTATCGGCACTGCAGTGGCTTTGGACAATCTCGATACAGCGCCCTTTATATCCAATAACCGGCCAAGCACCTTCCCGAACGGTTCCACCACTGTGGTATGGACAGCCGTCGATGCCAATGACAACGCTGCCAGTTGCAATCAGCTCGTCACAATCGGTGTCACTCCTACTCCGGTTGTTGTACCGCCACCTGTGGTGACTCCACCGGTTGTTGTGCCGCCACCTGTAGTCACTCCGCCGGTTGTTGTGCCGCCGCCTGTGGTCACTCCGCCGGTTGTTGTGCCGCCGCCTGTGGTCACTCCGCCGGTTGTTGTGCCGCCACCTGTGGTCACGCCACCGGTTGTTGTGCCGCCACCTGTGGTCACGCCACCGGTTGTTGTGCCGCCACCTGTAGTCACTCCGCCGGTTGTTGTGCCGCCGCCTGTGGTCACGCCACCGGTTGTTGTACCGCCGCCTGTAGTCACTCCGCCGGTTGTTGTGCCGCCGCCTGTGGTCACGCCACCGGTTGTTGTACCGCCACCTGTGGTCACGCCACCGGTTGTTGTGC
>JABFRC010000227.1 GCA_013141375.1 Methylococcaceae bacterium | reverse complement strand
TCTAAAGAGGTTCTTCGCAAAAATGCGCCAAAGGGGGTAATGCGAGCATCATTTTGGTGGCTTGTTTAATGTCATTTCCATTTTCGCAAACTGTCATGCTACGAAACTTCCAAACATTGATTTCCTCACCATTTACGCCATAACGCTTTTGTTTGAATAAAACCGGGCCGCGTGAGCTCAATTTGATGCCGATGGCAATCAGTAACATGGGAACACAAATCAAAGGAACAATAAATGCGCATAACAGTAAATCCTCTATACGCTTAATAACACCATCAAACTCCCTGAAAGGTGTGTCGAACAAGCTAACGACCGGAATCCCTTGCACATTGGTCCATTTTGATTGAATCAAATTAAAGGTAAAAAAATCCGGAACGATATTAACTGAGGCCGTACTATCAGCCAACTCAAGCACCATTTGGCTGATTCGTTCTTCAGCTCGCAAAGGCAAAGTGATATATATGTGGTCAACTTTACCTTGCTTCGCGGCAATAAGCAGCTCGTCAAATCCACCATTTAGCTGACCTTTCAGATCCAGGCGACGATAGGCATCTTCAGCACGATCATCATAATAACCAACCAATTTATATCCCAACCAAGGCAGCTCCGACAAAGCAGCTTCCAATCGTTTACCCAGCGGATTTGCACCGAGTATCGCGTAAGTTCTCGAGTTAAAACCTTGCTGGCGCAAGATTGCCAGCAATAAGCGCTTAATAGTATGCGTAAGAATTATAAAAGCGGGTACCAAAGGCAAAAACAACTGAATACTTTTTTGGGGGAAACTAAGTTCTGACGAAAAAAATATTACGCAAAATGCTACCATCGCGAATGACATGAGCCAGGACAATAAAATACGCCAGGCTTCGTCAAACATGGGTTCACCACGCCAACCCTGATAGATTCCGTTGTATTCTGCAAACACAGTAAACAGAGCAATGCAACCCATTACCGGTAACAGATAATCTTGGCTCATCGTCACATCATAAAGCGTTAGTGAAATATATAACCCTATTAAGATTGATGCGCTATCCAACGCTCGGGTCAGGACATGAAGGGTAAACTGGTGTGGGCGAATATATCCGCTTGATCGTTGCTGTTGCATTTTGTGTACGAGGCTTACAACTGTAATGGTTGGCTATTAGCTTGGATAATAGCATGATTAAACTTGATATCAGGATTAACCATAAATTCCTGGAAATCCCCCACTCTAGTTATGTGACGCAGTTGACAAAATAGTCGTGAACTCACTCCTTCTTCCATTTGATGTTACAGCCAATGCTTGCAATCTGCGCTGAGGTGATCGTAGTGTTTGACAATAAATTATCTAACGCGTTCCGTAATTCATCGCCAGTCACTGGGATGTTATTTTGTGGGGTTGAAGCATCCAAGCGCCCTCTATAAACACAACGCAATTGTTCATCAAATAAATAAATATCCGGTGTGCATGCCGCCTGATAAGCCTTAGCCACTTCCTGCGTTTCATCATACAAATATGCTGCAAATGGATAGTGCCAATCAGCCATTAACAGCTGCATTTTATCCGGTGCGTCTTGGGGATAGGTTTCAACATCGTTTGCGCTAATTGCGATTGTCTGAATACCTTTAGCCTTGTATTCGTTAGCAATGGCAATCAGCTGATCTTTCATGTGTAACACATAAGGACAGTGGTTACATATAAAAAGCAATAGAGTTCCTTGCTCACCTTTTAGTTCCTCAAGTCGAAAATACCTGTCTGTAACGACATCAGGTAAGTAAAAATCAGGTGCAAGCGTGCCAATGGGCAACATCGTTGAAGCGGTTTCAGACATTGTATTTAAATTCCGCTACATTAACGGTAGAAGCTGGTCGAGAACTTTGCCATTGGTTACTAGAATTTGCTTTGGGTAAACGCCCTCATTACCTTTAAAGTCAGTAACCGTAGCCCCTGCTTCTCGTGCCACTACAACGCCGCCGGCAATGTCATATAAATTCAATTCCTGTTCCCAGTAAGCATCGACCTGACCATCTGCCACCAAGCAAACATCCAAGGCTGCTGAGCCAAATCGGCGTTGCCCAGTCGTTTTTTGAGCAATACGGTTAAAGCGTTCAAGATTATTGTCGTCCAAGTAGGCGCGCAAGCAGGCAAAACCCGTAGCAATCATTGCATCCCCCAAATCATCCTCTAAAGACACAGTGATAGGCTCACCATTTTTGAAAGCACCTTCGCCTTTTTTAGCCGTGTAATAATCGTTCAAGGCGGGAGCGTAAACAGCTCCAGCTATCAATTCGTGTTCAATTTCCAACGCAACACTGATTGCCCAAAAATATTGGCCTTTGGAAAAAGAATGGGTGCCATCGATTGGGTCAACTACCCATCGAGCCAGTTGGTTGGCACTTTGTCCACTTTCTTCACCCCAAAAACCAAATTGGGGGTAGAGTTTACTTAAGGCTTCTTTTAAAAAAGCCTCAACGGCAACATCAGCGGCTGTTACGAAATCACGTGGGGCTTTTTTGTTAATGGCCAGATGTTTTAAATCTTTGAAATGTGCCAGCGCAATAGTGCCAGCTTCGCGAACAACTGCTTCAAGTTCGGTGAGTGAAATAGTCATGCAAATCCTTATAAATAACAATGCAGCTCAAGGCTGCATTGTGGGGATCAAAAAGAAAACGTAACGTTAAAGATCAAGTGCTGCAATTCGACTGTCGACAGGGGCGGTTTTATCAAAATAATTGCGTACACCCGAGAATATCGCCGTTGCAATTTTAATTTGATGGCTGCTGTTTAACAATTTAAGCTCTTCCGATGGGTTGGAAATAAACGCTGTCTCAACCAAAATGGAGGGAATATCTGGGGATTTTAGTACCATAAAGTTCGCTTTTTGCACTGAACCATGATGAAGTTCGCCAATATTTTCAAAGTTTTTTAACACTTTATCAGCAACACTGACGCTAGCTTCCTGCGTAGCGGTTTGAGAAAGATCAAGTAACACCGAAGCCAGCACATTTTCTTTATCGCCTAAGCTGACACCACCCACCAATTCAGATGCATTTTCATTGTTTGCAAGCCAACGGGCAGCTTCACTGCTTGCGCCTTTTTCAGACAAGGTAAAAATAGAAGCACCTTTTACGGTTTCATTGGGGAATGCATCCGCATGAATCGAGATAAACAAATCCGCTTTAGCTGCCCTCGCAATCTGCATTCTTTCTCTAAGTCCGACATAATTATCATTTTTGCGCACGAGCACCGCTTTCATACCAGCTTGGTTGTTAATTAGTGCTGCTAGTTTTTTGGCGATAGCAAGCGTCACTTGCTTCTCCTGGGAGCCATTCGCGCCCAATGCCCCCACATCTTTACCGCCATGACCGGCATCGATAGCCACAACAATATTTTTAAACTTTTGCGGACTGGTTTGAATTGGTTTAGCGGTTTTGATAGAAGGCAATTTGCGCTCATTAACAGGTAATGTGGAATTCATTGATTTGTTAATGGCCGCATTGGATTCAATTTTATTGATAATTTCAGTTTTTGCAGTCACAAAAGTCGATTTCCCCAGCAACTCAATCACCAGACGGTGACTATCCTGAATGTTGGTACGCAAAGTGGCTGTTTTGCCGTTCAATGGCGTTTTAAGATCAATAACAACTCTTAAATCATTATTGTCTTTTGTGGCATAACGAAGCCTGGAAAAAAGCGGATGATCTACAGGCGGTTGTGTCAATGCCCGTTTAGCTTTGGCATTGCGCATATCGATAACCAGGCGCGGGGGATTATTCATCAAAAAAACGCGGTGCTCAGGCGACTCAGTCACATCGAAAGTCATACGCGCCTGATCTGGTGTATTCCAGTAACTTAAGGAGCCAACATCGACCTGTTGTGCTTGACTGACCACAGTTGCAAACTGTAATCCAAGAAAAACAACGACTTTCCAGACACTCGCCATAGCCATAACTCACAAAGTGATAAATTGGTTGAGAGTATAGCAGTATGTTATTGTTTTTATAATGGCTTGTGATTAAAG
>JABFRC010000038.1 GCA_013141375.1 Methylococcaceae bacterium | reverse complement strand
GGAAATACTCAGCATTCAATACGCTTTTTTTGCCGCAAAAGCGGCATTGGCCAGAATTAATAAGCTGGGGGCGCTGGAACAAGAGCCCAATTACCAACACATTCACGATCCATTCCAAAATAAAAAAACCGTCTCCATCAAAGTCGACAACCTGCATTTTGGATATGGCGATGAAAAAGTTCTTAACGGCATCCAGTTGCATATCAAAGCCGGTGAAAAAGTCGCGTTGGTCGGTGCCAGCGGCGGCGGTAAATCGACATTAGTGCAAACGCTGATTGGCTTGTACTCACCCGATCAGGGACAAATTTATTTTGACGATGTGCCCATCGACCAGATTGGTCTGGATGTGGTCAGGGAGCATGTCGTGACGGTGCTGCAACATCCCATACTTTTTAATGACAGCATTCGCGCCAATCTCACCCTGGGCAAACCCGCCGGCGATGAACAATTATGGAATGCTTTAAGCATCGCCCAGCTGTTCGACACAGTAAAAGACCTGGAGCATGGTCTGGACACTATCGTCGGCAGGCAAGGTATGCGTTTGTCCGGAGGCCAGCGCCAGCGTATGGCAATTGCACGAATGGTGGTGACTAACCCCAGTGTGGTGATATTGGATGAAGCGACATCAGCACTGGATAGCGAAACCGAACACAACCTGCATCAGGCACTGAGTCTGTTTTTGAAAAACCGCACCACGATTATCATTGCTCATCGCTTGAGTGCTGTTAAACAGGCCGATCATGTTTATGTCTTTGAAGAAGGCAAAATCTGCGAGCAAGGCCGACACGAAACTCTCATCAACCAGCAGGGACTTTACGCAAAACTCTATGGCGAATATCAATAAGCATGATTGAAAACTACGATTTACATTGTCATTCAACCGCCTCGGATGGCGCTTTATCGCCAACCGACCTGGTACAACGCGCCAGTGAACGAGGCGTCACACATTTAGCATTAACAGATCACGACACCACTCAAGGCCTGGAAGAAGCCCACGCCGCAGCAAGCCTCAATGGCATCCAGCTGATCAATGGTATTGAGTTGTCCACCAGCTGGCAAAACCATTGCTTTCATATTGTCGGCCTTGGAATAGACCCCTCCCACCCGGCGCTGATGACCGGCATCCAGCGTCTGCAACAGATTCGTACTGATCGGGCCGAACAAATTGCCGCCAAACTCGATAAAAAACGCATACCCGGGGCTCTGGATGCCGTCAAAGAAATCGCCGGAAAAGGCATGATCACGCGTACCCATTTTGCTGACTTTCTGCTATCGCAGGGCCATGTCTCTACCCAGCAAGAAGCCTTCGACCGCTATTTGGGCAGCGGCAAGCCTGCCTATGTGTCGACTACCTGGGCGGAATTAAGAGAAGCCGTTGGCTGGATCACCGAAGCCGGTGGCGTAGCCGTATTGGCACATCCGCTGCGTTATAAATTAACTGCCAGCTGGTTAAAGCGGGTGCTGGGCGTCTTCAGGGATGCTGGCGGCCAATCGATGGAAGTGATCACCGGCCGAACCAACCCGGATGAAATAAGACGCACCACCCTTTTTGCCAACCAGTTTCAGCTGGCCGGATCAGTCGGCTCTGATTTTCATAGTCCGGCGAATGTGTGGGTCGAACTGGGCAGACTCGCGCCTTTACCCAAAAATATTCAACCGGTTTGGGAGCTGTTAACTGATCGATGATTTTGATTTTCCAGTTCCCAACCGCTGCGTCACTGCCATTAAGGTAAGGGAAAAGCCCCCTCTCCTGCTGGAGAGGGTTGGGGTGAGGAGAATAAGACAAAAGGCTTTATTTTTCTAGTTCCCACGCGCTGCGTGGGAACTCATAATCTTCGCGCTGCGAAGTTTTAAATAGCGTGTGTTATCGCGATGTAGGCATCGCTCCCACCGTGAGTTCCTACGCTCCGCTGTACTGTCGAAAGCAGACAGAATGCGTTTTTGCGCGCCCGACTAAAACGATTCGAATTTATCTGTAGCGAATGCTAATTGAGGCTTCCGTAAAATACTACAAGTTCTCCGGCCGCACCAAAGCCACCCATTTGGCGCAACCTTCCGTTAATTGATCCCAATCGCCTTCAAATACCAATTGCACCATGGCTGCAGGGGACAATCGACTGGCATCGTCCGGCAAGGGTTCCGAATAGCCCGTCAACTTTACTATCAAACCTTCCAGTCCGGGGTTATGCCCAACCAGCAGCACTCTTTGCGCGCTATGCGGACATTTTTTAAGTACTGACACCAATGTGTCAGGGTATGCCTCATAGATTCCATGTTCATACTCAATGGCTTCCAGGTCAAAATCCAGCTGTTTACACACCCGTTGCGCTGTTTGTAGCGCACGTATTGCCGGGGAACTAAGCACGTAATCAGGCAATAGCTTTCTATCATGCAACCAGCGTCCTATCCATTTTGAATCCTCTCGACCGCGTTTTTTTAAAGGACGGTCAAAATCCGCTAGGCCTTCCGGAGTATCGGCCTTGCCATGTCTTAATATAAAGAGTTCGCGCATCATAATATTGCCTTGCCCAGTCAGTAGAGTGTATACATACATTGCTTGATGTCCGCCAAAAATACAAGATAACCTTAAGGAGCATCGATCATGAAACTCTCTCGCTTGAACCTACTGGCTTTTATCGCCATTTTAATTGCGACTTTCTTTGCGCTAGGCCTCCATAATTACCTGACACTGGAGGCGCTTAAATCCCAACAGTCCGCTATTGAAGCCTATCGCGGCGATCACCCCGCACTTTCTGCTCTTGTTTATTCACTTATCTATGTCGCCGTCACCGGACTGTCATTACCGGGAGCAACCGTACTAACGCTGGCGGGCGGCGCTGTTTTTGGACTGTTTTGGGGTACATTGATTGTGTCTTTTGCCTCCAGTATCGGCGCAACTCTGGCGTTTCTGGCAGCACGTTTTTTATTTCGTGATGCAGTCAAAGCCCGCTTTGCCGATCGCTTACAGGCCATCGATAATGGCATGACCAAGGACGGCGCGTTTTATTTACTCAGCCTACGACTGGTGCCGCTGTTTCCCTTTTTTGTAATCAATCTGGTGATGGGCCTGACGCCTATCAAAACCGGCACGTTTTACTGGGTCAGCCAGCTGGGCATGCTGGCCGGCACGGTGGTCTATGTCAATGCCGGCACTCAACTTGCACAACTGGACTCTCTGTCAGGCATTGCCTCCCCTGCCCTGTTGATCTCGTTTGCGCTGTTGGGTATTTTCCCATTGCTGGCCCGCAGAATTGTCGATGCCATTCAGGCAAAAAAAATCTACACGAACTGGCCCAAGCCTACTCAGTTTGACAACAATATTGTCGTGATCGGTGCAGGCTCAGCGGGACTGGTTTCTGCTTATATTGCCGCCGCCATCAATACCAAAGTCACGCTGATTGAAAAACACAAAATGGGCGGCGATTGCCTGAACACTGGCTGCGTACCTTCAAAAACCTTTATCCGCTCTTCCCGTTTGCTGGCTGAAATCAGCCGAGCCGAAGAATTTGGTATTCGCACTGACAATACCTCGATTGATTTTGCCAAGGTGATGGCACGAATCCAGGCCGCCATCACAACCATCGAGCCGCATGATTCCATTGAACGCTATACCGAGCTGGGTGTGGACGTCATTGCGGGCGATGCCAAAATTATCTCCCCCTGGTCCGTCGAAGTGACGACTGGCGACGAGCGGCGACTCATCACCTCGCGATCGATAGTCATTGCTGCCGGTGCGCGTCCATTTGTACCGACAATTCCGGGTCTGGACAGCATTGACTATCTGACCTCAGACAATCTCTGGCAATTAAAGACGCTGCCGGCACGCTTGCTGATTTTAGGTGGCGGACCTATCGGCTGTGAGCTGGCGCAAAGCTTTGCCCGCCTGGGCAGTCAAGTCACACAGGTGGAATTAGCGCCGCGTTTATTGATTCGCGAAGATAGCGACGTCTCCGATCTGGTGCTGGCCAAGTTTCAGAATGAAGGTATAGCAGTATTACTGGAGCAT
>JABFRC010000112.1 GCA_013141375.1 Methylococcaceae bacterium | reverse complement strand
CCAGTGCCAAACCGTTGGTACTAAAGACTGATTTTTTTAATCAGGGTGGCTTTAGCGCTTACAACATCAATGCCAATTTTTACGGCTTGAAGGTTGCCGATAACGCTCAAATCAATCCGCGGCAAGATAATTTACAACTCAATGCCGATGCAAAATTAGCTGCGAGCGGAACAAATCTGCAGAACTTTAGCTCTGTTGTGACCTTGCCGGATGTTGTGCGTAAACCTACCGATTTGGCTTTGTCATTAACTCAACTGGCCGGCCAAAATAAGCAGCAAGTGTTGAGTATCGGTAAAGGGGTCGTTATTAAAACCGATGCCCAGGCCAATTTAACACTCAGCTCGGATACCTCCATTTTTGTTAACGGCACGCTAGAAGCACCAGCTGGCAATATCTCGTTGACCATAGAACCACCGGTCAAAGGTGATAGCGGATTTTTTGCCTCGCAGAGCATATGGCTGGGAGCTGGCGCGAACTTGCTGGCGAAGGGTGCATTTAAACCGGAATTAAGTCCTTATGGGCTGAATACCGGCGATGTGCTGCCCGGAGGCAATATTGATTTGACTGCGAAACGGGGTTATATCGTCACTGACGCAAAGTCGGTGATTGATGCTTCGGGTACAGCAAGTGTGGTTGATTTATATGAGCCGATTGCGGGAAGCTCACAGTCAACAGCGGTCTCTAAAGTCATTGCGTCGGAAGGCGGCACCATTAGCCTGAAAGCCGGTGAGGGTTTGTTGCTGGATGGTCAATTAAAAGCCCAAAGTGGCGGCAATGCTGCAGGTGGAACGCTGGCTATTGAACTTAGTGGTGGGCTGCGAAATAAACCGGAAATTCCGGTGTCGGGCGGCGAGTTTCCTGATGATCAAAACGTCAGGAAACCACGTACTATTGAAGTCTCGGCCACAAATACGATCAATGTACCGAGTGGCCTGGCACCTGGCGGCAGTATTCCTTCAGCACAGTTTAATGGCCGGGCCTTGGTTAATAGTGCCCAGCTCAATAATTCCGGCGCCGACTCGTTATCGCTAAAGCTGGATGCTACCGCCGGTAATGATTACACCGGCAGCATTCTTTTCAATGGCGATGTGCAGCTAAACGCAGGCAGACAAATCGCTTTGGATGCACCGTCGTTTAAAACCAGTAATGGCCAAGTGCGCCTCAACACGGATTATGCGATGTTGGGTGCCAGTCAAAGTCGTCTTGATAATCAACTTGGCGCGGGCATATTTAACAGTCGATTGGCGCCGACAGCGGTGACCGGCAGTGGGCAATTGACTGTCAACGCCGGAAATATCGATTTGTTGGGCGGTCTAAGTTTTAACGGTTTCGGAACCGTTAATTTGAATAGTCAGGGCGATGTTCGTGCTGTGGGTATCAGAGGTATCAGGGATACGCGTGATTACTTGGGTGAACTGGATCTGGCAGGTAACTTAACCATCAAGGCCAGCCAGGTTTATCCTTCAACCTTGACTGATTACAAATTTAACGTCAGCGGTAATGGCGATCAAACCATTAAAATCCAAAACAGCGGTAACACGCCGGGCACTGTGTTATCGGCAGGTGGCAAATTAACCTTCAATGCGCCCAATATTATTCAGCAAGGTACCGTGAAAGTGCCCTTTGGCGCCTTAACCTTTAATGCGGCCAAGACACTTGAATTAGCAAGCGGCAGTTTAACGTCTGTTTCCGGTGCCGGACTTACCGTGCCGTTTGGGCAGGTTTCAGGCGGAATGAACTGGGTTTATCCATTTGATACCACGGGATCGATCAATTTATTGATTAATACTCCACCTGAAAAACGCCTGAGCATTTCCGGTCGCGACATCGCCATGAAGCCGGGAGCAACGGTTGATTTGTCCGGCGGCGGCGATCTTTACGCTTACGAATTTATTCCCGGCCCTGGCGGTTCCAAAAATGTGCTGGATGCCAACGCCTCCGGTTTTACACAAAAATATGCCGTGGTGCCGGGCTTGCATAACGGCTTGACGCCGATTGATCCGCAAACCTTTGCTTCATCCGGGCTTAATGTCGGTGACAGTGTTTATTTGAGTGACGGCTCCGGATTGACTGCCGGTTGGTACACATTGTTACCAGCCAATTATGCCTTATTGCCAGGGGCTTATCTGGTGACGCCAAAGTCAGGAACGAGAGACTTCGCACCGGGTCAGGCATTTAAAGATCTGACCGGCGCCACTGTGGTTGCCGGTAAATACGGCGTACCCAGTGCAGGCATTAGAGATGCCCGTTGGCAGGGATTTGCGGTTGAATCCGGTGCGGTCGCGCGCACGCGTTCGGAATATAAAGACTATTCCGCCAATCAGTTTTTTGCCGATAAAGCCAAAACTGACGGTACCGTGGCTCCGCAATTACCTAAAGATGCCGGCGGTTTATCCATCGCGGTCAATAACAGCTTAAGCTTTGGCGCCAAATTGCTTGCTGCGCCGGTGTTGAATGGCTTGGGCGGTCAGGTTGATATCAGTGCAAACCGGCTGTCGATTGTCGGGCGGCGCGAGGATATCGCTGCAAGTCCACAAGGTACAGTCAGCTTGTTGGACGATGATTTAAATGCGCTCAATGCCCCAAGTCTTCTATTGGGCGGCCAGCGCAGTAAGGAAAAGACCGGTCAACGAATTAAAGTAGCAACACAGGTACTTAATGTCTCCGGAAATACGGATTTAAAGGGTCAAGAAATCCTCCTGGCTGCGAGCGATCAACTGAAAATAAGCAGTGGCGCAGTGGTTGAAAGTACCGCCAAAACGTTGGCGGCAGGCATTGATTTGCTGGTCGATAATCAAGTCGCCAATGTCAATCAAGCCAATAGTGATGGCGCTTTATTGCGGGTGTCGGCAAACGGTCAGGCCAATATTAGCCGCGATAAAGCCACAAGCGGCCAAACCGGTGTGTTGACGGTCGAAGATGGCGCCGTTCTTAAAGCCACAGGATCAATGCTGCTGGACTCGACTCGCAATACGGTGTTTGACGGCAAAATTGACATGCAGGGCGGTTCACTCGCATTGAAATCAAGTCGAATCAGTGTGGGCAATGCGCCGCAAGGCACCGCCGGTCTGGTTTTAAAAAGCACCCAATTTACGCTGGACGAGTTAAAACTGACCAGTACCTCGGACTTTGATATTTATGGCCCTGTCGGCATCAAAACCAAGCAGCTGCAAATTGATGCGGGCCATATCAATGGCTTTAATAGCGCCGCCGATAACGTAGAGTTTGAGGCCGACTTAATCAATTTGACCAACACCGGAGCCACCAGTAACCGCACTGGTAACGGCATCGGTAATGTAACGTTAGTCGCCAAATCACTGGAGCTGGGTAGTGGCGACTACGCCATTAGCGGCTTCCAAAATGTGTCGTTAAGCGGTTCTGACAACATTAAAGGCTTAGGCCAACGTGTTGATGCTTTAACTGGCGTCAGCTCATTTGTAGGTCCTGGTAGCTTGCGTGTTAGTGGCGATCTAAGCCTCAATGCCGGGCAGTTTATTGGTGAAAATGGCGCGACCACTACAGTTGATGCCAGTGGTAATCAGCTGTCTTTGACATCCGTGAAACCTGCCAATGCTGCTGATAACAGCGGACTGGGCGCCAGTTGGTCGGTCATTGCCGACAGTATCAGCAGTCAGGCGGTGTTTGATTTGCCTTCCGGTGTATTGGCATTAAAAGCACTCAACGGCAATATCGATTTAAACAGCGGCACGTCCATCAATGTGGCTGGTCAGGTGGCTACGTTCGGCAGTTTGAAACAAGCTTCCAGTGCAGGCACTGTGGACTTGACCAGCAATAACGGAAACATCAACTTGGCCCAGGATGCCACGATTAATCTAGCCGGCGGCAGCGTTGCCAACAAGCAAATCAGCGATGCCGGTGCGCTTAAAGTCAATTCGCCCACTGGTATTTTTGACTGGCAAGGAACAATCATCGCGGGCTCAAATAATTCATCCGCCAAACAGGGCAAAATCCATCTGGATGTCGCCAGTTTCGGAGATAGTGGCTTGTCC
>JABFRC010000113.1 GCA_013141375.1 Methylococcaceae bacterium | reverse complement strand
GATGCCGGTAAATAACGGGGTATCCGCCTTTTTGGGACCAAACGCAGTCAATGCATCGTCAGGATGTGAGGTCGCATATTTGCTGCTCGGATAACTGCCTGCTGATGCTGATCGCGGGGCAAAGAGTTTTTGCAATTCTGCTTCACCCGGTAAGCCATAATGATTGGGCGAGGTTCCGGGTATCAGGCTCTTGTCGATCACCGATGCTTGCTCGTTAAATAGATTCGAGGCAGCTGATGACAGTAAGCCAACACCTGTCCCTGTACCATCACAGGGTAGGGCTGAGAATATCTCGTTGGCCAGTTTTTCCAGCTGGCTAACATCGGGCAATGCGTTAGGCACGTCTATCGTTTCTGCAAAATTTTCAGATCCAGGCAAACGCTCAAAGTTACTTGTAGTCATAGTAGTTGCCTACTTCGACATTCTCAAGAACCCCGAGAGCGTCATCAGTCAAGACTGCTAATGAGCAATAAAGTGAAACTAGGTAAGACGCAATCGCCTTGTGGTTGATGCCCATAAAACGGACTGATAAGCCCATGCTCAATTCGCCAGACAGGTTGGGCTGATACAGGCCAACAACACCTTGACGGCTTTCACCGCTGCGAATTAACAAGATGTTGGTTTTGCCTTTGGTGATAGCCAACTTATCAGTTGGGATTAAAGGAATGCCGCGCCAAGTCAAAAATTGTGAGCCAAATAACGATACAGTTGGTGGCGGTGTACCACGACGGGTGGCTTCACGGCCAAAAGCAGCAATAGCTTTAGGGTGTGCCAAGAAGAAGCCGGGCTCTTTCCACACAGTAGCGATCAATTCATCCAGGTCATCAGGCGTTGGTGAGCCATTGCGGGTGGAGATTTTTTGTGAAGGGGCAACGTTGTTCAACAAACCGTATTCAGCGTTGTTAAGTAGTTCGCTTTCTTGACGCTCTTTAATGGTTTCGATAGTCAAACGTAATTGTTCGTGTATTTGATTATGCGGGCTGCTGTACAAATCAGATACGCGAGTATGCACGTCAAGTACAGTGTTAACAGCATTTAAACGGTATTCACGGCCCCATTCTTCGTAATCTACGAAAGTTTGCGGCAATACTTTTTCATCCAAGCTAGAACAGTCAACTGCCATATTGGCTTCATTTTTAACTTTGTTTACGCGGTAAATACCTGCTTCGACAGGTACCCATTGCAGCAGATGTACCAACCACCGAGGGGTGATACTTCCCATCATAGGTACAGTTTTAGTTGCGTTCGAAAGCGTACGTGCAGCGACGTCGCCTAACGCGGTATGGGCTTCATGAATATCAGACATAGGTGTTTCCTTTTATTAAAAATAGAATTTATAGATGCGCCTATGCCTGGTCAGGGCCTTAGATACCAGCGCCCCCATCAAAAAGCTCATTGCGCACCGTGGCCTGGGTAATATTGCTGTTCGGCGCCACGCTGTGAGTCAGCCAGACATTACCGCCGATGGTAGAACCTTTGCCGATGGTGACGCGTCCTAAAATGGTTGCGCCGGCATAAATCACCACATCATCTTCAACAATGGGATGGCGAGCATTGCCTTTCACTAAGGCACCATCGGCATCTTTAGGAAAGCGTTTGGCGCCCAAAGTAACGGCCTGGTACAAACGTACCCTGCGACCGATTACCGCGGTTTCGCCAATCACCACACCGGTGCCGTGATCAATGAAAAAACTCTCGCCGATTTGCGCACCGGGGTGAATATCAATGCCGGTCGCAGAGTGCGCCAATTCAGAAATGATGCGTGCAACCAACGGCACACCAGCTTGGTAAAGCAGATGCGCCAAGCGATGATGAATGGTGGCGGTAATGCCTGGATAACACACCAGGATTTCATCCGGACTTCTGGCCGCAGGGTCGCCTTCGTAAGCCGCTTGAATGTCCGTGTCGATCAAGGCTCTGATCTCGGGCAAACGTGCGGCAAACTCCCGAGTAATGCTCAGTGCTTGCTCATGAGCAGCCTGGTCCACGCCTTCATGACCGGAAATAAACTGCAATTCGCGGCGAATTTGTTTGTAAAGCTCGCGCAACAAGGTGTCCAACGTATGGCCGACGAAAAAATCGATGCCCTCATTGTTTAAATCAGGCAAGCCCAAACGGTTAGGGAATAATACGGCCCCTAAGCCATCCAGAATGTCATGTAATTCTTTACGAGAAGGCAATTTCGGCGGGTGATCTTGGCGCTGCCGATTTTCAAGTGAGCGCACGCGCAGTTCACGCAATTGCCCGACCAGGGCATCAATGCCCCAGCCATTAGCTTCAGTCGTCAACAAATCATGCTTGGTCATGCTGCGAATCCTTGAGCATCAAAAATCCCTTCAAATAAAGCCGAGCTTAAATAGCGCTCGCCTGAATCCGGCAGTACCACCACGATAGTTTTACCGGCATTTTCCGGACGTTTAGCCGCCCTAACCGCCACAGCAACTGCTGCCCCACATGAAATACCCGCCAGAATGCCCTCTTCTCTTGCCAAGCGACGCGCGTAGTCGATCGCTTCTTCGTTGCTGACTTGTTCAATGTCATCCACCAATGAAAGATCCAATACACCGGGTACAAAGCCCGCACCTATGCCTTGAATTTTATGTGGACCAGGTTGTAGCGGCTGACCCGCTCGGAATTGAGTAAGTACCGGACTGGCACTGGGTTCCACCGCAATCGTTTGAATGGCCTTGCCTTGCGTCTGCTTGATATACCGAGACACACCGGTAATGGTGCCGCCGGTGCCGACGCCGGATACGAAAATATCGATCGCGCCATCGGTATCGTTCCATATTTCAGGACCCGTGGTTTTTTCATGAATGGCCGGATTGGCTGGGTTTTTAAACTGCTGCAACAACACAAAACGCTCAGGGTCTGAGGCAACAATTTCTTCGGCTTTAGCGATAGCTCCGCTCATGCCTTTAGCGCCTTCGGTTAACACCAATTTAGCACCGTAGGCCACTAGTAATTTGCGGCGTTCCAGGCTCATGGTTTCGGGCATAGTCAGGGTTAATGGAATACCGCGTGCAGCCGCCACAAATGCCAACGCGATGCCGGTATTGCCGCTGGTAGGCTCTACCAACTCTTTGCCAGGACCTAATAAGCCGTGTTGTTCGGCATCCCAAACCATCGCCGCGCCAATCCGGCATTTCACCGAATAGGCAGGATTCCGGCCTTCAATTTTGACCAGCACAGTGGCAGGCGCACCGTCAGTGATACGGTTAAGTTTTACCAGCGGCGTATTGCCGATTGATTGAGAATTATCTGGATAGTAATGTGACACGGTAGTCTCCTTTTGATTGACACAAACCCCCATTGAACATTTTATTGGCTTTGCTGTCGACCTGAATTTTGGCCAAAAAAAAGCCAGTGGCCCTTACGGGCACACTGGCTTCCGGTTGTCCGGTCAGCATTGTTGCTTTTTTTAAGGTACTTGGTTTTTTAAAGTTATGTCAAGTTTTGAGGACTTGCATAAGCAATTAGTGATTATTATAGTGAGCTCAACAAAATTATTTTATTCACCACGAAGAGCACGAAGTTTTCGATGCTAACTCGGTTTTTTGTTTTACCAAGCGGTTGTTGTACACCTCTTCGTGTTTTTCGTGGAAAATAGTTACTTTAACTTTTACGCTAAGGATTCTTGGTAGAACCACCGCCCGTTATGCTTCCACATCACTGTATACCTCTGGCAATTTTTTCTGAACATTCGGTAACATTCCGTAAAGTCCCAGTTTGTGTCTAAGCACATTACGGCTGATGTCCAATAAACGAGCTGTCTGTACCTGATTTTCTTCGCAGAATTCAAATGCCGTTCTGATAACCGTTTCATCAATAATATCAAATAGTTTGGGTGGTGCTTGTTCACATAAACGTTGCAACGAACTTTCTAATGAAGTCGTCGATACAGAGGGGCCTTGTTCAGAGGCTCTAACACCGGAAAGCTTGAAATCTTCCGGGCGCAAACGGTTACCAGGACAAACAAGAAGCGCGCGATGGATGGCGTTTTCAAGCTCACGAATATTACCTGGCC
>JABFRC010000189.1 GCA_013141375.1 Methylococcaceae bacterium | reverse complement strand
ATTGATACCTTGCTTGCATTGAGGGTGCGGTTATTTTTTACTAAAAGTCGGTAGGTTCAACAAGTCAGCGATAGTGCTGAAGCATTCTCAAATTTCGATTGTAATTAAGTCAATATCACATTCCTCAGATGCTTAGCCGAATGGCTTAACTAAATGGCAAGCGCCAAGAGTATAACCCACCAATAGTGTCAGTTTGTTTTACAAGTCCAATGAGCAGCTGATCCCGGAATATCTCGTAGACTTATTGTAAATTGCTATTAAAAACAAGAGTATGGCGCTGATATTTGGAAGATATCAACTGCGAAGCCATCAAGCACACAATATGTGTGTAAAAAATATCAGCAAGAAACCCATTAAAAAATGACAAAAATGTCAGGTATTTTTACATTGTTATGACAGGATTGGCAGTTGAATGCGGGCGTTAATCCGTAAGCCATTGAAAATTAATAAATAAATCATGTTGGCATAGTCAATGCTTTATTGTTTGTATGAAACCAAAAAGTTGTTGAAGCTAAACAACTTGAGGGGGCTTCCAACATTATGTGGCTTACTTAGCTGAGATATTAAATGCAGCTTAAGGGTCAATATAAATTGGATATCGACGAGCTTAAAACAATCTTTTTATTTCAATTTTTAATAGGAATTTAACATGAAATTAAAAATATCTACGCTGTTAACTGCTTCTACGTTGGCTATATCTTTCTGCCAGAGTGTTCATGCGACACCATTCTCATTTGAAGATAATTTTAATAGAGTTAGTGGGAAGACTGTGGGCAATGGTTGGAGTGAAATTGAATATGGTGATAGAGGAAATGTGAAATTGCAAAATCTAGATAATCATGAAAGCACTAGCAACCAAACGCTTTCGTTAATAGGCAATAGCGACAATACATCGGCGAGTCATCCTGATGCTGCAGCTACGCATTTTTTCAACTTGTCAAATATTGAGTTGTTGAGCTTATCTTTTAATTGGATATCAAATGGTAAAACTGAAAAACAGGATTTTCTGAATTTATCATGGGCAACTTCAAACGGTAGTGGAGCTGAGTGGACTCCTCTGTGGAAAGAAAACCTAGGTGGGAAGAATTCTGAAAATGATCTGAGCAAGGATAAAACAAAAGTTACGCTGAATAATCTAAATTCATTGTTTAATCAATCTAGTGTGTATCTTCGATTTTGGACAAGTGTAAACAGCAGTAACGAAGGCGCCTATATTGACAACTTCAAACTGACTGGAAACACCAGAAATCAATCGTCTGGGCAGTCTGGTGTAAATGCGCTGGCGATTAGTAATGTACCGGAACCGTCAGCTATTGCTTTGTTAGGTTTAGGCGTCATGGGATGGCTTGGCTTTAAGCGGAAATCAGTTTAGTAGCTATTTAAAAGGGCGCGTGTTGCGCCCTTTTTTATTTACCAAAAAACAGTCTGGCGGAAATTACAAATCCTGTCGAAAACATTTCTTTTGTAGAAATTCAAAAAAGTCCACTTCAATCAACGCAAAAGCAATAATCCACAACAGCGCATCATAGGCATCCAGCCATGCGCCTTGCCACAGCCAGATTCCCGCCATCACAAATAAGCTCAGAAAAATTGTGATCGTCAGCGTCCAGATAATCGTCGAATGACGTAAGACAATATTCGGTTTGTGGATGTCCAATTCCAGCAGAGCAATGATTCCAAACCATAGCAAGGAGTTGGTGATATCCAGCCATTCGCTATCGTGCCAATAACTGACAAACACCAGAACAATCAGCGCAATGGCAGCATTGCGGATAACTTGCAGCGTGGTCTTGGAAAAATATCGATTACTACTGGTTTCTAGCTCGTAAATGATCAGCAAAATCAACCAACTAACTGCATCGAGTGTGCTGGTTAGGGTATCGACCAGCGCATAGAGGGTTGCATTAAGCACAAGTAGCGTGATGAGCGCCAGTTTAAAGAATGGGTATTTCAGGTTGGCAAACGGCTTGGGCATGGATGAAATGTCCATTATTCGTGGCGCAGCGCTTCAATAGGATCCAGACGGGCTGCCTTTCTTGCCGGAAAATAGCCGAATACGACGCCAACGGTTGCTGAAAACAAAAAAGCAATGATGACAATTCCGCCCTGAAACACGAAGGGGACCTGTAATAAGCCGGAGAGCGCCAGTGCTGTGCTCAATGCCAGCACAATGCCGATGATACCGCCGAATGACGACAGCACCACGGCTTCGACCAGAAACTGCAGTAACACTTCATGCTCCAATGCACCGATGGCTAGGCGAATACCGATTTCGCGGGTCCGTTCGGTAACGGCAACCAGCATGATATTCATGATGCCGATTCCGCCCACCAATAAACTGACCGCACCCACGGCGCTGAGTAAGCCGGTCATGGTTTGCGTGGTGGTGGACAACATTGTGGCGATTTCTTTCATATCCAGGACATTGAAGTTATTTTCTTCATTGGTCGCCAGATGACGACGAACCCGCATCACACGTTCAAGATCTGATTTAACTCTTTCCGTATCTGCGCCTTCCTTGACTGACACTTTTATCAGATTGACATCCTGATTTCCGGCAATACGTCTTTGAAATGTCCTTAACGGCACTACGATAATATCGTCTTGATCAGAGCCCATGGTCGATTGGCCTTTGGATTTAAGCAGGCCAATAACTTCGCAAGAGAGTTTTTGTAGACGAATACGTGTGTTTAGCGGGCTTTGTTGTCTGAATAACTTAGTGGCTACTGTTTGACCTATTACACAAACGGCAGCGCCGACACGTACTTCGCTGGCGTTAAATAGCCGACCTTCGGCTATTTGCTGATTGCTTACTGGGAAGAAATCCTCGGTACTGCCGGTGACATTGGTTGACCAGTTTTCATTAGCATAGATTGCGGTTGTTGCACCAATCGCAACAGGCGCCACTGCGACCAGGTCGGCAACATCTCTAAACAGAGCTTCCGAGTCGCCTAAATTAAACGCTGCTGCGCCAGACATTTGGCCCGGCCCCATGCGCTTGCCCACACTAATCATTAGCAGATTACTGCCCAGACTGGCAATTTGTTGGGTCACCTGTTGGGTTGCACCGCCACCCAATGTGACTAAGGTGATGACAGCAGAGACGCCGATGATAATGCCAAGCATGGTCAAAATTGAACGCATCACATTGCGCCGTAACTCTCGTAATGCCAGCAGCAAAGCGTTAGCGAACATTAATGGCCTCCCTGTTGATGATCGGTGTCGATCAGGCCATCTTTAAAATGCACAATGCGTTTGGCATAAGCAGCCATTTCCGGTTCGTGAGTAACCATTACCACGGTGATACCCTTGTCCCTGTTAAAGGAGGTCAGTAGTTCCATAATTTCGACACTTCGCGCTGAATCCAGATTGCCCGTAGGTTCATCAGCCAATAGTAATGAGGGGCCGGTGACAATGGCACGGGCGATGGCAACGCGCTGTTGCTGGCCACCGGATAGTTCTCCGGGCGTATGATTTTCTCGGTCAGACAAGCCCACCGCCTGTAGTGCCTGTCTTGCTAACTGATGACGCACAGCAGTGGTAGTGCCTCGGTAAATCAGCGGTAGCTCTACGTTTTCCAATGCTGACGTTCGATTGAGCAGGTTAAAACCCTGGAATACAAAGCCCAGATAATTGCGCCGCAGTAAAGCACGCTGATTACGGCTGAGCGAACCGACATCAATCCCTTGAAACAGGTAATGGCCTGTCGTTGGTGTATCCAGACAACCTAAAATATTCATACAGGTACTTTTACCTGAGCCGCTGGGGCCCATTACCGCAACAAATTCACCGGGATATATGCTCAGGTTAATGCCGGCCAGCGCCTGCATTTGCGCATCGCCTGCACCGTATATTTTGGTGACATTTCGTAATTCAAGTAATGGCGTCGGCAGAGCTCCATTGATATCACTCACTGATTACCTCGGTGACTAAGGCGGTTCCCGCGTCAACAGCGCCGCTTAAAATTTCGGTGGCAACACCGTCTGTCGCACCTTTGATAAGGATAATTGGGGTTAAACCTTTGTCAGTAAC
>JABFRC010000032.1 GCA_013141375.1 Methylococcaceae bacterium | reverse complement strand
CTGTATATCTTTTTGTCAGGAAAACTATTGAGATGAATATGATATAAGCGTGCCTCCTAAAAAAAATCCTCCGCAAGTGTGTGTTCCCATTTCTGATACGTCTAGTTACTCAGGCCCGCTGTAAACACGCTGGCTAATCACACTAGATAAAGGAGACACTATGACCCAGGTTCAACACCACATACCTTACGCACTACGAAAACTGACACTTGCTATCGCTTTGGTATTACCCGCAATCGCTATACCCTTGCCATCATCAGCCGCGGATACATCTAAAGCGGCAACCCTAGAAAATGCCAAACAGTACTTCAACGTTCCCGCCCAGCCGTTAGCGAATGCTCTCAATGCTTTCATTGCCACCAGCGACTGGCAAGTCGGATTTCCGGCCGGATTAGCGAAAGACGTTCGCGCGAATGCGGTCAGCGGTTCTTATACCCCGCAACAGGCGCTCGAGAAATTGCTTCAAGGCACAGGTCTGGTTTATCGGGTGACTGGGGATAATAGTGTGACGTTGGATAAAACCGTCGAGAAAAGTCCACAAACTAAAGAAACGACTTTGGCCCCGGTTACAGTGGCGGGGGCAGTTGTTTATGATTCAACCGATCCTTATAACAAAGACTATGTTGTCCCAAACAGCGCCAGTGCTAGCAAAACTGATATGGCTATCATAGATACGCCAGTCAATATTCAGGTTATTCCTAAAACAATCATGGATGATCAGCAGGATATTAAGATTGAAGATGCGTTGACCAAAAACGTTAGTGGTGTTCAACGTGGTTACGCTTTTGGCGACCTTTATGAAGAATTTAAAATTCGCGGTTTCAGCACCAATCACTCAACCTACCGTAACGGCTTGCGGCGCTATACCAATTATTCCGACCCGGCCAATATCGAACAGGTTGAAGTCGTAAAAGGCCCGGCAGCGGTTTTGTATGGACAAATTCAGCCTGGCGGCATGGTCAATGTCGTCACCAAAAAAGCGTTGGACAAGCCATATTATTCCTTGCAACAACAATTCGGTAATTACGATCAATATCGCACGACAGCAGCCGCTACCGGACCTATAGACCAAGCCGGAACTTTAAAATACCGTTTCGATGCGTCTTATCAAGACATGGGATCGAACAAAATATTTATCAACGATGAGCGGGTTTTTCTTGCGCCTAAGTTAAGTTGGACGCCGAATGACCGCTTTGAAGCCAACTTCGAACTGGAATACAAACACGAAAAGCGCGTCGACGATAATGGCATACCCGCTATCGGTGATCGTCCTGCTCGAATACCACTCAATACCTATCTGGGAGATGGAGCGAAAGGACCGGAAATGAATACCATCCTGACCGCTTTTGATTGGGCATTTAAAATCAACAATAACTGGCAAATCAAAAACCGGTTCATGCACGAAGACTGGGATATAAATTATTACGATCTTGGCCCTAACGGCATGATTAACGCTACACAGATGGCAAGGTTTGCTATTTCCGGAAAAGCCGTTCATGAAACTTACGGCACAAATCTCGATTTGGTAGGTAATTTTGATCTGTTCGGAAGCAAACATGATGTGTTGGTTGGTGGCGATTATTCCCGTCGCACCCGGAATGCGAGTAACAACCGATATGCTTGCTGTAATGGCAGCACAGCGGTAGCTCCGATTGACATCTTTAATCCGAGATACGGCGTCGTCAGTCAGGTAGCTATCGATGCATCACCCTACGATTACACGGTAAAGGAAAAAGAGGAATGGTTTGGTCTCTATTTCCAGGATCATATTACTCTATGGAACAAGCTGCACATTTTAGGTGGTGGCCGTTACGATTGGGCGAATTTTGGTAGAGGAAACGATTTTAATGACGGGGCTACCTATGCCCAAGCGGTTGCCAACTATAAAGACTATGAAAATCAAAAGTTCAGTCCACGAGTAGGCATCCTTTATCAACCACTGCATTGGTTGTCTCTTTATGGAAATTGGACAGAATCCTTGGGTAGCGCTAATACCGGTATGGCCTACGGTAATCAACAATTTAAGCCGGAAGTCGGTGAGCAATTCGAAGGTGGCTTTAAAACAGAATTATTTGATCAGAGACTATCCAGCACTGTGGCCTATTATCATTTGACCAAAACCAATTTAAAAATAGCCGACCCCAATCATTCCGGATTTCAGACTTCCGCCGGTGAGGCACGCAGTCAAGGCATCGAAGTCGATCTCAAGGGCCAAGTTACCGATGAACTCAAACTGGTAACAACCTATGCCTTCACCGATGCCCGTGTGACTGAAAACGGTGTGGATACTAACGGTATATTAGGTAAGCGTTTAGCGAATATTCCGGAACATCAAGCCAGTTTGTGGGGAACCTATCAATTTACACCGAAATTTAAAGCGGGTATTGGCGGTGTCGCGGTAGGAAAACGCGAGGGCGATGCTAAAAATACTTATCAATTACCCGGCTATGTAAGAATGGATTTGATGGCTGCTTATGTGCAACCAATTGGCAAATCACGCTTAACGACACAACTGAATGTCAATAACGTGCTGAACAAAGACTATTACGGCGGCACAGACGGCTGGATAAATGTTGTCACTGGCAATCCGCTTAGTGTTATGGGATCGTTAAAGCTGGAATATTAAATAGACTAGGTTGAGGTTAAGCCGTTCAAGAATTCGACATCACGAACGTCTTAACCTTTGTTGATATCCAATTTGTTTTTGCACCAGCATGAGACCCCATTAAAATCCAAATGAATAAAGCATTAAACATAAGCATTCCCCGATCTTTATTTTCACGTAAAAACATCCGTAAATTTTGGCTAAACGTTCATTTGGCTATTGCACTGGCATTGGGCTTTATCTTTGTCATTCTGGGGCTGACTGGCTCGTGTAACATTTTTTATTACGAGTTGGGTGAATTGGGTTTGCCTGTAATAAGTAATGCAACCCAGATGCAACCGCTTAGTCTGGAGGAGGTCATGAACAACGTTAAAACCGCTCACCCGCAACGAACCGGTGGCTGGTTTATAGTGCTGCCCGGTTACTTGAGCGATTATATTTGGGTGGAATATCCCAAACCTGAAGAAACTATAGATGAGTTATTTGCGCCGCTGGAAATTCTGGTTGATCCGTACAGTGGTAATATTGCTTCTGAACATTTCTGGGGACGAACGTTAACCAGTCTAATTTATGAAATACATGCTGATTTTTTGACCGGCAAATTAGGTATAGAAATTGGTGAAATAGGTTTTAAAATTGTATGTTTTTTTGGCTTTTTCTTATTTATATCCTGCCTATCGGGAATTTACCTTTGGTGGCCACGTAGCGGCAAATTCAAGCAGGCGTTAACAATAAAGCCGCACGCCAGCCCGCAACGTTTGTATTTTGACCTGCATAAAACTACCGGTTTTTACAGTTCGGCGTTGCTGTTAGTCATTGCCATTAGTGGTTTTTCGTTCAGCTACAGTGATTACCTTAAACCATTGGTGAATCACTTTTCGACCGTCAAAGTGGATCATTTAAAAGACCCCAAGCTCAATTCAACTGCGAGAGGTAGCCAACCTATTTCAATCGCCCAAGCGATTGCTATTGCTGATCAAGTTTTTCCCGGTGCGGAGTTACGAGGTATCGGTACGCCGGATGGTAAGGATGGAGTTTATATAGTGGCAAAAAGACAGGAGGGGGAAGCTAACCGTAAACGGCCACGCAGCAAAGTCTGGATCGATCAATACAGTGGTGAGGTGCTGGCAATTCAAGATCCCAACCAATTTACTGCTGGCGAAACAGTGTTTAATTTGATGTGGCCTTTACACGATGGCCAGCTGTTAGGCCTTACTGGGCGTATTATCTGGTGCATTACCGGTTTTGTACCATTGGTTTTGTATGTCACCGGCATATTGCGTTGGTTACAAAAGCGTAGGGCGAAAGAAGCTTGATCCTTAATTTATAGCTAGGGTATTTCGAAATACCGCCCAAATACTTTGATCGATTGCTAATGGCCGTAAATCGGCAAGAATGCTGTTCATTTTTCTTGTTTTTACCCTCGCATGAGGACTTGTT
>JABFRC010000345.1 GCA_013141375.1 Methylococcaceae bacterium | reverse complement strand
AACTCGGTGAAATAGCTGAAATTGCCTGTATGCAATCTGATCAGCAAGGGAAATTCACTTAAGGTTTCTTGAATATCTGCCCCCGTGACACTGGCATCGGCGGTCACCTGTTTACGAGAGGTCCAGTCATCATTCCACCAGGCCAATGCCACTAATGGAATCATAAAAAGTGCCAAGCCAAATGGGTAGCGGCTAAGAATATTTTTTTTCATTAACAAAGGATCCTTAAGTTTAATTATCTTTTTTAACGGCATCATCAGAATCACCGCAACCAGCTTTGTTGTTGCGCACGTCTTCCACACTGCATTCGCCATAACCGACAACGTCCGTTGTAATCACGCTAACGCCGGGTTTTTCTGAGCTATTGTTGTTGGAGGCGGTACTGCTGTTACTACCCGACATATCGCTGCCGGATTTAGCCGCATTGGTCGCTGCACTGCTGGCACCTGATGGTACTGTCGGTGCCGAAGGTGCTGTTGGCACACCAACACTGCCGCCGCTTGCACTAATATTTCCAGCGCCGACAACTGCTGTCGCCGCGATAACGATTTGCCCGCCGCTGATACCCGCTTCACCCGCATCAACAATACCGGTCGGCGCCGCCAGAGTGACTTGGCCTTTGCCAATCGCCTGAATACCGCTGCCCGACACGATAGGCGGGAAAATAGTAATAATGTTGCCGTTTGCATCAACCGAGGTCACCGGAGGCGGTGCAGCAATAGCCGACTTGGCACCCTTACCCGCATCGATACTGCCTTTGGATGACCACACAGTAATGTCGCCGCCACCCAAGGTAAATACGCGCGATTGGTTTACGTTGAAATCGCCCTGACTGTATGAATTCAAATTGCCTTGTTGTTGAACCACAACGCCCAATTGATCGGTTTTCTTACGAATGCCGCCTAATTGGCCCGCCAAGCCGACATCAATTTTGCCCCCCGGCGCGACCAGATTGATATCGCCGCCGTCCAGGGTTTTGATTTGGCTGAACACAAAGCTCAAATCGCCTGCGTACTTTTTGCCGGGGAATAGCGCCTGAATCGCATCAAAACCGCGTTGATATAATTTGCTGCGTTGAGCTTCCGGTGCAGCCGCTGCCGACGAGGCAGATTGCTTAATTTCTTCAAAAAGCACTTTCAACAACACATCCAATTTCTTGGCTTTATCTTCATCGTTTAATTGCTTAAGCGCCTGCAACTGCTCTTTGTATTTAGGGTCGGTTTCATATTTCTTGATGAAACCGGCAGTATCGACAGAATCCGATAAACCTGCGGCCAAGCTGATAGATGCTCCGGTGGAATCCAATACGGGATTAAAAATGTTGCCGATGGTTTGTACGCCAGCTGACGCACCCAAATTGATATTTCTGCCTGCAAAAATCTGCAGTTGGCCGGCGCCACCCAATTGAACCTGATTGTCATTTGAAAACACCACACCATCGGCATTGATTTGCGTGTTATAGACAATATCGCGTCCGGCCAAAATACGGGTGGTATCGCTTACTGACAGATTTTGACCAGACAAACTTAGGTTTTTAATATCTCGGCCGGCAATAAATTCAGAAGCATTGGGCACAAAGAAAGTCACTTGCGAACCGGGAGCAAAGCCGATGTCACCCTTATTGGCAATGACCATTGTCTTGGCATCGCTGCCGAAATGCGTCGGCACCAAGGCATGAACAATGTTAGACAGGGGAGTAAATGGATCCAGTCGCTCCCTGGCCCGGATCAAACCATCCTGTATGCTGCCCTCTAAACTGCCGGCAGCTGAACTTGGATTAGGCAACAAGGCCGGATCAGCGTCCGATACATTGATACTGACAGTCTGACCGGCTGTTGCCGCCGATTTGATATTGCTGTTGGCCAGCAGTTGTAGTTGTCCATGCGCTGACGGGTACAAGGCCATCGACTTATTGATATTGATATCACCTGACCAGGCCGTCGCTTTCACTGCGCCCGGATAGACCGAATATTCAAAGTTAGGATTTACATTGTTCTGAAAAACGATATTGCCGGCCGTAGAAGAAAAATTAATCGCACTGTCCGCGCCGTAAGTGAAAAACCGCGATTCCCCACCAACCACCTGAGTTTGCTTAAGCAAAGTAGGATTGTACGTCGCGCCGATATTAAGATCTTTACGCGCCTGAACCGTCACTTGGCTGTCGCTCAGTTCAAAGATACTGCCCAAGCCGTTGGCGGCATTGGCGATGCTGCCCCCAGCCGTTAAGCTGGCCGTACCTTTGCCGGTAAAATATTCACCGCCAGTGATATTGTTTCCGGCAGTCAACGCCAAGTTACCGCCACCATTGATGAGCGCACTGTTTTGCAGCCATTGATTGGGCGTTTCGCTCACTGTTCCAAAGTGGCTTGCCGGTCGTTGGAATCATCACTGATAGATTAGTAATGTCGCCGCCCGCATCAACAGTGACATTGCCGCCACCCAGCGCACCCACATTTTGATTGAAGGTTCTTATGCCTTTGGCCGCCGGAATATCACCGGTTTGACTGGAACGATCGCCGCTGATGTTGATGCCCCACAGAGTAGCGCGGTTATTCTCGGTAAGCGTTCCACTTCTTACCAGCCAATCTGAAATCTTTTGTCCGGTCGCAATGCCATTGATATTGGCACCGGCATGCAAGCTGATATTGCCGCCTTGAGTCGGAAATTCCGCTTTCTGAAATAAAGTACCAATCCGGCTTTCATCCAGATAACCAAACCTGAGTAAATCTCCTACCAGAGCCGGATCCAAGCGATTTAGATAGCTGGCTTCAGTTTCTCCGGCTTGCCTGACCGGTACACCGGGCACCAATCCGGCCAACAGATCCGATTTAGTATATTTACCCGTCGTACCCATGGTGTAGACAGCCGCAGCGGCGCTGGCATTTTTGGCATCAGCCACAAATTGAATGTTATTGGCCGCATCAAGTGCAATCGAGCCAGTACCGGTTCTGACCACTACCTGGGTTTTCACAAGAGAGCTGGAGTTCGAAGGACTTGGAGCTAAATAGCTATTGGCCAGATTAATATCACCGCCCGCCTTGAGGCTGTAGCTCCAGGATAATCCGGGCTGCAGCATATCCTGATACAACCTGTTGGCTTGACCGGGAATTGAATCTGTCGCAAAGGCATCGCTTAGTGCTGCATTGATATTCAGATTTTTGCCCGCGTTAAGCGTCAGGAAACCGGGCAAGGTCTTATTGCCGGAGGCATCCTTATAGCGCCAATCAATGAAATCCCATTTGTCCGTCAGCGTCAGATCATTTTGGCCACGAACTTCAATGCCCGGAACAGTGCTGATGCCGGCGCCTGATGAGTTAGTTACCGGCAACACGGCCGCCATAAAACTTTCGGCATCGGCTTTCCACTGAGCAATGTTGGCAGCATTGATGACCGACTGATCATCGTAAACCTGAACGACTTCCAACTGACTATGATTGGCATCTGCGCCATTGAACGAAGCATTGATAGCACTGATATTCGCCGAACCATTAGTACTGCCACTGCCGGTACGCAAATGCAAACTACCGCCTTGGCCACCTGCGCCACCGGCAAGATTAATCGCCCCGCCATTTGCCAGATCCAGAGTTCCGCTACCGACATCATCGGCATGGACGGTATTCAATAACACAGCGCCACCTTCCGCACCGGCTTTGCTTGAATGGGCATCAATTACGGCCTTTGTTCCCAACACAATTCCGTTTCTGCCGGAGATCGATACATTGCCCGCTTCCGCCGCACTCACATTGATTTCGCCATCAACACTTACCTTGCCCTGATCGGCAATCAAGCTGAATGAGCTTGATTGCAATTTATCGCCCGCTGCCAATGCGACATCACCCTGACGTTGACGTAAGGAGACTGCATCAGTAAAACCGGCCGCTGCCAATTTTGAATTCAGGCCGGACAAGCCACTATCTCCGAAACTGGCGACATCCAGATGGATTTTGCCCTGTTTGGCGGATGAATTATTTGAGCCCGCGATGATTGTTCCTTGCCAGTCAAAAATACCAGTGGGCGAATTGACTTTCAGCAAACCTGCATCGCTGATTTGCTTGCTGGCAACGCTGCCGCCGGCTAGATTAATCGTGGCATCCTGGGC
>JABFRC010000002.1 GCA_013141375.1 Methylococcaceae bacterium | reverse complement strand
ATACTTAACACACCCTGGGGCGCCCAGAGCACCTGGGGTCAGCAAAGCTTGCTGATTTCTTTTCATAAAGAAGCCTGGGGTGGAGAAAAGTTTTTCGATATCGTTGCGTTGTTGGTTAAGCAGCCCGCGCAAAACCTGGCGTTGATAGAGCTGGCATATTTGTTTTTAAGCCTGGGCTTTGAAGGCAAATTTCGGGTGCTGGCTAATAGCGGCAATGCGCTGGAAAAATATCGTGCCGAGTTATATCAACTGATACAGCGCATCAAAGGCGATAGCGAGCGCGAATTGTCGCCACGCTGGCAGGGCTTGACCGATGTCCGCAATGCCTTGGTGCGCTATGTGCCTTTATGGGTGGTGGGTGCGGTGTTGAGCGTAGCGCTGGTGTTGGTCTTTACAGGCTTTGTGTTGACGCTGAATTCCCGCTCCGATCAGATTTATAAACAATTATTCGAGCTCGCCAAACAACCTTTGGAACTTGCCGCAGCGGCTCCTGCTCCAGTTGTTAAGCCTCCAGTTGTCGGTCGTTATGAACGCTTTAAAC
This sequence comes from Methylococcaceae bacterium, assembly GCA_013141375.1. Lineage (GTDB taxonomy): Bacteria > Pseudomonadota > Gammaproteobacteria > Methylococcales > Methylomonadaceae > JABFRC01. The sequence continues at coordinate 19,890 of JABFRC010000002.1, read as the reverse complement.
GCATTTTGGCCAATGAAATCGCTGCCAACATGGTCGAAGTGGTCGATGGTAAATTACTGCGGGTGCGGAATTCTTTTGCTTCCGGTAGTGACCAGTTAAAGCCGGAATATGCGCCGATGCTGAAAAAAATTGCCGATGAACTGGTTGTCGGCAAGGACAATCTGTTGGTGACAGGTCACACCGACGACAAGCCGATTGTGTCGGCACGCTTTCCTTCCAACTGGCATTTGTCGACCTCCCGAGCCAAAAAAGTCAGTGAAATGTTGACATCATTGGCCCCGTTGGGTGGCAAGATTCGTTTTGAAGGACGCGCCGATGGCGAACCGCTGGTGGCAAACGATACCCCCGAGCATCGGGCAATCAATCGCCGCGTCGATTTACTGATTCAGTGAGAGCATAGATGGGCAAGGTTATAGGATTTTTTACCAATAAATGGGTCATCCAATTTTTAGGATTGCTGGCGCTTAGCGTTTTGATTTGGTTAGCAGGGCCATTAGTCGCCATTGCCGGCAGTATTCCATTAGAGACTGAGCTGGTCAGGAGCTTGGTGATTGTTGGTTTATTCGTGATATGGCTGATTTTTCGACTGGTGATGCAGATTCGTGCCGGCAGCACCGAAAAGCAATTAGTCAAGCAACTGGTAGCTGGCGAAGTCGATCATACCGCTGCCGCTTCTGCCGATGAAGTCGATATGCTGAGCCGAAGCTTCGAAGAGGCGTTGACGGTTCTCAAACAATCGCGAGCGGCTTCGAAAACAGATAGTCAGTTTATTTACCAGCTACCTTGGTATGCCATCATTGGCGCACCGGGCTCAGGTAAAACCACGGCCTTAATCAATTCAGGATTGCATTTCCCCTTAGCTGAAAAACTGGGCAAACATGCAATTAAAGGTGTTAGTGGGACTCGAAACTGCGATTGGTGGTTTGCCGATAACGCTGTGTTTCTCGATACCGCGGGTCGTTACACCACCCAGGAAAGTCATCAAGCAGTCGATGCCGCAGGCTGGGTTGGCTTTTTGGGACTGATCAAAAAGTTTCGGCCGCGCAGACCCTTAAATGGTGTGATTGTCGCGACCAGCTTAGCTGATTTATTGCAGCAATCCGAACAGGAACGTTTGCAACATGCCCAAGCGGTGCGCGCCCGTATCAAGGAACTTTATGAGCATTTGGGCGTGCGTTTGCCGGTGTATCTGCTGTTTACCAAAGCCGATTTGGTGGCAGGCTTTAGCGATTTTTTCGCCGATTTGAGCCCCGAACAGCGCGCTCAAGTTTGGGGGGAAACTTTCAGTGCGGCTAGTTTGAACGATGATTACGATGTGGTGGCTCAGTTTGGCAATGCCTACACTGACTTACTGCAGCGCCTGCAGTTACGCATCAATAGAAGGATTCAGGATGAACGGGACATACAGCGCCGGGCGGCGATTCTCGATTTTCCACAACAAATGGCACTACTTAAACCTGCCGTTTTGGGATTTTTAGAAGCCACGTTTGCCGTAAACCGTTACGAGCAATCAATCTTGTTGCGTGGCGTTTATTTTACCAGCGGCACGCAGGAAGGTACGCCGATCGATCGAGTATTGGGCATTTTGGCAAGTGCCTTCCGTTTGGATAGACAATCGGCTCCTATGTTCAGCGGTCAGGGAAAGAGTTTTTTTCTAACGCGTTTGTTGAAGGATGTGTTGTTTCCGGAAGCCGAGTTGGCCGGGCAAGATCCCAAGCTTGAAAAACGCACTCGCTTGTTACAAGTGGCCTCGTATGCCGGAGCCGCACTACTGTTTATTAGCGTGATTGCGCTTTGGACATTCAGTTATTTCAACAATCAAGCTGAGCTGGACAAGGTTGAAGAGCAAATTGCCCTGTACCAGTCCATCAAGCTTACGGCGACCGATACTTCAGGCAATTTCAAGGCTTTGCTGCCGCGTTTAAGTGCATTGCAGGCTACTGAGCAGATTTATGAGGATGCAGGATTTTTATCGAGTCTGGGCTTGTCTCAAGGCGATAAGATTAAGGCGGCAGCGCATTACAGCTATGAACATTTACTTCGGGAATATTTTCTGCCTTCTATCCAACAGCGTTTAAAAGAGCGTATGCAAGGCCAGGAAGGCAATAAGCTGGATGTGTTGTATCAGCTGTTAAAAGTGTATTTGATGTTCAACCAAACTGATCGAATGGATCCAGCGACTGCGGTAGCCTGGATTCGCGCCGATTGGGATAGACAATATGCCTCAGAGCCAGAAACCTTGGCACAGCTGGTGTCGCATCTGGATAATTTGCTCAAATTACAGCTTGATCCGGTGCAGATCGATGAGGCATTTGTGTCCGCTGTGCGCAGCAAGCTGACGCAAGTGCCGTTAATCGGGCAAATATATTCCCGGTTTAAAACGGAAGCGTTGATTGATCAAACTCATGATTTCAAATTAGGCAAGGCATTAGGTGCCGATGGTGCGAGAGTATTTGCCTTGACTGACGGTAAGGATGTGTCGGCTTACACCATTCCCGGATTATTCACGGCTTATGGCTACAGTGAGCTTTTCTTGAAAAAAAGCCGCGATTTTGTCAAAGATGCGGTCGAGCAAAATTGGGTGCTGGGTAGTCAATCGAAGCTTGAAATTGCCGAAGTTGAGCGATTACATGGTGAGTTGAAGAAGTTGTATCTGAATGAATATAAAGCCGCTTGGTCTGAACTTTTAGGCAAATTGAGATTGCAATCCGCATTGTCGGCAAATCAGACCGTGCAGATTCTTGATATTTTGTCTCGACCAGATGGCCCATTGCGGCTGTTGCTGGCAAGCATTGATGAAAATACTTCTCTGAGTCGTGTCAGCAAACAAGCCAGTGACCTACTCGCTCAGGCAGCAGGCAAGGCTTTGAAAGTCAATGACGACAAAACCGATAAGTTACTGGAACAGGCCAAAGTGGCGGCCGGTGCTGATACCGGACCGGATCCGGCATTCGCACTGGAGGCTCAGTTTGAACCCTTAAGCAATCTGGTACGCGGCGGACCTGACAAACCCATTGCTCTGGAACCGGTATTGACCCAGTTGAAAGCCTTGCGCGATTATTTCTTGCAATTAAGCTCTGCAAATACCGGCGGCCAAGCGCTGCAAAATCAAGCGAGCCTATTCAGTGGCGCCGGGATGGATGTGCTGAAGCAGGCACAAATTGAGTTCGCCCGTTTGCCGGAGCCGCTTAAAAGTTGGTTTCAAGTGGTTGTCAGCAGTGGTGGTCAAAAGTTGTCTTCAGCGGCAAAAGGCCAGTTGAGTGATATGGCAAAAACCGGTGTGGCATCGCCTTGTAAAGCGGCATTGAATGGCCGGTATCCTTTCACCAAGGGCGCTCAACAGGATGTTTTACTGGCTGATTTTGCCAAGATTTTTGCTTCATCCGGATTGATGGATCAGTTTTTTCAAACCAATCTCAAAGCCTTTGTTGATACCAGTAAACCCGTCTGGACCGAAATGGCTTCTGAAAAGCCATTAGGCTTATCGCAGGCTTCGATTCGTCAATTTCAAGTTGCCTCACGAATCCGCGATGCATTTTTTGCCGTAGGTCCCACGCCACAAGTACAGTTTGAGCTTAAGCCGCAAGCGCTTGATGCCAGTGTGGGGACTTTTCGTTTATTTATCGAAGGTCAGGAAGTGGTATATCGACATGGACCGGAGCAAGTGGTTAATCTGAAATGGCCGGGGCCGAACCCCAGCGAGGGTGTGCGTATGGTGTTTGAAACGCTGGAAGGTAAACAGGTAAGTCGCAGCAAGGAAGGCACCTGGGCATTTTTTCGCTTGCTCGATGAAGCCTCTATTATCCCGACGAGTTCACCGGAAAAGTTTAATCTGACTTTTCAACTTGAAGGTTTCAGTGCCCGTTATGAATTACGCGCCGCCAGCGTCAATAATCCGTTCAATTTGCAGGAACTGCAAAGTTTCCGCTGCCCGGAAGCGCTGTGAGCGGGGCTGATTATCAGGTTGGCTTCTACGGAAAGCTGCCCAGTCATGGCGATTTTCTGTCCCGACGCCTGCCTAGGCAATTTATAGAGCCCTGGGATCATTGGTTGCAAGGAGGATTGTCTGCCAGTAAAGAACAATTAGGTCGGCAATGGCTGAATACTTTCCTGGTCAGTCCAATCTGGCAATTTGCCTTGGCGAAGGGAATTTGCGGTGATGATGCTTGGGCCGGCGTGATGATGCCAAGCGTCGATAGAGTCGGTCGTTATTTCCCCTTTTCATTGGCTGTTAAGGTCAACGATATCCAGCTAACACGATTGTTTTCGCCTGAGTGCGGTTGGTTTGATGCTTTGTCGCAGCTGGCATTTTCCACATTGGAATACGAATTCGATTTAGATGTCTTTGAGTCGCAATTGGAGAAAATCAGATTGGGCGATTTTTTGGATCCCGCCTCTGTTATCTCAAATGCAATCCAAATACGATCTGGTTCAGGACGTTTGGCTTTTGAGTTTCGGCTTGATAGTGATCAAACGACGCCACGAGCCTTTGCTGAGCTCGGCGATCAGCTTAGTAGTAGATTTCTGGAAAATTGCAGTTATTGGCGGTCGGCAGCCACTGCAGAATCGAATCCTGTGTTGTTGCTTTGCGAGGGATTGCCTCCCAGCGATGCTTATATCGGCTTTCTAAGTGGGGCATGGCCTGAGCGTGGCTGGCTTTTTTTTAGCAAGCAATTAAAAGATCTAGTGGTTAGTGATACGGTTAATAATTATTCCCCTCCGTCAGAAAGTTCAAGGCTCAACCAGTTATCAAGCGAAGCTGCTCAGCCTCAGGCAATTGCAGTCACTGACATCGTTGTTTCTGCCGCCCTTCAAAACTCGCAGCCCCCCCTGATCAATGTTTTTCAATATGAAAGTTGTGCCTTAAGCGTAGTGGGCTTGCGTCGCAAGCTGAATGAAGATGCTATTCTGGAGCGAAAAGAGTCCGGGCTTTGGGTGGTTGCCGATGGCATGGGCGGACATAGTGCCGGTGATGTAGCCAGTCAGGCAGTGGTTGATGCTTTGGCAAAAATCCCTTTTGTTGATGATCTGGAGCACTACAGTGAACAGGTCGCGTCATCACTGCATGCGGTGAATGTTGAGTTGTTAAAGTTGGCTGAAAGTCGGGGTCATGGGCAAGTCATTGGCAGTACCGTTGTCGTATTGCTGATGTCGAGGCATGAGTTTCGCTATCTTTGGGCGGGGGATAGTCGGCTATATCTTTTTCGGCAAGGTGTATTAGCGCAACTTACGCTTGACCATTCTTTATATAACGAATCAATCAATTTAGGAATGCCGCTTGTGGATGGCAGCCTGGAACAAGGACGAGGCAATATCATCACTCGCGCTGTCGGCGCCGAAAACCAGCTGCAACTGGACTTCGGACAAGGTGATATTGATGCCAATGATGTGTTTATTTTAAGCAGCGACGGCTTGGATAAGGAGCTGAGTCATGCTGAAATTGCAGCTCTTTGTACAGAGGGTTCTGCCAGTGATATTGCCCATCGGCTGATCCATGAGGCTGAGAGCAAAGGCGGACGCGATAATATTTCCGTGATTGTCGTAAAAACTTAGCCTGCTTTTAATCTACATTGCTATCTCTGATGAAAATCAATTTTTTGCGGTCACAGGTCTCTGTAACTCAAAGAATTGCCAGCAACTAGCCTCTCTTTTAAAGTAAATACAGTTACAATACGGTAGTTTTGATCCATTTTTACTGATAGGTTTTATCTTGACTAACAAAATTATTCGCATCGCAACACGTAAAAGTCCATTGGCGTTGTGGCAGGCCGAGCATGTTGCAGCCAGACTGGAACAGTTATTTCCAGGCTTGAAAACGGAATTGGTAAAAATGACGACTCAAGGTGACAAGATACTTGATGCCCCACTGGCTAAAATTGGCGGCAAAGGCTTATTTGTTAAGGAATTGGAGCAAGGGATGCTGGAGGGCTCTGCCGACATTGCCGTTCATTCTATGAAAGATGTCCCGGTTGAATTCCCTGAAGGCTTGCATCTGGCAGCAATTTTGACCCGAGAAGATCCTACGGATGCCTTTGTTTCTTCTCGCTATTCGTCGTTGGATGAACTGCCTGCTGATGCAAAAATAGGCACCTCCAGTCTGCGTCGGCAGTCCCAAATTAAAGAACGCTTTCCCAATGCAGAAATTTTATCTTTGCGAGGTAATGTTAATACCCGGCTTGCCAAGTTGGATGCCGGCGAATATGACGCAATTATCTTGGCGTCAGCCGGTTTAAAACGCTTGGGAATGGCTGGGCGAATTACGCAAAGTCTGGATTCAGGCATTAGCTTACCGGCTTGTGGTCAAGGGGCTATTGGTATCGAGTGCCGCGTAGATGATACGGAGATTAATGAGATTTTAAAATCATTGCACGATTGGCAAACGGGCATTTGTGTTAGCGCAGAGAGGGCCATGAATGCCAGACTCAATGGCGGTTGCCAGGTGCCGATTGCAGGTTTCGCTACTATAAAGAATGACCAGCTGTTCATGCGCGGTCTTGTTGGTAGTCCGGATGGGCAGATAATTTATCGTGCCGAACGCACTGGTGATCTGGGTCAAAGTGAAGTTATTGGTAAAATGATTGCGGAGGATCTGCTAAATCAAGGGGCTGATAAAATTCTTCAGACCTTGTTTTCTTAGACTGTAAATTACTTGATCAATTAGGGACGTATACATTGAGCCAAGTTTTAAAGGGAGTGCGTGTTTTAGTAACCCGGCCCGCACACCAAGCCAAAAGTCTCATCGGATTGATTGAACAAGCGGGTGGTGAAGCCCTCGCTTTTCCAACACTGGCTATAGTCGGTTTGGATAATGACGATAGTGTTAAAGACACCCTGCAGAGACTTGAAACCTATCAATGGGTTATTTTTATTAGCGCCAACGCGGTAAATTTTGCGCTCAGGGCGAATGGTGGCAAAATACCAGCCATAAAATCGGTGATTTTTTCCGCTGTGGGACGCTCGACGGCAAAGGCATTAGAGCTTGCGGGCTTGGATGTTGGCTTGTTGCCCGAGCAGGACTTTAACAGTGAAGGCTTATTGGCAATGCCGCAAATGCAGCAGTTAACCGGTCAGTCCATCTTGATTATACGTGGACAAGGTGGCCGAGAAGAGCTGGCTACGACTCTTAGGGAGCGGGGGGCAAAAGTCGATTATCTCGAAGTCTATAAAAGAGATTTGCCGGAGATCGATGCAGGATTTACTGCTCAGCAAATCATTAATCATGGTTTAGATGTAATTACTATCACCAGTGGAGAAGCGCTGCACAATTTAGTGGTTATGTTTGGAGAACACGCTGCATCATTGCGCAATGTGCTTTTGGTAGTAGTCAGCGACAGAATAAGAACTTTGGCATCAGGCCTTGGTTTTAATCGAATTGCAGTAACAAAGAGTCCTTCAGACCCTGCAATTCTTGAAACAATAATAAAATTTGTGACGGGGAATGAGCGTGGCTGAATTGAGTGAACAACAGGAACAGATAGCAGACAATGCTATTAAGGCAAAAAAGTCGCGTTCGGGGCTCTGGTTCGGCATTATCGTTCTGATAATTATTCTTACCATTACCGGGGCTGGATTTTATCTTTTTCAGCAACTAAGAAGCCAACAGGAAAACCTGGGTGGAGAGTTGAACAAAGGCGATCAGCAACTGCTTGAAGTATCAAAACAGATCAGTGGCTATCAATCCCAGCTCTCAGCCATTCAATCCCAATTGGCAACTCTGGAAGCCGATGCCGCCAGTAAGCAGGATCACTTTACCCAGACTCTTGGTGACTTTTCTCAATTACATTCTGAAAAACTGGATAACACGCGTAAAGAGTTGACTGATGCCATCTCTCAAGTACAAAGACAATTAGGCAAAACCCGTGGCGATTGGTTGATTGCTGATGCCGAGTATTTGCTTACCGTCGCCAATCAACGATTGTATTTGAGTGGCGATGTGAATACTACTCGTGCAGCCTTGGAGGCCGCGGATCAACGCTTACGTGAAAGCGGCGATGCTGGTGCATTTAAGATCAGAGAACAAATTGCCAAGGAAATTGCTTCCCTAGATAACATTCCTGTGACAGATACTGTGGGCCTTTATGGAAGTATCCAAACGCTGGAAGACAAAGTTAATAACTTAACCTTATTTTTGCCCTATTCAGGGAAATCAGTATTGTTGCCTTCAGAAGCTAAAGAGCCTGCAGATAAAAAGTTAACTGAGGGTGAGAAAGAATCGTCAGGTTTGGTGGATTCTGCTATTGATCAATTGGAAGGCATAGTTACTATTCGTCACACCGAGCAACCGATCAAAGAGATACTCACGCCACAGCAAGCCGAGTTCATCCGCGAACAGTTAAGAGTGAAACTGGAGATAGTAAAAATTGCGCTTGTTCAGCAAAATCAAGCCATTTACCAAACCGGCTTGGCAGATACCAAGAAATGGATAGAACTAAACTTCGCCAAAAATGGTGACAGGGAGGCATTTCTTGCTGAATTGGAGAAATTAAACTCGGTGAAATTACGGAGTGATTACCCAGACATTAGTCTCTCGGTAAAGCTGTTAAAAGATATTACCAAGTTGAGAATCGAAGCTGATAAAGCCGAGCCAAAAATTGAAGAAGGCAGTCGTCCAGTTGCCCAGCCTACGCCTGCATTGGAAGTCGTTCCTGTGCAACCTGCGAATGATGAAAAAAATGCGGAAGCAGTTAAGCCTGTCGAAGCACCAAAAACAGAGCCGGCTAAAAAGAGTAAAAAATGAAGCAGATTTTATATTTCTTGGCGACACTCTTAATTACTGTTGCGACTGCGTTTATTGCGAGTAACTGGCTGGGAGGCTTTGATAGTTCCGGCTATGTGCTGATTGGCATCGGTACATGGTCATTAGAAACATCGTTGGTCGTATTCACGATCAGCCTGATTATTGGCTTTTATGTTTTTTATATGTTCTTCAGATCGTTGGGCTGGCTATTCCGTTTGCCTGGAAGACTCAAACAGCGTGGTCGTAATGTTAAATTCAATCGCTCACAAGAAGCATTGATCGCCGGCCTGGTGGATTCTGCAGAAGGCAATTGGGAAAAAGCAGAAAAAGTCTTGATCAAACATGCATCCCACAGTGGTGCGCCATTAATCCATTATCTGACTGCAGCAAGAGCGGCCCAATCTCGTGGTGCATTGGACAAAAGAGACGAGTATCTCAAGCAAGCATCTGATCAAGTTCCAGGTGCAGATGTGGTCGTCGGACTGACTCAGGCAGAATTGCATTTATCCGGTAATCAATTTGAACAAGCTCTGGAAACATTAGCCAAATTGCATTCGATTGACCCCTCGCATGCCAGTGTTCTTAAATTGTTGCATCAAGCCTATCAACGTGTTGGTGATTGGGAAGGCGTTCGTAAACTTATTCCGTCATTAAATGCCAACAAAGTGTTAATGGAAGCGGAAATTAAGTTGCTGGAAACCGAGACATTTAGCAATTTGCTTAGACAGGCCGCCGCTCAAAAAGATGCCTCAGCCTGTGAACAGCTTTGGTCAGGCATACCTGATTACATTAAAACTGTTTCAGGAGTTTCTGCAATTTACTTTGCAGCGATGATTGGTTCTGGTGCGGGTGCAAAAATTGAGCAAGAGTTAGCAAGGGCCGTTTCAAAGAATTGGGATGAAACTTTGTTAGAGTTATATGGCTGTGTTGAGTCTGACGATATTTTTAAGCAAACAGAAATGGCTGAGCAGTGGCTAAATTTGCATCCCAATAATGCGGTATTGCTGAATGTGTTGGGTAAGTTAAACCTGAAATCAGGTAATAATGACAATGCGCAAGCCTATTTGTTGCGTAGCATTGCGATAGAGCCTTCCGTTCAAGCTTATCAATTGTTGGGCGATCTTAGTTATTTGCAGGGCAATAAAGATAAGGGTGGCGATTACTACAAACAAGGCTTAGAGCTTGCGTCCAGTGAAGTGGTGCAACGCGTTGAAGCAATTTCCTAAGTCTTTACGTGTTAAAAATTTCAGGCCTAATTGAGCAGAGTTATCGAAGCATTCAAATATTTCTTCGTTAACTCTGCTTTGAATGCCTAGGTTTTTGGCATTCTCATTCTTGGCTTAATGCCAATGTCACTTCTTCAAAACTTCCTTTTTCTAGTCTAAATCCACGCATTTCCAATACACCTTTGGTGTTTAGTGAAATAATCAGATACAGCGCTTCCGGGTAAGCGGCCAATTCCAGATCTTCCATTGACGGTTGTGCGGGGGCAGTCGGATGGGAGTGGTAAATTGCAAACAATTCTTCATCACGCTCACGTATTTGCGCCATTGCCTGTATTTGCTGCTTTGCATCAAGCAAGAAATGTCGCTCAGGCTGTTTAGCTATATTGGAAATTGGATAGCAACTGGTTACCAGGCCGTTTTTGCTGCCAACCAGTCCGCACACCTCAGAGTTTGGCGAAATCTGCGCCAGGTGAAGCATTTGGGTTGTTAATTTGCGGGGAATCTGGATGTGTTGCTTTGTCATGGTAGTAACTCTATTGATTTGTTGAGTGATTGTGAATGCCAGCGGCCATGTGTGACGCGTGCTTGACCTGAGTAGTCAAGGTAGGTGTCTATATCCTGATATTCAAAGCCTGTAAAAATGTTTTGTACGAGCTGTTTTTGGTTATAACCGTGTTCAATCAATAAATGTCCACCGGCATGCAGATACTGCCGGGCATCTTGGACAATAATTTTGATGTCACTCAGGCCATTATCCGCTGCACGTAACGCGGATTTCGGTTCAAAGCGAAGATCGCCCTGATTTAGATGGCTGTCGTCATCGGAAATATAAGGTGGGTTGCTGATGATGAGGTCAAATTTGCCTTCCGGCAGACTGGTAAACCAATCACTTTGAATAAAGCTGAGATTACTGATCTTGTGACTGCTTGAATTAGCTTGTGCGCAGGTTAATGCGGTCGTGCTAAAGTCAGTCGCGACAATAGTTGCCAGAGGTCGCTCAGCGGCTAAGGTGATTGCAATAACTCCAGAGCCCGTGCCGAGGTCAAGTATTTTGGCGGGTTGATCTGCTGGAATTAGGGCCAAAGCCTTTTCAATTAAAATCTCGGTATCCGGTCGAGGTATCAGGACATCTGATGTCACCATAAAATCACGAGACCAGAATTCCTTGCGACCGGTAATATAGGCGATTGGTTTGCCATGTTGCCGATCTTTGATTAATTGCCAGTAGCGTGCAGTGTCGTCGTCGCTAAGTGACTTTTCAGGCCAGGCGCGAAGATAGCTTCGCGTTTTATTTAGCACCTCACATAGCAATACTTCGGCATCGAGCGCAGCAGAATCAGAGCTGAATGAAAGTCTCTCCTGCGCTTGCTTGAGAAGAGATTGAATGGCCGTCATTCTTAATCATCGCCCAGCTGTGTCAGAAGTTCCGCCTGATGTTCACTGATCAATGGTTGGATAACGTGCTCCAGGCCGCCCTGCATGATTTCATCCAATTTATAGAGGGTTAAATTGATGCGATGGTCGGTCAAGCGGCCTTGTGGGAAGTTGTAAGTGCGTATGCGTTCTGATCGATCACCGCTGCCCACTTGCAGTTTTCGGGTGGCTGATTGTTCCGCATGATGTTTTTCCTGTTCTGCGGATAATAACCTTGATGCCAATAGCGACATCGCTCGAGCACGGTTTTTATGTTGAGATCGTTCATCCTGGCATTCGACAACCACGCCGCTCGGAATATGAGTGATACGAATGGCAGATTCAGTTTTGTTAACGTGCTGTCCGCCGGCACCAGAGGCGCGGTAAGTATCGACTTTAAGGTCGGCGGGGTTGATGTCGATGGCATCGACTTCGTCGACCTCCGGCATGATGGCAACGGTACAGGCAGAGGTATGAATACGCCCTTGTGACTCGGTTTCAGGAACGCGTTGTACTCTATGTGTGCCGGATTCAAATTTTAACTGTGAATATACATCTCGCCCCGAGACTCGCAATATAACCTCTTTGTAGCCACCATGCTCCCCCTGGCTTTCGCTAATAATTTCGGTTTGCCAGCCTTTGCGTTCTGCATAACGCTGATACATGCGGGATAAATCGCCGGAAAAAATAGCCGCTTCGTCACCACCGGTTCCTGCGCGAACTTCAAGAAAAATATTGCGATTATCGTTGGGATCTTTGGGTAGTAATAAAACTTGTAATTCTTGCTCCAATAAGTCGAGTTGTTGTTCGGCGTCTTTTACTTCTTCTTTTGCCAATTCACGTAATTCAGGGTCATTGTCGGCGGCCATTTCTTTAGCCGAAGCCAGAGAGTCTAAGGTGATTTCATAGCGTTTGTAGCAATCCACTAATGGCGCAATTTGGGCGTATTCCTGGCTTAGTGCGCGGAATTTGTTTTGATTATTTTGAGTGTCCGGCTCTGATAATAACGCTGCAATTTCGTCGTAACGTTCGCACAGGCTCTCTAGTTTTAATAATATCGATGGTTTCATTGTGTTGAGTTAAGTTTAAGAATTTCGCGTGCAGCAGTAATCAGATCATGGCGTTCGGTTTCCGCAGCAATTCTGATTTGAGACGTCGGGGTGTGAATTAGCTTGTTGGTAAGGCTATGAGCGAGGCGGTTCATTACTTCTTCTGGATTTGTGCCGCTTTGTAAAGAAGCAAGTGCGGTTTTTAACACTTCATCTCTGGTTTGTTCGGATTGAAATCGATAGTCTCGAATGATGGTTTGGGCGCTTTGCGCACGCATCCAAGCTAAAAATTGATTGACCTGGATGTCTATGATTTCTTCTGCTTGCTCGGCAGCTTCTCTTCTGGAATTCATATTCTGGTCGATCGTATTTTGCAAGTCATCTACCGTATAAAGATATACATCTGACAATTGTTCCACTTCGGCTTCAATATCACGGGGAACGGCAAGATCAACCATAAACATGGGCTTATGTTTACGTTTTTTTAATGCACTTTCTACGCGACCTTTACCTAATATTGGTAGCTGACTTGCAGTTGAAGAAATAACAATATCTGCTTCTGCTAAATGGTTTGGGAGTTCGGTAAGTGCAATAGCATAGCCGTTGAATTGAGTCGCAAGCGCGTGTGCCTTATCATAGCTACGGTTAGCAATGATGATGCGACCTATACCTTGTTGGGTTAAATGCCGAGCGGTTAATTCAATGGTTTCGCCTGCGCCAATCAGAATTGCGGTTTGTTCGCTTAATTTGTCGAAAATTTGTTGTGCTAACTGTACTGCTGCGAATGCAACAGACACAGGGCTTGAACCAATGGCGGTATCGGTACGGACTTTTTTTGCGGCTGTGAAGGTATGTTGAAAAAGCTTGCCTAGATGTTTCCCGAGTGTTCCGGCTTCGTGCGCCGCTTGATAGGCTGTTTTCATTTGGCCAAGAATTTGCGGTTCGCCAAGAATCATGGAATCTAAGCCGCATGCAACCCGAAACATGTGTCGGCAGACCGAGCTATCAGTGTGGGTATACAAATAGGGGGCCAAATCAGCTGGGTTGATCTGCTTATTTCTTGCCACCCAATCGATCACAATTTGTTCATCGGCAGCATTTGCATTGCAATAGAATTCAGTGCGATTGCAAGTTGATAAGATGGCAGCTTCGTTGATGTCTTTAATTTGCCAGAAATCCTGTAATGAATCTTTTAGAATTTCAGCAGGAAATGCCAGCCTCTCTCGTATGGCAACCGGTGCAGTCTGATAATTGATTCCAACTGAAAGAAATGTCATTTGTCTGGTGGTTTTTAATTGGTAGGTGTTTATTAAAACAAAGATCGAAGATTAGTAAGGAGATTTAATCGCCAATTTCCTTATATAAGCGTTCAATTGGCTTTTAGCAAAAATCGCAGATATTATGTCAGTGTATTCTAAAAAATATAAAAGCTTTATCCAAATAGAAAAAATCAACAGGCAGAACTGGCCCAATTTTCTGATAGGCTAATAAAGCAGTGGGTATTAACAAATCAATTAGGATGTTTTCGTGTTAATTATTAGATTGTCTTCTTTAATAATCTTGGTACTACTAAGTGGTTGTGCAAGTTCTCCAATAGAGTCCGTGGTGTCACAAGAGTCTGATATTCAAGACAAACCTGTTGAAACAAAAGTCAAGGTGCCGCCAAAGGAAGTTAAAACCGCAATTGCTCCGGAAGTATTGTACATGCTATTGGCTGCCGAGCTCGCTGGGCAAAGAGGTCAATACGAAGTTGCTTTGGAAGGTTACATGGAGGCAGCAAAGCGGGTAGATGATCCTAGGTTCGCCGAAAGGGCTGCCAGTATTGCAATGTACATGAAAAATAGCGGTAAAACCGATGAGGCTCTTTCTATATGGCTTAGTCAAGATCCAAAGGGGGTTATGCCTCGCAAGCTGGCGGCATTGTCAGCGTTAAGATCAGGAGAAAAATCGTTAGCGGTTGAACACATAAATGCGCTTATCAAAGCGGATCCAGTCGATTTTGAAGATACATTGTTGGAATTAGTCGGGGTTTTGCAAAAAGAAGATAAAGCTGCGTTTGTCTTTGATGTTCTCGAAACAGTTTCTAAAACAAATGCAGATATCCCCGTTACTTACTTTGTGCAATCTTTGCTTGCAATGCAAATCAACAAAAAGGACGTCGCTGAGCAAAAAGTGCAGAAGGCTTTGGCATTAAGGCCGAACTGGGATAGCGCGTTAATCTTGCAGGCGCAGATAGCATTGGCTGCTAATGATGTTGGTCGGGCAAAGCAAATTCTGTTGGATGCCAGCAACTTGCTACCGGATAGCGAAAAAATCAAGAAAATGTTTGGGCAGTTGTTGGTAAAAAATGGTGAATATTCTCAAGCTGTTGATATATATCAGGCGCTTATTACCAAAAATCCTAAGGATACAGATGCTCAGTTTAATTTGGCGTTGCTCAATTTGCAGTTGGGGCTTGATAAAAAAGCCGAGGATTTACTTACTGGGTTATTAGGTCAAGCTGGCTGGCGGGAACGGGCCACTTTATATTTGGGAAGAATTGAAGAGAGTCGGGGAAATTCCAAAAAAGCGCTAGGCTGGTTTGATAAAGTGGTCGAAGGCCCTTATGCGTTTGAATCAGCAATGTCTGGAGTGTCGTTGCTTGCAAAGGATAAGCAATTCAATGATGCAAGCTCTAGGCTGGATTCATTGACTAAAAAATATCCCAATCAAAAGCTGCGAATAACTTTAATTAGAGCGAGTATTTACAATCAGCAAGGGCAATTCACTAAGGCATTTGACTTGTTGACGCAAGGCTTGGTTGAGCAGCCGGATCAAAAGGATTTGCTTTACACGCGCGCGATTATGGCGGGGCGACTAGGTAAGCTTGAGTTGTTGAAAGTTGATTTAAAAAAGATTCTATTAAAGTATCCAGATGATTTCGAGGCGTTAAATGCATTGGGCTATTCCCTTTTGGACGACCCTAAAAGTTATGATGAAGCTGAGATTTATCTAAATAAAGCTCTAAAGTTGAGACCTGCTGAGGCCATTATTATAGATAGCTATGGTTGGTTGCAGTTTAAATTGGGTAGGTTAGATCAGGCATTGTCGTATCTTGAGCAGGCTTACGAAAAACAGCCTGAAGGGGAAATCGCTGCGCATTTGTGTGAGGTATTGTGGGTTCTTGGAAGGCAAGAAGAGGCTAAGGCAATATTTTCTAAGGCAATCAAAGATAATCCAGCTGATGAGTATTTGCTGGGTTTTCAAAAGAGAGTTTTGAATGGCCCTAAATAATGCTCCAAAGAAGTGTATTGGTTTACTGTTGGCTGTTTTAAGTTTGTCTGCTTGTACCACTGTTCCAGTAGAAACAAATGAAGAATATTCCGCTGCAGAAAGAAAATATTTGTATGATCAATCTAGCTGGTCATTTGAAGGTCGACTAGCTGTATCCAGTGAGAAGGAGTCTTGGAGTGCAAATGTAGCGTGGGATCATGATTCTGTAGTTGAAAAGCTGAAATTATCTGGCCCATTAGGTCAGGGGGCTGTGCTTTTGACATTGACTAATGGCAAAGTGGCAATTGATCATGGCAACGGCAATATTCAGTATTCAGATAAGCCGGAAGAAATTATAAATCGCGAATTAGGGGTTTTTGTTCCTGTTAATTCTCTTCGGTTTTGGGTGTTGGGCTTGCCGGAGCCAGTGAATATTTATCAATTGGTTGGGCAAGGTTTTGTTCAAAGTGGATGGCTTGTTGAATTTAAGCAAATGCAATCAATAGAAGGGAAATCGATGCCAAAAAAAATAGAAATTAATAAGCAAGGGGTTAGGTTGAAACTCTTTGTAGACAGCTGGAGTATTAATGGTGCTGAGTCAAAATAGTTCGTCTTTATGGGGGCGGAAAATACCAGCCCCCGCAAAATTAAACTTAATGTTGCGAATAGTTGGACGGCGAAATGACGGTTACCATTTATTGCAGACAGTTTTTCAGTTTATCGATCTTTGTGACTGGATAACTTTTTACCCGTCTGATGACGGCCTTGTAAGGCTGAAAAATCCTATTCATGGCGTTCCAGAGGTTGATGATCTGACAGTAAGGGCGGCAAATTTATTAAAGGCGGAAACTTGTTATAAAAACGGTGTTGTAATTGAAATTGAAAAAAATATACCAATGGGTGGTGGGCTCGGTGGTGGTAGTTCTGATGCCGCAACTGTATTAGTCTCCCTTAATAAGTTATGGGAGTTGGGGCTATCTTTGAACAGATTAATGGAGCTAGGTCTAACTTTGGGGGCGGATGTGCCAATTTTCGTTTCAGGGCACTCTGCTTGGGCTGAGGGTGTTGGCGAGCGGTTGCAAGGTTTGGTTCTTCCTGAGCGATGGGTTGTGGTGTTGAAGCCAGAATGTCATGTAAGCACAAAAGAAATTTTTGATGCCAAAGAATTGACAAGAGATCAAGAATCCATCAGAATAGACGACTTCTTAGCGGGTCAGGATGGCAATGCATTTAGCGAAGTAGTTTGTGCTAGATATGAGGCAATAAAAGATGCGATGTCAGACCTGGATCGATATTCGACTTCTCGCTTAACTGGTACAGGGGCTTGTGTTTTTGCAGAGTTTTCAAGTTACGAGCAGGCAGCAGACTGTGCTCAAGAACTTAAAAACAAGTGGAACGTGTATCTGGTGAGAAGTGTCAATGAGTCGCCTTTGTTTGAATTTTTAAAGGTGAGCTTACAATAAATTAATGGGCCGTCGCCAAGCGGTAAGGCACGGGGTTTTGATCTCCGCATACCAAGGTTCGAATCCTTGCGGCCCAGCCAATTATTTCCACTAAATTATTTATAATAGGAGTGTCTGAATGAGTGACACCGCTATAATGGTGTTTACTGGAAATGCCAATATTGCTTTATCTGATGGGATTGTTAAGAAGCTAAATATGCGCCTAGGATTGGCGAGTGTTGGAAGATTTAGTGATGGTGAAGTTGCTGTAGAAATTGAAGAGAATGTTCGCGGTAAGGATGTATTTGTAATACAGCCAACCTGTTCGCCAACAAATGAAAATTTGATGGAATTGCTTGTAATGATCGACGCTCTTAAGCGTGCATCAGCTTCTCGTGTCACGGCGGTAATGCCGTACTATGGCTACGCCAGGCAGGATAGGCGATCAAGGTCCGCAAGGGTTCCGATAAGTGCAAAGCTGGTGGCTAGGATGATTGAGCAGGCTGGTGCTAGTCGGGTCTTAACTGTTGATCTTCATGCGGATCAAATACAGGGATTTTTTGACATTCCTGTCGATAATGTGTATTCCTCGCCAATACTCCTTGGTGATATATGGAGACAGAAGTACCCTAATTTAATTGTTGTATCTCCTGATGTTGGTGGGGTTGTCCGTGCCAGGGCGCTGGCTAAGCGGCTGGATGATGCGGACTTGGCGATTATTGATAAAAGAAGGCCAAAGGCAAATGTCGCTGAAGTGATGCATATAATCGGCGATGTAAATGGTCGAACATGTGTTCTTGTTGATGATTTAGTAGATACGGCTGGAACCTTGTGCCATGCTGCTGACGCTTTAAAGAAGCACGGTGCGAATAAGGTGGTTGCTTACTGTACGCACGCTGTTTTGTCAGGTGCGGCATTGGAAAATTTACAAAAATCCACATTAGATGAACTAGTTGTTACCGATACTATTCCATTAGGAATAGAGGCCGGCAAATTAGGTAAAATAAGGCAGCTAAGTGTCGCCGAGATGTTGGCTGAGACAATAAGGCGCATATCAGCTGGTGAATCAGTTAGTTCAATGTATGTGGACTGATAATTTTTAGTTTTGTTGTGCCGTAGGGCGCGGGGTTTGAGAAATGTCTAATATTTTTGAATTTGTAGCTATAAAAAGAGAGAAATCTGGAACGGGTGCTGCCCGTGGCGTGAGGAGAGGTGGTTCAGTGCCCGCAGTATTATACGGAGGCGGCGGTACGGTTCAGTTGTTATCTCTAAATCACAATGAAGTTATTAAGCATCTTAATCATGAGGCGGTTTATTCCCATGTTTTAGATGTTGTCATTGACGGGGTATCTGAAAAGGCGATATTAAAAGACGTGCAAAGAGAGCCTGCTGGTGTCAAAATTCTTCATTTAGATTTTCTGCGTGTAAATATGAACGAGCAAGTTAGGGTTCATGTTCCACTTCATTTTATTAATGAAGATAAGTCAATAGGCGTTAAAAAAGGTGGTGTTGCAACTCATTCATTAGTTGATGTTGAGATTGTTACTTTGCCAGGAAAGATTCCAGACTTTTTAGAAGTGAATCTGACAAATTTAGATGTTGGTCAAAGTATTCACCTTTCTGATTTGGTTTTGCCGGATGGAGTTTCGTTGATTGCTCTTGCTCAGGGTTCTGATCATGATCTTCCTGTTGTATCGATATTGCCTTCTAGAGCTAGCAAAGAAGATACCGCGGAATAAGTTTTGGTTAGGCTCATAGTCGGCCTTGGTAATCCAGGGCAACAATATGAAAAAACCCGGCACAATGTCGGGTTTTTGCTTTTGGATTATCTGCTAGGCTCGGCAGGAAATTGGACAGTAGAGCCAAGGTTTAATGGGGTATTAGCCAAGCATTCATCAGGAATTTTGCTGTTAAAGCCTACTGCTTATATGAACAACAGTGGTATGTCTGTTTTTAAAGTAGCTAAGTTCTATAAGATAGAGCCAGAAGAGATACTTGTTGTTCATGATGAGCTTGATTTTCAAGTGGGTATTGTAAAGCTGAAGTTTGACGGCGGGCATGCTGGTCATAATGGCATTAGGGATATAATTGCAAATTTGGGATCTAGGAAGTTTTATAGGTTAAGGATTGGCATTGGTCGTCCTGTCGCTGGTTATTCCGTAGCGCAATACGTGCTTTCAGGCTTTAGTCGGGTTGATTCAGATATTATTGTTAATGTATTTGAAATGCTGGAGACGTATATGTTGTCTATTGCGGATGGCGATATTGCTTTTGTTATGAATGAATTAAATAAAAAAGTATAAAGTAGCTATTAGTTGTTGACAGCCAAGTCATGCAGATGGATAATAATCTGCTTATCAAGTTAAGGAGGGGTTCCCGAGCGGCCAAAGGGATCAGACTGTAAATCTGCCGGCTCTGCCTTCGGAGGTTCGAATCCTCCCCCCTCCACCATAAATAAACTGCGGGTGTAGTTCAATGGTAGAACTCCAGCCTTCCAAGCTGATCACGTGGGTTCGATTCCCATCACCCGCTCCAATATAAATAAGCCCATATAGCTCAGTAGGTAGAGCACTTCCTTGGTAAGGAAGAGGTCACCGGTTCAAATCCGGTTATGGGCTCCATGTGTAATTTATAAGGTGTTTTGTATGGCCAAAGAGAAATTTTCGCGAAACAAGCCGCATGTAAACGTTGGCACAATAGGTCACGTTGATCATGGAAAAACGACATTGACAGCTGCCCTGACAAAGGTAATGGCTGAGCTTCAAGGTGGA
>JABFRC010000231.1 GCA_013141375.1 Methylococcaceae bacterium | reverse complement strand
GCCTGTCGAGGTGCTTGTCGCGACAGGGCTGGCGGCATTTATGGGGCATCTTTATCCGGTGTTTTTTAGCTTTCAAGGTGGCAAAGGTGTGGCGACTTCGCTCGGGGTTTTGCTGGGTGTTTCCTGGTTGCTCGGGTTGGCGGTCATTGCGACTTGGCTGGCCGTTTACAAAGTAGGTAAGATTTCTTCGTTAGCCGCTTTGGTTGCGTCAACATTGTCGTCTGTGTATGCCTGGTTTATCGTCGGTGATATCTATATTGTTGGTCTGACTGCTGTTATGACGGTGTTTTTGTTGTGGCGTCACAGAAGCAATATTCAACGATTGCTGGCAGGTGTTGAAGGTAAGTCAACAGCGCCCTAGTTCACTAAGAGGCCAGCGGGGACGGGCAGATATTTCTAAGCTTTGGTGCTGGCCTGCAAGCAAACGCTGGCAACCCGCATAGGCAATCATGGCGCCATTGTCGGTACAGAAATCAGGTCTTGGAAAATAAATTTCAGCGTCTTCTTTTTTGATCATTTGTGTCAGTGCTGCGCGAATTTGTTTGTTAGCACTAACGCCTCCTGCAACGACAAGTTTTTTTAAGCCAGTTTGCAGTAATGCGCGTTTGCATTTAATGCTGAGAGTGTCTGCAACGGCCTCTTGAAAAGCCGCAGCGATATTTGCTTTATCTTGATCGCTTTTGTTTGTAGCGTTAAGTGCATTCATTGTGAAGGTTTTTAAACCGCTAAAACTAAAGTCAAGCCCGGGACGGTCTGTCATTGGTCTTGGAAATTTTAATTGTGGCGTGCCTTTTTCAGCCAGTTGAGAGAGCTTTGGGCCACCAGGGTAACCAAGGCCCAACATTTTTGCTGTTTTGTCAAAAGCCTCTCCGGCGGCGTCATCTAGGGATTCTCCCAATAATTCATAATTACCAATAGTGTTCACTTTTATTAATAAGGTGTGTCCGCCGGAAATCAATAAGGCAACAAATGGCATGCTGGGTGGGTTGGCTTCCAACATAGGTGCCAGTAAATGACCTTCCATGTGATGCACGCCAATGGCGGGAATTTGCCAAGACCACGCAAGCGATCTGGCGGTGACGGCGCCAACCAGTAACGCCCCTATCAAGCCAGGTCCGGCCGTATAAGCGATGCCGTTAATATCCGAATTGGCCAGATTGCTTTCATGTAAACATTGGCGAATCAATGGAACCAGTTTTTTGACATGATCTCGCGAGGCAAGTTCTGGAACAACGCCGCCATAATCGTTATGCATGGCAATTTGGCTATATAAAAGATCATTAATTAGTCCATGTTTTGAGTGATAAATGGCGACACCAGTCTCATCACAGGAAGTTTCTATGCCTAAAACGTACATTGGGTTTTTGAAAATTATAAAAGAGAAGGTATAATTCAAGGTTATGTTTACCTGATGGGTAAACGTGCTACATCCTATTTGATATTAACATACTTGGAAACCCTAATGCCGTCAGTCAAAGTTAAAGAAAACGAACCATTTGATGTTGCAATTCGCCGTTTTAAACGTGCTTGTGAGAAAGCTGGTGTTTTGGCAGAAGTCCGTCGTCGTGAATTTTATGAAAAACCAACAGCAGAGCGTAAGCGTCAAGGTGCGGCAGCTGTGAAACGGCACTTGAAGAAATTGGCGCGTGAGCGCTATGCATTAAAGAATCTTCGTCGCGGCCGCCCAACTCTATAACGGACTGCTATGGACGTATTGTTAGATCGTATCAAGGAAGATATGAAGGCCGCAATGAAGAGCGGCGAGAAACAAAGGCTAGGTGTGATTCGCTTGATTTTGGCTGCTATTAAGCAGATTGAAGTTGATGAGCGAATTACCCTGGATAATGAGCGTACGTTGCAAGTGCTGGATAAAATGCTCAAGCAGCGTCGTGAGTCTATTCGTCAATTTGCCGATGCCGGTCGTAACGATCTGGTGGCAATCGAAGAGGCCGAAATCGTTGTTATCCAAGAATTTATGCCGCAGCCGCTCACTGATTCGGAAATTGATGGGCTTGTAAGTCAAGCGGTTACTGATTCTGGTGCGCAGTCGGTAAAAGACATGGGCAAGGTAATGGGTTTATTGAAGCCGATTATGCAAGGCCGTGCTGATATGTCGATAGTGAGTGTCAAGATTAAAGCCGCGCTGGCGGAGTAGATTATTTCCTTCTGTTTTTTCGGGGCATGAGCATGTCCGGTAAAATACCTCGGGAATTTATTGACGATCTTTTGGTGCGAGTCGATATAGTCGATCTTATCGATTCGCATGTACCTCTAAAGAAGGCGGGTGCCAATTATGTGGCGCGCTGTCCTTTCCATACTGAAAAAACCCCCAGTTTTTCCGTAAATCGCAGTAAACAGTTTTTTCACTGTTTCGGCTGCGAGGCTAGCGGCAATGCCATTAGTTTTTTGATGGACTTTAGTCATCTCAGCTTTGTTGAGGCGGTTGAAGAGCTTGCCGACTTTGTTGGAGTTGATGTTCCGCTTGAATCAAAGGCATTTTCGGCTAAGCATCAGGGCTCTGATTTAAGTGCTTTATACAAGGTCATGGAACAGGTGGCAACGGTGTACGTCGAGCAGCTGCGTAGTAATCCCGAGGGGAAATCTGCAGTAGATTATTTGAAGGTTCGCGGCGTCAGTAGTCGAATTGCCCACGATTTTATGCTGGGGTATGCGCCCAAGCAATGGCAGCTATTGACTGATCAGTTTGATCAGCAATTGCTTATCGATGCCGGTTTGCTAGGCAAGAATGACGGCGATAGTCCCTATGGTCGGTTTCGTGGCAGGGTGATGTTTCCAATTAGGGATAAGCGTGGGCGCACGATAGCGTTTGGGGGGCGTGTCTTAGATGATTCCTTGCCAAAATACTTGAATTCCCCAGAAACGCCCTTATTCAGTAAAGGTCGAGAAGTATACGGGCTGTATGAGCTTTTGCGAAAACACCCAAAGCCGCAGAAAATCCTGATTGTAGAAGGCTATATGGATGTGGTTGCCTTGGCCGAATACGGTATTGATTATGTTGTGGCTACTCTTGGCACCGCTACTTCGCAAGCGCATCTTGATTTGCTGTTTCGCTTCTCATCGGAACTTATTTTCTGTTTTGATGGTGATAAGGCGGGGCAGGCTGCAGCGCTGCGGGCTATGGAGCCGGCATTTTCCTCGTTGCGGGATGGTCGGCAAATAAGGATTATGTTATTGCCTGATGGTCATGATCCTGATTCTCTGGTGCGCGAAAGAGGTCTTGATGGCTTCCTCGCCCAGATTGAGTCGGCTGAGGTGTTGTCGGATTATTTTTTTAAGTCCATGGCAAAGGATCTAAATTTGACTGAAATGGAGTCTCGGGCAAACTTGGTGGCTAGGGCTAAGCCTTATCTGGATAAATTGCCCGACGGTATTTTTAAGGGAATGATGTTTGGCAAGTTGAAAGAATTGTCCAATGTTGTGGGCCTGAGTGTCGACAAATCGCCAGGTTTTAAAGGGCCTTTGACTAAAGCATCAAAACAGATCCGCGGGGTGGTGCGCTTGTCAACAACTCGTGTAGCCCTGGCTTTACTGGTGCAAAATCCAAGACTTGCCGAGCTTGTCGTGCAACGAGAAATTGATTGGAGTGGTATTGATTTTCCAGGGATTGATGTATTTAAGAGTGTTTTACAAGTCATTGAAATTAATAAGCCGGCGAATGCTGCGGTGATGCTTGAGCTTTATCGTGGGTCTGAAGACGAGAAAATGATTAATGCGTTGGCATGCTTGGAATTGTTAGTGCCGGAAGAAGGCGTTGAAAGCGAGTTTTGTGGTGCATTGGATCGTTTAATGCATCAAGCTAGGCTTGTGGTCTTGGATAAGTTGTTGATTAAAGAAAAGAGTGGCGGATTGGAGCCGCAGGAAAAAGAGAAATTGCGCAGCTTGTTGGCAATTGAATGTCGTACTACTAAATAACGGCAATTTGTAGTAGAATCGCGCCCCTTGTGTAGTAATGCCGAATACCCAGTGAGTAAATATGAATCAAGAACAGCAACAGTCTCAGCTTAAACAATTAATAGCCAAAGGCAAGATTCAGGGTTATTTGACCTACGCTGAAGTCAACGATCACTTACCAAGTGATATCGTTGATCC
>JABFRC010000142.1 GCA_013141375.1 Methylococcaceae bacterium | reverse complement strand
CAAGTATCCAGCGCCACCACGCGGCTCAGTGACCTTTTCAACTGGCGGTGGCGGTGGTGGCGCAGGCGGCGCTGCAACAACAGGCGCATCAGCCACCACATTCGATGTTTGCACCGGCTGTTCAACCACTTGCGGCACCGGTTTCGGCGGCACTTTCGGTTTCGGCGGCTTTTTAATCGCCACCACTTTTGGCGGTGGCGGTGGCACAACCACAGGTTTTGGCGGCTGTGGTTTAACAAACGAAATTTGTACCTTTGAAGGCGGTTTGGGTGGTTTTTCCACAGCCACCGGCTCAACATCTGAGTGTTTAAAATACTCAACAGCAACGGAGTGAACAAACAACGACAACACACCAATAATCAAGTAATCAGCGAGTTTACGATCGCTACCTGAATCATCAAACCTAAAGTGGCTCAACGCTAAAGCCGCCGACCCACTTCTGGGCAATGCATAACCATCATCCTTATCAGACGGTCTAAATGGTAAAACTTGCGCCAACCTCCCCCCTTTCACAGACCGATCATCGGAATCAATTTTTTGACGATTCACCACAGGACTATTCATTCTTTTCACTCCCTAATGAACACCTAATCTATGCCCATTCATAGCTAAATTTAACGAGAAACCAGTAACTGCAAGACATACAGACTGGCATCAACTATCAATATTGTTTATAGCACGACGTATGCCAACTTTTAATCGGCAAGTAGACAAGGTCAAATATTTGACGCAAGAGACTGTTTCAAAAGGATTTCAACGATGAAGTTTGAATCAACTGGTTATTAATTTTTCATTTAATATCCAGCCGATCATGACTTCTTGCTGCTGAGTCAGCATAAAGCTGACTGATGGGTGACTGAAAATCAACAGCTGCAAGGCTTGGGTCAATGCCTCCTGCAAAGTTTGCAAACTGGCATTGCGGTCGCAGCCAATACCGATGATGACTTTGATGATTGATCCACTGGCGGCCGGTACACGACTAATCTTTCTTCCAACTGCTGCCAAAGAAGCGGATCTATCTCGCATTGAGTCACCCATAACACTAAATCAGGATCGCCGGCACCTGCTCCGCCTAACCAAACCTTCGGCTGAGTAGACTGACTGCTCATAGAAAAAATCCAGCCGCGACCTGCGGGTTGAATGGAAAATAGCTGTGTAGATAAGACGCCTGCAATGAACCCACCCGGTAAAAATTTTCGCTGCGGCTACGATTGCGTTGCGGCTTTGATTCAGTAAACGGCTGCAACGTTGTTTCCAGTTGCGAGTGATGAAAACTGTGTCCACGAATTTCGCCTTGTTCTAACTGCAAGCTATGCATGCCCAGATTCACCAGCCGTTTTTGCATCTGCGCGCTGCCGGGTAACAGACCAGCCATCGCTGCCGAATTGCCGTCTTTATCAGTCAAGCGTTCCAGCAAATATAAAAAACCGCCGCATTCAGCGTAAATCGGTTTACAGACTTGATGATGTGCAGACAAGGCTTGTTTCATAGCAACATTGTCGGCCAATGCTTGCAGATACAGTTCTGGATAACCGCCGGGCAGATAGATGCTGTCGGCTTCGGGTAAGAAATTGTCGGCGAGCGGCGAGAAAAACTTAAGTTCAGCGCCCATGGCTTGCAAACAATCCAGATTGGCTTGATAGATAAACGAAAATGCGGCATCGCGAGCTACGGCGATGCGTTTACCGGCCAATAACGGTGGCGGCGGTGTGGAGGTAATCGGCGCGAAGGCAACTGGCTCAGGTAATCGGCACGGCGTAAGGCTGCTGAGCAATTCGGCGGCGCGCGCCAGACGCACATCAAGGTCGCCGATTTCGTCGGCCTGCAATAAGCCTAAGTGCCGCGACGGCAAACCGACCGAATCATCTTTCGCCATCGCCGCCAGCAAGGGCATACTTTCCGGCAAGGCTTCTTCCAGCAATTTAGCATGACCAGGACTGCCGACTTTGTTGGCGATGACACCAGCAAACGGCAAGTTGGCTCGGTAATGGGCTAATCCATAGCCAACGGCGGCAAAGGTTTGCGCCATGCCGCCTGCATCGATGACCACGGCTACCGGCACATCCAGTGTTTGTGCTAAATCGGCGCTGCTGCTATCGCCGTCGAACAGGCCCATCACGCCTTCAATCAAGATGATGTCCGCATCGGCAGCTGCGCGATACAGCATTTCGCGGCAATGTGCTTCACCCATCATCCATAAATCCAGCTGATAAACCGGTTGTCCGCAAGCAAAGCTCAAGATTTGCGGATCGATAAAATCCGGGCCGGTCTTGAAGACGCGCACCTTGCGACTTTGCTGGCGATGGTAATAGGCCAAAGCCGCAGTAATGGTGGTTTTGCCCTGACCGGAGGCAGGGGCGCTGATTAACATCGCCGGGCAATGTCGTGTTGCGGTGGCGGTCATCATGCAAAGGTCACTTTGCGCATCAATCGGCCCGCTATGGCGCCCAAGGCCAGCCAGAAAATGCCGTTATTGATCGACGTCAACACTACAAAATGCTGTTGTAATGCTTCGGGCGCCAAGGTTTGGGCAACTTCCGGATGCGGCGCTCCGATTAAATGCGGCAAAGCCAGTAAGCTAGCTCCGACGATTTGCAGCCAGCGTTGTTTAGCCAAGATCAGCCCAAACAAACCTATGGCGGTAGCCGCTGCAGTGAATAGCCACCACGCTTGGCGACTATGCAATTCGGCCCTGTCGGAGCCGGGCAATTCCGGCGGCAAACCCAACGAAGGCGCGACAAAAAACACTAGAAAACCTGCCAAACCCCAGCCGAGACCATACAGATAACCGCGTTGATCTCGCCAGTACATCGACGCACTGATCAACAAGGCAAAGCCGAAGCCAGTCAAACCATTGAACAGCAAGGTAAAGCCGTTACGTTGCCAGCCATCAATCGGTTGCCAATCGTGGACATGCTCAGTCGATGGTGTTTCGAACTGTTCGGCGGCCAAAATCAATGGCAGAGTTTGATAGTGTTGCAGCACGCTGAGTAACAATCTGCCCAATAGTCCCGCCATTAGCGAGATGGCGACTAGCTTACGAAAATCAGCCATGTTAATGGCAAGGAAAGGCAGCGCTGTGGCGTCCGTCGTGAGCGGCGTTATGCAGATAGTTATTGGAATCCTGCAAGAAACCCAAACCTAAAACGACGGTTAGGCCTAAAACAATAGCACAGAGGCCGGGCAGGATTTTTGCGTAAGAAATGGATGTTGAGGCCGTGAGGATTTTCATGGTTGTCTGTTCCGAATAAGGTGGACGGAATAACAGAGGGAAATAAAGACAAACCAAAAAAACCGATTTGACAGATCGCCCTCCGCAATACTGTGGTGTATCCGTTTTAGGCCTGTCTCCGGGCTTGTGACGAATCACCTACCGTTGCGGGGGCAGTGTCGGCATTTAACCGACTTCCAGTTTCACCCGCGAAGCGCGGGAACCATAAAACTAGGCATGATTCTATGCTGACAAGGGCAAACTCGCAACCTACATGAGGTCAAGCCGAGAAAGTTTTAGGCTTGAACCGGCACAAGTTGTCAGCTTTTTAGAATTTTTTTACTATGGCAATATATGGAACTGCAGCAGGTCGCTCAGGGATGTACTCACAGTGTTTTCGCTTTTGCCCTGATCAACACCGGGGATGTTCATATAATCCGTCCATTTGATTTCCCCGCCAATCTGTTCGGAATTTGGCACTCTATTTAGATCCCACCCCCCGCCCAGCGCGGTGATTAGCTGCACTGAAGCGCCTAAACGCGAACCTTGCAATTTAACGGTTTCCACCCGGTTGTTTAGCGCATTGGTCTGCGCAGTCATCACATTGATATAGCTGACCGTACCCGCCTGATATTGATTAATAGTCAGCGCCAATGCTTCATTTGCTGCGGCTAAGGCTTTGTTTTGCACATCGGACTGTTCTTCAAGAATCCTCAATGCTGCCAGATTGTCTTCGACTTCCTGAATGGCGGTTAACACTTTTTGACGATAATTGGCGACGCTGGCATCAAAGGCATCGATGCGTTGTTTATATTGCGCATTTTTCGCACCCCCATCAAATATAACCAATGCTGCCGACGCAGGCCCCAAGGTCCAATAGTTACGCGCCGCGGTATATAACGTATCCAGCAAACTCCCTTGAAAACCATCGTTGGCACTTAAGTTT
>JABFRC010000346.1 GCA_013141375.1 Methylococcaceae bacterium | reverse complement strand
GCGCCGTGCAGAATTTGACGCCGCCAGCAAACGTCTGAACCGTTCGCAACGACTGGTCGGCGAAGGCGCAACACCCCAGCAGGAAGTCGATGACGATAACGCCAGAGTCCTGGGCATGCAGGCGGCAATCCGTGCCGCTGAAGCGCAGGTTGCGGCGGCAGGTGCGGGCATAAAAGCCTCGAAGTCTCAAGAACTACAATCCAAATCAGTCATTGAGGCCGCCAAAGCAACAGTTACTCGTCTTCAGGCAGATATTGACGACAGCGTACTCAAAGCGCCACGTAATGGTCGAGTGCAATACCGCGTTGCCGAGCCGGGGGAGGTCTTGAGCGCCGGGGGGCGTGTGCTCAACATGGTCGATCTTGCTGATGTTTACATGACCTTTTTCCTGCCCACTGAAGCTGCCGGAAAAGTCGCGCTGGGTAGTGATATTCATCTCGTCCTTGACGCGGTGCCAGACTATGTCATCCCCGCCAAAGCCAGCTTTGTTGCCAGCGTTGCGCAATTTACCCCAAAAACAGTAGAAACAGAAAGTGAACGCCTCAAGCTCATGTTTCGAGTGCGCGCACGCCTTGATCCCGAGTTATTAAAATTACATCTTTCCCAGGTCAAAACCGGCGTACCGGGAAAGGCTTACCTTAATCTCGACCCGGCCACTCCATGGCCTGCAGAGTTAGCCGTCAAACTGCCAAAATGAACACTGCTCTTGATGATTCCGCAGCACCAGTTATTAAGATTCAGGGCGTTAGCCTGCGCTATAAAAAAAATCTGGCCCTTGATAACTTGACGCTAGATATCCCAAGCAACCGAATGATCGGGCTTATTGGCCCAGACGGTGTCGGTAAATCCAGCCTGATGTCGCTCATCACCGGCGCACGAAAAATGCAAATGGGCCGTATAGAAGTGCTAGGCGGCGACATCAATGACACTGCACATCGGCGAGCAGTTTGTCCGCGCATTGCCTACATGCCGCAAGGACTGGGGAAAAATCTTTACCTGACCTTGTCGGTGTTCGAAAACGTCGACTTCTTTGGGCGCCTGTTTGGTCAAGACAAGGCTGAGCGCGATCAACGCATTAATGAACTACTTGCCAGCACCCGCCTTGAATCCTTCCGCGACCGCCCGGCGGGTCAACTCTCTGGGGGCATGAAACAAAAACTTGGTTTATGTTGCGCACTCATTCACGACCCTGATTTGTTGGTACTGGATGAACCCACTACCGGTGTTGATCCGCTGTCTCGTGCCCAGTTTTGGGAGCTGATCGACACTTTGCGCACACGTCGTCCCGGCATGAGTGTCTTGGTTTCCACGGCTTATATGGATGAAGCGGAGCGCTTTGATTGGCTGGTGGCGATGGATGACGGCAAATGTCTGGCTACTGGCAGCGCGTCTGAACTGCGCTCGAAAACCGGCACCGACAGTCTGGAAGAGGCCTTCATCCAATTGCTGCCAGAAGAAAAACGCAAAGACCACAAAGCGGTGGTGATTCCAGCGCGCGACCAAAATGACGACACTAAAGTCATTGCTATTGAGGCGCACAATTTAACCATGCGCTTTGATGACTTTATTGCGGTTGACGACGTCAGTCTTCGCATCGAGCGCGGCGAAATTTTTGGTTTTCTCGGGTCTAATGGCTGCGGAAAATCCACCACCATGAAAATGCTTACCGGCCTGCTGCAACCGACTGAAGGTGATGCGCAGTTGTTCGGTGAGACTGTTGATGCCGCTAATCTGGCCACCCGCAAGCGCGTCGGCTACATGTCGCAGGCATTCTCGTTATATTCCGAGCTGACCGTACAACAAAATCTTGAGCTGCATGCCAAGCTGTTTCACCTGCCCGCCGCCGAAATACCACCTCGCGTTACTGAGATGGCGGAGCGTTTTAAACTCGGCTCAGTGATGGACACTTTACCTGATGCGTTACCGCTGGGCATTCGCCAGCGTTTGTCGTTAGCAGTAGCGATGATTCACAAGCCGGAACTACTGATTCTTGACGAACCGACCTCCGGCGTCGATCCGATAGAACGTGACAAATTCTGGGAGCTGATGATTGAACTGTCGCGCCGCGATCAAGTCACTATCTTCATTTCCACCCATTTTATGAACGAGGCTGAACGCTGCGATCGTATTTCTTTGATGCATGCCGGCAAAGTGCTTGCCAGCGACACTCCCGCGGCGCTCGTTAAGGAAAGCGGTCATGCTACGCTTGAAGAAGCCTTCATTGCTTATCTAAAAAAAGCCAGTGGTCTCGACAACGAACCCGAAGATGAGGCCGCGACATCATCCGCAAATGTAAACATCCCGATAGCTAAGCCCAGTACGCGTTTCAGTTTAATGCGTTTATACAGTTACACCATTCGCGAAGCTCTGGAACTACGCCGCGATCCTATCCGTGCGTCGATTGCCTTGTTGGGCACTCTGTTCCTCATGTTCACCTTCGGTTATGGCATTACCATGGATGTCGAAGATCTGCGTTTTGCTGTACTCGACCGTGACCAAACTACCTTAAGCAACAACTACGCACTCGATATGGGCGGTTCGCGTTACTTTATTCCGCAATCACCGATTGCCGATTATGAAGAGCTCGATCGTCGTATGCGCAGCGGTGAGCTGAGTCTGGCGCTGGAGATACCGCCAAATTTTGCACGCGATCTGGAACGAGGCGACGCTGTCAAGATTGGTGCCTGGATTGACGGCGCGATGCCATCGCGTGCTGAAAACATCATCGGCTATCTGCAGGCTATGCATCAAGGCTGGTTAATGGAGATGGCGCGAAGCCGGGCAACAAGCAAGGTATCAGTCGGTCTGATGACTATCGAAACCCGCTTTCGTTACAACCCTGACGTAAAAAGCTTGCCGGCGATGGTACCTGCGATCATCCCTATTTTACTGATGCTGATTCCAGCTATGCTCAGTGCCCTCAGCGTCGTACGTGAAAAGGAGCTCGGCTCAATAATCAATCTCTACGTCACGCCAGTCACCAAGTTGGAATTTCTGGTTGGCAAGCAACTGCCTTATATTGCAGTCGGCATGGTTAACTTTTTTTTGCTGTGCGCGCTGGCTATTTTCGTTTTCGGAGTCCCGTTCAAGGGCGGTTTCTTGCTACTGACTGTAGCTGCACTACTTTACGTAACCGCCTCTACCGGCATTGGCTTATTGATTTCCACCCTTACCCAAAGCCAAATCGCCGCAATTTTTGCCACATTTTTAACGACTTTTATCCCATCCACACGTTTTTCAGGAATGATCGACCCTGTCTCCTCGCTGGAAGGCGGTGCACGTTTAGTGGGCGAAATTTTTCCCGGCTCATATTTTCTAACCATCTGCCGGGGAACTTTTTCAAAAGCTTTAGGCTTTACCGATCTCAGTCCATCGCTGCTGCCAATAGCCATCGCCATTCCTGTAATTGTTGGGTTGTGCGTGCTGTTACTGAACAAACAGGAGCGTTAAGTTGATCATGCAAACTCTACTTAACATTTTTTATCTCGGGGTGAAGGAGTTACGCAGCCTTGGCCGCGACACCATGATGCTGGTGATGATCGTGTTCTCGTTTACCGGCCAGGTCTACCTGATCGCTACGGGCCTTCCCGAATCTTTGCACAAAGCGCCCATTGCCATTGTCGACGAAGACCGGTCGCAATTATCAACGCGGATTATTAATTCCTTTTACCCGCCGCATTTTTTGACGCCGGTGATCATCGATCAATACGCCACCGACCCCGGCATGGATGTTGGCTTGTACACCTTTGTTGTCGACATCCCTGTTAATTTCCAGCGTGACGTGTTGGCTGGACGGCAGCCGAAGATTCAGCTCAACATCGATGCCACGCGCATTTCGCAAGCGTTTATCGGCAACAACTATATTCAAACCATTGTCAGTGGCGAAGTAGCGACGTTCGCGCAGGGCCATCGCGCGCTTGTTACGCTACCTGTCGAACTCGAAGTACGCGCCTTGTTTAATCCAAACTTGAGTTCTGAGTGGTTTGGCTCGGTGATGGAGGTCGTCAACAGCATCACCACCTTATCCATTATTCTCACCGGTGCCGCACTGATTCGAGAACGCGAACATGGCACGATTGAACACTTATTGGTTATGCCACTAACACCTTTTGAAATCATGATGGCAAAAGTGTGGTCGATGGGACTGGTTGTAGTTGTCGTTGCAACAGCATCCATTGCTTTCGTGGTACATGGACTACTAGACGTACCAATTCAGGGATCGCTTGGACTGTTTGTCGTGGGCATGTCACTACACTTGTTTGCTACCACGTCGATGGGGATTTTTCTTGGCACCGTTGCACGCTCAATGCCGCAATTAGGTCTATTGATGCTAATTATTTTGCTGCCATTACAGATGCTTTCCGGCGGTATGACCCCGCGCGAAAGCATGCCGGAACTGGTACAGAACATCATGCTGGCTGCACCGACCACGCATTTTGTATCGCTGGCTCAGGCCATCCTGTATCGCGGGGCTGGTTTTAGCATCGTCTGGCCGGAGTTCTTGGCCCTGATCACAATCGGCAGTATTTTCTTTGTAATGGCGCTAAGCCGCTTCCGTAGCACTATCAGTTCGATGGTCTGATCGAATTAAGCAGCTAAAACTATTTTGTGTAAAACACATAGTCTGCCGAATAAGCCACTCGTTTTTCTGAGCCTAAGTGATTGCCATTACAACCTGACACCGGCGGCAAGCCACCCTGAGTATTGATGCGGTTGATAAAGTCTACGCCAGCCAGCAAACCTTTACCTTTGTGCTCTACCGTCTCAAGCAATAGCCAGGAAATTGAGGCATCCGGTTTTACTTCAATTTTAGCCAGTAGCTGACCACGTAACTCGCTGCCATCTTGATAGTGCCACGTTGGACCTGCCACATGCCGGCCGACCCTCTGGCCCTGAGCATCAAACAAATCTGCATCCGGAGCAAGCAACTGCCAGGTGTATTTTCCTCCTTCAAGTGTACATTGATAAATTTGATCGCCCTTGGCATGCGCCATCAATACAACAACGCTGCTCTGAGGCGCTCTGATTTGTGCTGGAATTGTTGTATCGGCACAAACAAAAGCGGGTAATAACAAACTTAAACAAAATATTTTTTTAATCATTGGGCTCACCATAGCAATAAAGTACCTTTATATAACAAAAGTGTCAGATTGCGTTTGGCAAACTGACACTTCCATTTTACGAAAAGAGTTAAATGCCTTGGCCAAATTTAATTGCTAACTCCAGTCAACTGCCCGTTTCTGTAATCGGCAATCGCCTGCTCGATTTCATCACGAGTATTCATCACAAAGGGCCCGGATTGAACAATGGGCTCACCTATGGGTTTGCCCGCCAGTACCAGAAAATTAGCACCTCCCTGCCCCGCGTGAACTTCCAATTGATCGCCATCAGAAAGAACGCCAACCGCGTGCGTTACCAATGGGTCTATTTCAGTTATTGAACCGACATCAGCCAAGCCCTCGTATATATAAACAAATGCGTTATGACCTTGGCTGATCGGGTGGACAAAATGTTCGCCAGCCGGAAGATGCACATCCAGAAACAAAGGCTCGGTGCTTAAGCCCTGTATAGGGCCAGGTGTCACTTGACCATCAATGTTTGCCGTTCCGGCAATAACTTTCAGTTGGGCTCCATTTTGAAGATTTAGTAACGGAATCTCTTCGGGTTGAATATCCTGGTAGCTAGCCGGTTTCATTTTCTCAATGGCGGGCAGGTTTATCCAAAGCTGGAAACCACGCAGGCGGCCGCTTTCTTGTTGCGGCATTTCAGAATGAATAATGCCTCTTCCGGCAGTCATCCATTGCGCGCCACCGCTTTTTAAATCACCTTTATTGCCCAAGTGGTCCTGATGCAGCATGTGACCATCGAGCATGTAAGTGACCGTCTCGAAGCCCCGATGCGGGTGAGCAGGAAAACCGGCAATATAATCATCGGCATTCATGGAAGAAAACTCATCCAGCATCAGAAATGGATCAAGACGTAGCGTTTGAGCTTGTCCAAGGCTACGCAGTAATTTAACGCCGGCGCCATCAGAGGTGGGTAAGGCGCTGATGACTTGTTGTAATGTACGAGTAGTCATATCGTTCTCCTGATTTTTTGTAAGGGTAACTGTAAGTTCGGCTCTCTGAAATTGTTTGAAAATATATCAAACAACCAAGGGAGAAAGTGGCTGTTAAAGTGGACCCCGAAAACCGGACAATAATTTAAGATGGTAACCTGGAATAACCAGGAGCGGGTTGTGAATGAGAAAAAGCGTAAGATTTTTACCGGCACCCAAAAAGCCAAAGTGGCTTTGGGAGCGGTGAAAGGCACGAAAACGGCTAATGAGATTGCCCAAGAGTTCGGTGTACATCCGCCCCAAGTCAATCAATGGAAAAAGACTTATTAGACAATGCGGGTAACTTATTCGAAGGCATCCGCGGGCCGAAGCCATCGGATGCTCAGAGCGCCCCCCGAGCGGTTGTACGCCAAGGCAGTTAAACATGGAATTAGACTGGCTCAATACCCACACGGGGACACGGGGCACTAGAAAAAAGTCTGGGATCAGCCGGTAGCCCTGCGTTTGCAGTGGATAGACGAGGATGAAGCCCTAGCGGTATCCAGGCAATGCCAACTGATTGCCGTGACCCGCTATGGTGTTCGCTCAGAAAAAGCGATTACAGCAAGAGTTTAATGCGCTTGATTGTGTATTGTTGAAACTCCTGGATGAGGAATACACCCGGCACCCGTTTTATGGTTTCCTGCGCATGACCAAGTATCTGCACGGCTGTGGACACATGGTTAATCGCAAGCGGGTTACAACGCTTAATACCAACAGGGCACAAGTGCGAACACTGGGTTTGGCAGGCATGCCTTTGTATTGGATGATGCGTGAAAAATTAGCGGGCTAATCCTTTACGATATTTGTCGAAGGGAAGCCTTCAAAATAAAGGCTTGTGTAGCCTATGCCTTGGTCCCAAGGTAATACTGACCATCACCATGACTGACCACCCGTTGGTAAGGCTGGGCATCAAACTCCGTGAGATAGGTGATGGCGTGGGTTTTTATCAGGCAATAAATGTCCTCGCCTTCTTGTAAAGCCATTTCGCGGCACGCGCCCGGTGTAATTTCGGCCAGCAGTGTACCGCCGCAATCGATTTGGACGATGATGCTTTCGCCGTTGGGGATCAACGCGCAGATTTGGCCCTTGAGTTGATTTTGTATGGAAATGGCGCTGATATAATTTCGTGACAGGGCGATGTCATTAGCGCGTATCGATACTTGCGTTTGGCTGCCGGGTGATAAATTTGGACGTAAAGGCATGATCAGCGGCAAGCCGAAACTTTGCGCCAGACTGCAACCGGCGAATTGGTCATGGCTGTGTATCGTTACTACCAGCAGATTATCGATTTGGCGAATGCCCAAATAACGCAGCAGGCCTTGTTGTTTGGCGACCTCACGCAATGATCCACTGCGCAAAACTTTGCCATGCTCTAACACGATCAGGCTATCGGTAAGTTCCAGAATTTCGCCCAGAGACTGGCTGGCGTACAAAACAGGCAGGCCCAGTTCATCTTGCAGGCGTTTTAAAATCGGCAGCAGTTGCATGCGATAACCGTTGCCAATGGCGGCAAAGGTTTCATCTAGTAGCAATAATTGTGGCGATTTCAGTAGCGAGCGGGCCAGAGCAACCCGTTGGCGTTCGCCGGCAGAGAGCAATTCAATAGAATGGTCCAGGATGGGCGCCAACTCTAATAAATTTATTAAAAAATCCAGCTTGAATAATCGTCGTTGTTTTAAGGTGCGATTAAAGGCGGAGGTAAGATTTTCTCGTACGGTTTCGATGGAATTGACACAGTCGATTTGTAAGACCGCGCCCACCGGTCGATGCTCGCGCGGCATCATGATGCCCTTACGGCTATCAAACAGTATTTTGCCGTCCAGTACGATTTGTCCGCTGTGTGGCTGAATGGTGCCTGCAATCAAGCCCAGTACGGTACTTTTTCCAGCTCCGGATTTTCCGAACAGACCGATGCTGGTCTCGTCGACCGACAATTGGGTAGCCAAGTCAAAATGACCACGACGCAGCTTTACATTCATTTCCAACAACATAGTGAGCTCCTTAACCTGCAACCAGGCCGTAACTCGTTCGGTTAGGGCCTGGGCACAAAAAATTTAACCAGCGACCGCGAGAATCACAGCCCCCGCCTTGAATACCGCGGTTACCGTTTGACCTTTACGCAAGCCCAGGGTTTCGACGCTGTCGTTAGTGACGGTAGCCGCCACTTTTTCGCCACCGCTTAATTCAATATCCACTTCGGCATTGACCGCACCGGGTTTGACTTCAGTAACTGTGCCTTTTAATTGGTTGCGCGCAGTCACCCGGTAGCCTCCAAAATCGGCAACGATAATGACTTGTGGGGCTTTGACCAACGCAAGCACTTCAAGGCCTGTTTTAATGTTTAGGGATTCGGCAGATTCTTTGGTAATGGACGCTACGATAATGTCACCGCCTTTCAATTTGAGATGAATTTCGGCGTTGACCGCACCCAGTAACACTTCACTGACGGTTCCCACAAACTGATTACGTGCACTTGCTTTCATAATAAATTCCTCATTTGTTGGTGAAATTTAACAATACCACTTTATGAAGTGAAATTCATAGCGCTCCCAGAAAATTGATCAGGTCCAGGCGTTCCCGGTTGTTCAATCCCAAGCCAAAGCGGCTTTCGTAAAAATCCACTACATTGGCCAATTCACTGGCCTGACCATTATGAAAATACGGCGGGCGAGCGGCTAATGCTCGTAACGCGGGCACTTTGAATTTCCCAATATCCTTCCATAAGCCGGTGACCAAGGCGCGTCCCGGATCAGTCGTACTGACACCTTTTCCGCTGGTTTTATTGCGTAAGCGGTAGAGCGGCAGATCATAAGTTCGGCGGGATTCGTCGCTGATGCCGGTATTTAAAAATAAGGCTGTCGAGGATGATCCGACATTAGGCGTGTTGTGGCAGGTACCGCATGTGCCGATAATTTCACTGGCATTGCCAAAGAGGGCATCGTCGTTCAAGCCACTAACCTCTTTGATTTTGAAGGTTCGACTGTTGAAAATTTCTTGACCACGGGCGACAGAAGCGCGTGCATCGTTACCGTTTTTGTCGGGGCGTTGATTCCAGGCATCAAAAATATCAAAAATGCGTGGATTAAATGCCGGGTTGACGGCACCATTCAGGTAAGGCGAGTTGATCCCGAGTGTAAATACCTGAGTCGTTAACGCTTTAGGCAAGGCTTTGGCTCCCGAGCTGGCAAGCGATTTCGCTGCTTTATCAAAAACCTGAGTTGTAAACAGCGACGTCTCAAATTCAACAATATGTTGGCGCTGAATGATAGATAGCGGCTCTCCCTGTGCGTGACCGGTGGTGGCTGAATTCGCCTGGGTTTGTAAATCAGCTGCAATGTCTTGTTCGGCAACGCTTTCACGTCCATCCCACATCACCGAACTTAAAAACTTTAAATTGGTAGTGGGTAAAGGTCTTCGAAACAGCGACAATTCCGGTGTGTCTGAATCTAATGAGACGAACCGATAAGGATCGAGGGCTTCAATCAATTCGAATTCAGCATTTTTAGCTACTTTTAAACCTACCCGGAACAATCCCTTTTCGAGCAACTGGCTATAAGCGGCTGCTCGCAATGTCTTGCTGCTGACATCTGCATTCGGCGAGTTGCTGCCATCGTTAAGGCGGAAGATGGGATCTGTGCCCGATGTTTTTTTGAAGCGTTTCTTGATACCAACAGGCGCCACACTCCAGCCTTCTTCGGGACGATGACAGCTAGCGCAAACGCGTTTATTGCTGCCAAGATCTTGGAAGAATTCATTTTTATGGCTGATGCTGCCTGCCGTGCTGTAAGTGAGCGCCGATCCTTCGCTGTTTGCCAATGGTTTGGTATCAGAAGAAGCCAGCAGTTCTGACGACACCAGCAACAAGCTCACAATCTGGAATATCTTTATTGGCAAAGAGGTTGTCAGGACTTTACTTAACTTGTCATGCACGTTGGCTTCCTCAGCAAGAACAAAGAATGATTGTCGGTTGACCCTGCAAGCGCAGTGCCGGAACAGTATTTATAAGCCTCATGATTCAAGCTTTCGACACTGACACTTGTGGCTATTTTCCTGCTGTATGCACAGTCAGTCTGGACAGGTGAGTGACATAGCGTCCACCTGCACTATCGCCGGGTACTACCAAGCGCACGAAGCCTTCACTATCCGGCAAAGGATTACCCTCACCATCCGCATAGGCCAGGATGACCTTTTTGTTTTCAAATTTTGGCAGAAGCTCACCCAGTGCAATGACGGCTTCATAGCAGTCGCTGGCATGTGCAATCACGTATTTTCTGAGAATGTCATTCTTTTGCTTGGCGTTTACCTTTATGGTGGCTACGGTCAAAAGATCGTTTAAAAGAATGCCGGTATAAGTGTTTGTTTGTGGGCCTGTGCTGGTATTGAAAGTGGCGGTGACTTTTGTTGGGATGTATTCGACGGCCGGATCAAGTCGAAAGTTTTTCAAGTCCTGAAGCGTGTATGTGACTTTATTTTTTACAAGGCCATCAAGTTTGAGTTTGGTGGGTGTTCCGCCTTTGCAGTTCTCAGCTTGGACAGAGCCAATGCCCGAGAAACAAAGGCATAAAATAATGGCGGTTTTGACAAAGCCGACTTGAAATTGACGCATGTAACACCTCATTGGTTAATAGTATTGACGGTTCAGTAAACGCTTAAAATCGATATTTTGACTGACAGTGACCCATGTCCAGCTTAGATCTGCTTTATTTGATCAACGATCTAAAATCTGATTGACATATAATCCCGACAATTTTCCAAAGTACCTGGGGTACAGAAAATTTCGTTTTATTGTCATTATTTATTGCGGGGTTATTCTAACTCGTTATGTACTTATATAAATAACGAAATTTGAAACAAGCTATTCCCATATCTGAAACAGTGTTCAATTTTTACAAACCATCACAATCACTATGACAAATAGTTCGAGCAATAAAGAAACACCCAACTGGGTCGAGGCCGAGTTGCGTCTGGCCGGTATGCTGGACAAGCGCATGATCGGCTTGTTACTGGCGATAGAGGAGAGTGGCTCCATCAATCAGGCTGCCAAGCAAGTTGGTTTGAGTTATAAAGGTGCCTGGCAGATCATCGAGCGGGCCAACAATTTATCCCCCAAAGTGTTGATTGCCACCAGCACGGGCGGCAGCAAAGGGGGCGGGACGAGTTTGACGGCAGCAGGTCAGTCGCTATTGAAATTATTTAATCGCCTGGAATTACAGCATAAGCAGTTTTTACAACAGCTCAACCAAAGCTTGGCAGACGATCCAGACATAATGCTGCTGTTAAAGCGGCAGGTGATCAAAACCAGTACCAGAAACCAGCTGTTCGGCAAAATTACCGCGATACAGCCCGGTGCGGTGAATACTGAAGTATTTGTCAGCTTGAAAGAAGGCGAACAAGTGGTGGCAAGCGTGACTCGGCCAACGATTGATGAGCTTGGGATTTCTGTCGGCGGCGATGCCATATTGTTGATCAACGCGCCGGAAATTATTGTGGTGAGCGAAGATGATGATACCTACCAATTTTCGGCCCGAAATAGGCTGACGGGTACTGTTATTCGAGTTCAGCACGGTGGTGTAGATTCGGAGGTTATTATCCAGTTATCCAGCGGAGAAACTGTCGCCGCACTGTTGACGCAGCGCAGCGCAGAAGCATTGGAGCTTAAAGTCGGCACTAAAGCATGCGCTGTCTTTAAGGCCAATGCGCCGATATTAGGTGTGCTGTAAAAATAGAGATTATTCAACCCTACGAATTTGCAGGGTATCTATGACTTTATCCTTGGCAAGCGCATTACTGATGACAATCAAGGTTTGCCCTTCCTTCACCCATTTTTTTCGCTTTAAATAATCAAACGCGTGATTAATTGTGGTCTCCGGGTCATCGGAAAAATCCATCTGAAAGGGTTCTACACCCCACAAAATCAGCAGGTTTCTGAATAATTCGGGAATGTCGGTAAAGGCATAAATGGGCACTTGTGGCCTCAATGACGACAGCATCCGCGCCAGATAGCCGCTACGGGAAAATACTACCAAGCCGGAATCTTCAATGTCATTGGCCAGATAAACCGCCGAGCGCAGCATTTTGCCTTTCGGAGTCGGCAGATACAGTTCTTTGGTCGGATCAGCGTCGTGAAAGCTCTCGATGCGTTGCGAAATGCGTTTAAACACCTTGACGCATTCCACCGGGTATTTGCCGGTCGTGGTCTCACCCGACAGCATGATGGCATCGGTTCGTTCCAGCACGGCATGGGCGATATCGGATACTTCAGCACGCGTCGGCACGGGCGCTTCAATCATGGA
Source organism: Methylococcaceae bacterium (assembly GCA_013141375.1). Taxonomy (GTDB): domain Bacteria; phylum Pseudomonadota; class Gammaproteobacteria; order Methylococcales; family Methylomonadaceae; genus JABFRC01. The sequence continues at coordinate 8,333 of JABFRC010000346.1, read as the reverse complement.
TTCCAGCATGTGCGTTGCGACAATCACCGGTCGACTTTTCCTGATGCACGCTTTAATAACTTCATGCTGGATGATCGGTAATTCTTCATAGGGGCATTCGATACCCAGGTCACCTCTGGCAATCATGATACCATCGCTGGCTTCAATGATTTCATCGATATTGCTGATCGCCTGCTGGTCTTCTATTTTGGCAATGATGCGTGCTTTTGAACCATGCTCGGTCAATACGGCTCGCAACGAATGCAGCGCCTCGGCATCACGCACAAAGGAAAGCGCATAAAAGTCGACACCTTCTTCTAGTCCAATCGCGACATCGCCTTGGTCCTTTTCCGTTAATGAAGGCAGTCCAACACGAACACCGGGCAGATTAATATGCCGACGGTTACCGAATTGACCAGGAATAATCACCTTACAACGAATCCGATCACCCAGCGTTGCCATTACCTGCATGCGTATCAAGCCGCTGTCGACGAGAACCGTATCGCCGACTGATACATCATTAATTAAGTTGGGATAATTGACATTCACACAGCGAATACCGTCCTGGCTGGCATCGCCGTTGGGTACAGCCATCAGAAAATCAAACAGCTGGCCTTGTTCAAGATAAATAGGTTCGCCAATATCGCCGGTGCGGATTTCCGGACCTTTAATGTCCATCATGATGGCGATATGTCGATCCACTTCGCCGCAAACGCGTTTAATCTGCTGAATAATGGCTCGCGTCCAGGCATGGCTGGCGTGTGCCATATTGATGCGGCAAATATCGACGCGCTCATTAATAAGCTCTTTCAGCACTTCATCGCTGGAGGTGGCAGGCCCAATGGTGAAAATAATTTTGGTCTGCCTGTACCTCATTTCCAGCGCCGGATTGTCCATAATCATGTTGGAACTCGACAGTAAGGGGTGTTTGTCAGGATGCATGTGACACCTAGATTGTGTTGGGTGGGAGCGACGCCTACGTCGCGACTGAAGGTTGCAAATCGCGACGTAGGCGCCGCTCCCACCGATTACTTTATTTTGTTTTCGAACTCGCCGGTTATTTAATAAACAACATTTCCTGATAAGTCGGATACGGCCATAATTCGTCAGCAATTTCCCCTTCCAGACCATCGGCATACTGACGCACCTCATCCATCAGCGGACGAATGGTCTTTGCGCAAAACTGCATGTGTTCTTCAACCGTTGCAAAATCATGAGTTGCAAGAGCAGCGCTGAGTTTGTCGGCAGTTCCTGTCATTGACGTTAACAGCCCGGCAATCTGAACCAGACGCTCGTTACCCAGTTCGACACCGTTACTTTTTAGACTGCTTAAGGTGGAAGAAAGATCAGACAGATATTTCACCGCTGCAGGGTAAATACCGATTTTTGCCATACTGATGACCAGTTTGGCTTCCACTTCAATTGCGAGAATGTACTGTTCGGCATAGATTTCAAAACGACTAGCAAGTTCGACCGGCGACAGCACGCCGAGCTTGTCGAACAACTCCTGGACATCAGGCTCTTTAAGAACCGGCAAGGCATCGGCAGCAGTTTTAAGATTGCGCAAACCGCGTTCTTCAACCGCCATTTTGTGCCACTCGGCAGAATACCCGTTACCGCCAAAAACCACTGCGCCATGCTGATCGATCAATTCTTTCAGGGTCTTAAGTATTGCCGTATCCAGATCAACACCTTTCGCTAATTGGCCTTCCAGGCTATCAGCCACCCAGTTAAGTGAATCGGCCAGCATGGTATTCATCGTTACCAGTGGGCCTGCCACCGATTGCCCGGAACCCACAGCGCGGAATTCAAAGCGGTTGCCGGTAAAGGCAAAAGGCGAGGTACGGTTTCTATCCCCTGCATCCTTATTAAAGGTTGGCAGCGTATTAATACCCAGGTCCATCACCCCTGCATTTAGCGAGCCGGTGATCTTGCCGTTGCTGATTTGCTCGAACACATTGTCCAGCTGGGAGCCCAAATACACTGACATGATCGCCGGCGGTGCTTCATTAGCCCCCAAACGGTGATCATTACTTGCCGTAGCGATAGCTGCTCGTAACAGCGGACCATATTTATGTACGCCGCGAATCACCGCGCCGCAGAACAACAAAAACTGTGTGTTTGAATGCGGTGTATGGCCCGGATCCAGCAGATTGCCTTGTGTGGCATTGCCGACCGACCAGTTCACATGCTTGCCGGAGCCGTTAATGCCTTTGAAGGGTTTTTCATGCAGCAGACAAACCAGACCGTGTTTCTTGGCAGTGTTTTTCAAGACGGTCATCAACAGCTGTTGATGGTCGGTAGCAACGTTGGCCGATTCAAAAAACGGTGCAATCTCAAATTGTCCGGGCGCGACTTCGTTATGCCGTGTTTTGGCCGGAATGCCTAAACGATACAACTGTTCTTCGACATCCTGCATATAGACTTGAACGCGTTCAGGTATCGCACCAAAGTAGTGATCATCAAATTGCTGGCCTTTAGCCGCCGATGCACCAAAAAGGGTTCTGCCCGCCAGCAACAAGTCCGGACGGCTGTTGACGAAATTGGCATCGACCAGAAAATACTCCTGCTCAGCACCGCAACTGGAATTTACCGGCGCAATATCGGTATGGCCAAGCAGGGAAAGCACGCGTTGCGCGGCTTTATTCATTGCCGCATTGGCGCGCAACAAAGGCGTTTTCTTATCCAGCGCTTCACCGGTCCAGGAAATGAAAACCGTCGGAATACAAAGCGTCGCACCATTATCGGTCGTCATGATGTAAGCGGGACTGGTCACATCCCAGGCAGTATAACCGCGCGCTTCAAACGTAGAACGAATACCACCGTTCGGGAAAGAAGAACCATCCGGCTCGCCCTGCACCAACACTTTGCCGCTAAATTCGGAGATTACCGAGCCATCATTTTGCACGGAAATAAAGCCGTCGTGTTTTTCTGCTGTGGCATTGGTTAAGGGATAAAAGACGTGCGCGTAATACAACGCACCTTTAGACAGCGCCCAATCCTTCATCGCCAACGCCACCACATCGGCAATCGAAACGTCCAGCTCGGCGCTGGCTTCAATGGTTTTCTTTACCGATTTAAATACTTCCTTAGGCAGGCTTTCCTTCATTTTAGCTAAGGTAAACACATCACTCGCCCACAGGCTAGTCAGCGACTCCGGCATTTTGGTCGGCATGGGTTGACGATTAGTGATGTTTTGAACAGCCTGAGCGCGCGCAGAATTTCCAGTCATAGTAGTACCCTTGTTTGATGTTGGAAGTCATTCAAACAATAACAAGCAATAATTGATCCAATTGGTTTTAGTAATTTGATGTTGGCGTCTACCCTTTGATTTCACTGACTTTTTCGTGTTTATAAAAAGGTGTTGACCGATTGCACGGCCAAGTTATGGGCATTTTTAGTGCAAACTCACTGATTTCCACACAAATTCGGTGCGGACAAAGACGGCCAAATTTGCTGCATGAGAGGTGGGAGATAGGCGTAATTAATAGTTACATTACCCGTTTACAACAAGTGGCCTGAGAAGCTTTTAAGTTAGTTGGTACAAAAACTGCTTTAAGTTTAAAGAACTCAACTTGGAATACACAGCCCATGCGTAGCCAAACAAAATCATCACTGCTCCCAATTTTATGGCGATTTGGATTAATTCTCGAAATAAGCACATTTAGCCACCGTCAGGTATTTGCAGACACACTGACCTTAACCCAAGTGCTTAGCCTGCTTGAAAGCCATAATCCTTCACTCGCCAATGCCAAAGCGCGTCAGGACTTGGCGGAAGCGGCTTTAGTCACGTCCAAAGCCTATCCTAATCCGGAACTGGAAGTGGGCGGCGGCACCTCAACCGGAATAGGCCCGGGCGCATTGAATGGCTCCAATAGCCAGTTTGTGATCTCCCAGCCGTTAGATTTACCCTTCGTAAGAGAAGCTCGGCGTCAAATTGCAGAAGCCGGTATTACCTCGGCAGACGAGGCCAGTCGCAGCGTTTGGTTGGCTGTGCGCAGTCAGACTCGGCTGGCGTTTTATGAAATCCTGCGTCGCCAAGCAGAGCTGCAAATCAGCAAAGATAACGAGCATTTACTGGTGCAAATCCGAGACAAAATCAAACTGAAGGTGGAACTTGGTGAAGCCCCCCGTTATGAACAGGTGAAGTCTGAAGCCGAAGCGTTAAACGCCTTAAAACTTCGAGAAATGGCGGAGACGCGAGTGGATGACGCCAAATCGGCGCTGCACATGATGTTCGGTCCGGCGTTACCGCACCAATTTGAAGCAGAAGGAGACCTACCCGCACCATTAGCGACACTGCCTTCTCTGGAAAGTATGCGTGAGGAAGTCCTTAATAATCAGCCGCAGTTACAGCAGGTGCGTGCTGAAATCCAAAAAGCCCAATCTAAAGTTAAATACGAACAACATCTTCGTTATCCGCAACCGACCTTAAAAGCCGGTGCGCAAAAAGACCCCGGCCTTGAGCAATGGCAAGTCAATATCGTCATCCCACTGCCAATATGGAATCAGCGCCAAGGCCCGATTGGCGAGGCGCAAGCAGAGCTCAGTCAGGCAGAAACTCTCGCCAATCAACAAGAATTCACTGTTATCCGCGAACTGGAAAATGCCTATAACCGCTACCGCATCGCCCATCGTCAGGTAGAAACCTTCGATGCCGGTTTGCTGAAAGAAGCCGAAACCGTCATGAAAGTCGCTGAAGCCGCCTATCGCCTCGGCGAGCGCGGAATTATCGATTATCTCGATGCTCAACGTACTTACCGCAGTGTACGCAACGATTACCTCAACGCCCGCTTCGACCGCCAGGCCGCACTGATTGATCTGGACCGTTTACGCGCTACCGACCTGGAGAACCTGTAACCATGACATTATTTTATCGACTGTTTATACTGCTGCTGATCACATCAACAAGCCATGCCGAGGATTCTTTTCCTGTAGTCAAGGCCACGCCCATTCTGTTGAAACAAATCAAAGTCATCGCTATTGGTGAAGGCCAAGTGCATGATTCCTTGCGCTTGCCGGCACGCGTTGAGTTGGATCAACAGCGTGTCGCCCGTATCGGTGCAACGGTGACTGGCCGAATTACCGAAACGGAAGTCGTGCTGGGCCAGGAAGTTAAAAAAGGCGAGCAACTGGCAATACTCAACAGCACCGAACTCGGCCTGGCCCAATCGGCTTATCTAAAAACCAGTTCGCAAGTCAATCTGCGTCGTCTGGCGGTCAACCGAGCCAAACGCCTGCTCGCCAGTGATGTGATTGCCGCCGCCGACCTGCTGGAAAGGGAAAGCATGCTGAATGAAGCCGATGTGGACTTACGCACCGCAACCGACCAGCTACGCGTATTCGGTATGTCAGACAGCGATTTAACCCGTCTATCTCAAGCTAAGAAAATCCATTCATTTTTACCCATTACCGCGAGCATTCAAGGAACGATTGTGGAACGCAAAGTAACGGTCGGCCAAGTGGTACAACCTGCCGATGCCTTATTTACCGTGGCCGATCTGTCCCATGTCTGGGTGGTTGCGGAACTGCCTGAGCAACAAGCAACCTGGGCGCGCAAAGGTGATGAAGCATCGGTCACCATTGCTGCATTACCTGGAGAAGAGCTGAGTAGTCGCCTGATTTATGTCGCCGACATGGTCGATCCCAGCACTCGCACCGTCACCGTTCGGATGGCTTTGCCCAATCCGCAGCGCATTTTTAAACCGAACATGCTGGCCACTTTAACGATTCGTAAGCAAGGCGCACAGGAACTGGTATTGCCCGATTCCGCGGTGATACGCGTTAACGACAGTGATCATGTCTTCGTCGAGACAGCCCCTGATGAATTCCAGCTGCGACCGGTACAATTGGGCATGCGTTACGACAATGTGCGACGTATTATCGGCGGCTTAAAACCGGGCGACAAGGTGGTCGTGGAGGGCGGCTTTCATCTAAACAGCGAGCGCCAGCGCAAGGAATTGGGGTAATCCATGATTGAGGCATTGATTCGCGCGAGTTTACACAATCGTATTTTGATCGTGGCATTGGCTGTCGGTTTGATTCTGTTCGGTATTCGTTCATTGCAATCACTTTCGGTCGATGCATTTCCCGATGTCACCAACGTACAGGTGCAAATTGCCAGTGAATCGTCCGGTCGTTCACCGGAAGAAGTTGAGCGCTTTATCACCGTACCGCTGGAAATTGCGATGACTGGCCTGCCCGGCCTAACGGAAATGCGCTCGTTAAATAAAAACGGCCTGTCCCTGATTACCCTGGTATTTACCGACGATACCGATGTCTATTTTGCCAGACAGCTGGTCATGGAACGCTTGATTGAAGTCAGCCATAAAATGCCTGCCGGGGTGAATCCAATATTGGGCCCGGTGTCTACCGGACTGGGCGAGGTGTATCAATACACATTGGAGCGACAAGATGATGGTCAGCGCGCGCTGACGCCGGAAGAATTGATGCGTCGCCGCGAAACCCAGGACTGGGTCGTGCGTCCGTTATTGCGCGGTATAGCTGGAGTGGCTGAAATCAATTCACAAGGTGGTTATAACAAGCAATATCAGGTGTTGATCAATCCTGATCGTATGTCCCATTACCATGTCACGCTGGACGAAGTCTTTAACGCCCTCACCCGCAATAACGCCAACAGCGGCGGCGGTGTGTTGCCGCATTATGCCGAACAATATCTGATTCGCGGCGTCGGTTTGATTCGTGATGTCGGCGACATTGGCAATATCGTACTGAAAGAAGAGCACAGCGTCCCGATTCATATGCACGATGTCGCCGAGGTAAAAATCGGCCACGAAGTGCGCGTGGGCGCGGTGATCAAAAACGGTTACACCGAATCGGTGGGCGGCATTGTGATGATGTTGCGCGGCGGCAATGCCAAGGAACTGGTCAGCCGCATCAAGCAGCGCGTGCAGGAAATCAACGACAAAAACATGTTGCCGGAAGATCTTAAAATCGTGCCTTACTACGACCGTAGCGAGCTGGTCGATGGCGCGCTGCATACCGTCACCAAGGTGTTGCTTGAAGGTATTGCGTTGGTGGTAATAACGCTGCTGTTATTTTTGGGTGACATTCGCTCCAGTCTGATCGTGGTCAGTACCTTGATCGTGACGCCGCTGGTTACATTTATTGTGATGAACCAATTGGGAATTTCCGCAAATTTGATGTCCTTGGGCGGCCTTGCGATTGCGATTGGCTTGATCGTCGACGGCTCTGTCGTTGTCGTCGAAAACGCGTTCAGCTTTCTTACCGAGCGCAAAGGTGGTTCGACCAGCCGAGTCAAAGTGGTGATGGCTGCCGCTCAGGAAGTCGCCACGCCGGTATTATTCGGCGTCGGCATTATCATTTTGGTGTTCCTGCCGTTGATGACACTGGAAGGCATGGAAGGCAAAATGTTTGCGCCATTGGCATATACCATAGCGATTGCCCTGCTGATTTCACTGGTGCTGTCGCTGACCTTAACCCCGGTGTTATGTTCATTCATGTTGCAAGGCCAGCATGAAAAAGAACACGACACACCGATTATCGCCTTCATCAAAAAGCCCTACATCAAACTGCTCGATCTATCGCTGAAAAACAGCAAAAGAGTGGTACTTCTGGCAGCTCTTTTATTTGTCGGCGCGTTGGCATTGCTGCCATTTTTGGGCAGCGCCTTTATTCCGGAAATGAAAGAAGGCTCCATCGTTCCGGCCATCAACCGGGCACCGAATATTTCCTTGCAGGAAGGCATCAATATGGAAATGGCGGCAATGCGCATGGTGATGGAAGTACCCGGCGTGAGCCTGGCAGTCACCAATATCGGTCGCGGCGAAAGCCCTGCCGACCCGCAAAGTCAAAATGAATCAACCCCCATCGTCAGTTTAAAGCCACGAGATCAATGGCCTAAAGGCTGGACACAAGATCAAATCGCCGATGCGATACGCGACAAATTGAGCAATAACCTGCCGGGGATCCAAGTGGTTATGGCGCAGCCGATTTCCGACCGCGTCGATGAAATGCTGACCGGCGTCCGTTCAGATCTGGCGGTAAAAGTCTTCGGCGATGATCTGGAGTTATTGAAGACAACTGCCAATGACATAGCCAAGGTTGCCGGCTCGATTCAAGGCGCACAGGATATTCGTGTGGAACGGCTCACGGGCCAACAATACCTGTCTATCGTAGTCAATCGGGAAGCCACTGCCCGGCATGGCATCAACGCGTCTGATATTCATGATGTCATCGAAACCGCTATCGGTGGCAAAATTGCGACGGAAATTTATGAAGGCGAGCGCCGCTTTTCGGCAGCAGTGCGTTTACCGGAAAATTTTCGTGACAGCATCGAAGCCATTGATGCCATTTTACTGACATCAGCCAAT
>JABFRC010000089.1 GCA_013141375.1 Methylococcaceae bacterium | reverse complement strand
GGTCACTATATTGACATCAGCGGCAAACGAGGCAACTAAGCGAAAGAAGCCGACGATTTTGACTTTGTAGTCATTAATTTCGGTTGTGTCTTTTCCTTCGCTGCGTAATTGTCGAATCGGTCCAAATTCGGGACGGGAGGATTCATCGAAAATCACATTGTCTTTGAGAGTCAGCAGCTGCTGTTGGCTTATGATTTCAGGTGCATTGAAAATATTGGCCTTGGGATCGTAACCATAAACCATTAAGGTTCTTTTAGATTGAGTTGATGGGTTTTTAAATGGTGCCAATCCCATATAGAGAGGCTGAACCTCCGCTACTTGGGAATGCGCCAAGCTTCTCATGAGTTCTGTACGGGTAAAATGGATGGGTCTCCACATGGCCTCTGACTGCTTATGAACCAGAAATAAATCACCATCCATTCTTGTCGGTGCCGAGGCTGCACTCGCATACAAGGAATCTCTGAAGCCTATTTGCATGAAAACTAATACCGTTGCGAATAACACACCGCTGATAGCCGCTATCAGTTTCGTTCGATCAAAAACTAACTGCCGCCAGGCTAATCGACCTGGAAAAAAGAAGCTCATGGAAATATCCGCAGATGAACCTGACGATAAATTTGATGCTGCAGCGCGGGGATTGCACTTTCTTCCAATGTCAGCCGGACTTCAATAATGCGGTTGTCTTTATCGGCCAGTGGATCAGTGTCGTTCAAGTCATTTTTGTTTACTTGAAAGCCCAGTTCACGAACTTGTGCCGAAAATGGTTGGGTAATCCCAGGAATGTTAATTTCAGCTTTTTGCCCTATTTTCACCTTAGGAAAGTCAGATTCGTAAACTTCGGCAACAATATCCAGCTGGCTAAGATCAGCCATTTCCAGTAGACCACTGTCACTAATGCGTTCTCCCGGTCGAGTGTGTATTTTGATGATGGTTCCGCTTATCGGTGCCTTGATTGACGTTTTAGCCAGATTTTCTTCAGCGACATGTTGTTCTGCTTTAGCGTTTGCTATTTCTGCTTGCAATGTGTGAATGAGACCCTGTGATTGCTGAAATGCGAGTTGCTTTTGGTCAGCTATTGCCGCACTGGCAGTGGCTGTGCTTGCAAGCGCCTGATAGCGACGAAATTCTTTTTCATTGTAGTTTAGCGTTACCCGCTCAAGGCCAAGTTTTGCTTCCAGAATTTTGATTTTTGTTTTAGCGATATCTATTTCGGCTTGGCGTTTATTGTGATCAGCAAGCAAGGCAAGTTCATCGTTTTGATTGACTTGGTCACCCTCTTGAAAGAGGAGTTGTTCAAGATTAGTGCCTTCAGCCCCGGCATTATGTGAAACACGAATGACTCGGCTTTTGGGTTCAATACGACCCAGGGCCCCGATTCCCATGGCTTGGTCTGCAGCATTTACTTGCGTAACGCTAATTAACAAGTATCCCAACAGGAAGCAAAGCTGAAAAGTAGAAGATTTAAGCAGTTTCATTGTTTAGCTATCCTTTGATGGGCAGGGCTATCGACAACTTTATTATTGACTATAGAGATGACTTTTTTAGTTTAACAGTAAAAAAAATCAATGCGGAATGAATACCTTAAAACATGACTTTTCATCTTAATGTTGACGGCATAGTAGTGTGACAACGTTATAGTATTATTAGTTAGTTGTTTGCATATAAAACATAGTGAATTTAAAAATAATTAAGTGAAATATAAGAATGAGTAATGCCATTTTAGTTAACCGGCCCAAAGATTTGACCGTGAATTGGGCACAGCGGATTGTGGATGAGAGTTTTGCTGGTATTACAGTATCAAAAGTAGAGCAAATTGCCATCGATGTGGGCACCACAACGCGCGTTCGAATCAAAGTGGACCATGATGGTTCTCAATCAATTCCTCGATTCTGGTTTGTGAAAATGCCCTCCATGGCATGGCGAGCTAGAATGATTACGTCATTACCTCGGTTATTACCAACCGAGATCAGGTTTTATCGAGAAATGGCGCCTTTAATTCCTATCCATAAGCCAGCGGTATTAGCTGCAAAAAGTAAGTTAGGACTAGGTTCGACGTTGGTGTTAGCGGATGTCAAAGAATCAGGGGGTAGACCTGGACGGACCAGTGATGAGTTGACGGCTGATCAAGCTATGTTGGTCATTAATCTATTGGCTGAGTTGCATGCCGGTTTTTGGCAAGAAAGTCCAATTGAAGGGGATTTTTCCTGGATGTCCGGACCAGTAAGGAAATTGGAAGATCATTTAGGGACAGCATTGGCCGTCCCATTGATGAAGCACGGTTTAAGATTAGCAAATGGAGTGGTAGATAATTCATTGTTCTGTCCCGCAATTCATTATGCTCGTCGACGCAGAGAGGTCATGCGATTTTTAGGGCAGGGAGCTCAGACCATTGTTCATCATGATTGTCATCCGGGGAATTTATTTTGGCAACAAAACAAGCCTGGCCTTCTTGACTGGCAGATGGTGAGAACGGGAGAAGGAATAAGTGATGTCGCTTATTTTTTGGCAACATCACTAACACCTGAAAATCGTCGATGTCATGAAATCTCATTGCTGAATTATTATGTCGAAACTCTTCAGAAAAAAGGAATCAAGGTGAGTTTGGAGGACACGTTGCCACGCTATCGAGCCCATCTTATCTATCCGTTTGAAGCGATGCTCGTAACATTGGCTGTGGGTGGTATGATGGTTAAACAAGATAATTTGGAAATGATTCGTCGCGCAGCCGCGGCCGTTAAAGAGCTGGATACCTTTTCGGAATTGCCGTTTTAAGCTCATTCATGGTTGGTGATTTTTCGTAGGCACGTTTATCGGTATACAATGAGCAAAAAATTTACCTCAAATTTGTTTAGTAAGGGTAGTTATGCAATTTAATTCAGTACAAGATTTTTTAAACCATGTGCAGCAAGAACTCGATGCGAACCGATTAGCTCTACCTGTGTTGCCAGATGTGGCCTTAAGAGTTAGGGAGGCTGTATCTTCGCTGGATACCTCGGCAAAAGAATTAGCTGAAATTATTGTGACTGATGTAGCGCTTTCAACTAGGTTGATTTACGTTGCAAATAGCCCGTTATATCGGGGCACTTCGGAAATCAAAAATATACAAATGGCGGTTTCCCGGCTAGGCAACAAAATGGTTGGCACATTGATTACCAGTCTTGTGATGCATCAAATGTTTCGTCCCTCCTCAAAACTTTTGGAAGCGCATTTTAGAAAAACCTGGGAACAAAGTATCAATGTGTCATCAATTAGCCGGGCGCTGACTTCATTAACGCCACATTTAAATAAAGACGAAGCAATGCTGGCTGGACTAATTCATCAAATAGGTAAGCTTCCTATTTTGACCTTGGTTGAAAATTTGCCTGAGTTTAGGGACAGCCCGTCGAGAATGGAAAAGCTTTTGGAAAAAGCCCATCCACCGATTGGTAAAATGATTATGGATACCTGGGCTTTTCCTGAATCATTAAAACAAGTGCCATCCGAGTATGTTAATTTTGATCGCAATGAAGACGGATCTGCCGATTATGTCGATGTAGTGCAGGTCGCTTTTTTACAAAGTATTCAAGGAACCGATCATCCTGCTTGCCGCGTAGATTTCTCGACTGTTTCCGCATTTAGCAAGCTGGGTCTTGCCTCTGATATTGAAGTACTCGAAATTGAAGGTATTTCTGATGAAATTGAGCTTACCAAAAGCATGTTTTCGTAAACTGAACTTATCTTGCAGACATGATTGATTTACAAGCAGCGCTTCGTTTTCGTCGACTCGGAACGATCACCATCATTGCCGTCTATCTGGTTATCTTGGCGGGCGGTATCGTCAGAGCATCCGGTGCCGGTATGGGCTGCCCTGATTGGCCGACTTGTTTTGGTCAATGGGTGCCGCCCACGGATGAATCTCAATTGCCGATCAATTACCACGAAATCTATGCCCAACGCGGCTACCAAAATACGCAATTTAATCCCGTTAAAACCTGGACAGAGTACGCAAATCGCTTGGTCGGTGTCACCATCGGTTTTTTTATTTTTTTGACGGCCTGGTCTTCACGCATTTATCTTAAAACCGATAAGACCGTCTTCTACTTGGCGATTAGCGCATTTTTGCTGGTGGGGTTTCAAGGGTGGCTAGGTTCAACGGTTGTTGCGAGTAATCTCAAACCAATAATGATTACTTTGCACATGCTGTTAGCGCTATTTATCGTGGCATTGTTGATTTATACCATTGCTAGGTCGCAGCGTAATTTAATTAGTCAGGTAGACATCAGTTTATTACCGGAAAAATTCAAGACTGTTTTAACTATTGCGATGGGTCTGTCGCTGATACAAGTCGCCTTGGGCACCCAAGTTAGGGAGGCAGTAGATGTAATTGCCAATCAACAAGGCTTAGAACGGCAATACTGGCGTGAAGCATTCCCAATAATTTTTTATGTCCACCGCTCTTTTTCGTCGATTATCTTGTTTACGAATCTGTGGCTGGTTTGGAAACTTTATCAATCAATTGACAGAAACAGTTTTATCTTCCGATTAGGAATTGTACTAGTCGGGATAATTGTTACTGCAATTTTGGCCGGTGTGTCACTTGATAGATTGGGCATGCCTGTAATCGCTCAGCCAATTCATTTATTGATGGCGAATCTCATTTTCGGCACTCAATTCTTGCTTTTTATTTGTATCAGTTATTCCAGTGAAACCAGGCTTCAAACTAAATTTTAAGTCTAATAAAATACAACAGCAGTTTAAGAAGGAGGGTGTTAACAGCGTTTTTACATCTTCCGCTTAAACTGCGGTCATCGTTTTTTGCTACTTGGAATCAAGTTGCAGAATAGCTTTTTTAGACAGCTCTGTTAATTCAGTGCCATCTTGAGTTAAATATTCTGCTATTTCACTACGCATTCTTGGATCCCAAGATCTTAAAATGTGATTTTTCATGCCCTGAGCGGCCAATTCCTTATCTACTTCAGAATCAAAGAAATTGCTAATGTCGTTAGCCATATTGATAAGTCTTTTTATTTTCATTGTGTAAATCAGTAAAAGTTATGGGTTATGGGTCAGTCTTTGTGGATGAGCATAGATAACATGTTGATCATCCCTTGCGAAACCGATTAGTGTAAGGCCGGCTTCGTTTGCTAGTCGAATGGCAAGGCCGGTTGGCGCGGAAATCGCTGCAAGCAAGGTGATGCCAACAAAAGCGGTTTTTTGTACCATTTCGTAACTTGCACGACTGGTAACAATTATAAAGCCAGCTGATAAATCTTTGCCGGTTCTTAATAATAAACCAATCAGTTTATCCAGTGCATTATGCCGACCTACATCTTCACGCAGATCAATAATACCTTGACCCGGTATTACCCAAGCAGCGGCATGAACTGAACCGGTGATTTTATTAAGCTTCTGTTTTTGTTTGACTTCAGATAAGGCAGAAATTAGATCCTGGCAACTCAATTGCAGGTTGCCATGAACGGGGCTAGGCTGGCGAATGGCTTGTTTCAATGTACTAGCGCCACAGAGTCCGCAACCAGTTCTTCCAGTTAGGTTTTTCCCTTTTTCGCTGATGCATTGAAATCGTTCTTCAGGTATTTTGATTTGAACTTCAATACCATTGGCATGATTGAAAATTCGGGTTGAGAGTAGCTCAGTGGGGTGTTTAATAATGCCCTCGGTAATACTAAAGCCAAGGGCGAATTCTTCCAAATTGGTAGGGGTCGCCAACATGACTACATGTGGCATTCCGTTATAAACCAGAGAAATGGGTACTTCTTCAGCAACGAAATCATGTTCCTGTGAGTGCTGGCTTCCTTGCCAGCGATCTACGGTGATTTCCTGGTAACTTGGCCAGCCTAAATCGAGTGCTAACGACTGCAAAACTGCATTGTCGTTAGCCATTATTTATGCCTTGTTCCAGAAATTCCAGTTGTTGTTCTGAGAAAGCGCTGTATTCCTTTTGCCATTCAGATGGTTGTGTAACTTTAGTAACTTGAACAGCCGTTACTTTGTACTCTGGGCAATTCGTCGCCCAGTCTGAGTTGTCAGTGGTGATAACATTCGCCCCCGACTCAGGGAAATGGAAGGTTGTGTAGACAACACCCGGTTGAACGCGTTCACTAATCAATGCATGGAGTACAGTTTCTCCTGCACGGCTTTTAATGCCAACCCAATCACCTGACTTGATGCCTCTATCTTCAGCATCATGGGGATGAATTTCCAATAAATCTTCAGAGTGCCATGCAACGTTATCGGTACGACGTGTTTGAGCGCCAACGTTGTATTGTGACAAGATTCGACCAGTAGTCAGTATCAATGGATATTTTCCATTGACGCGTTCTTGCGTAGCAACGAATTCGGTAGGCATAAATAAGCCTTTGCCGTTGTCACGCATGAATGTTTGTTCATGCATAATGGGTGTGCCTTCCGGCGCTTCATCGTTACAAGGCCATTGCACACTACCCAGTTCATCGATTTTTTCGTAGCTGACGCCTTTGAAGCTAGGTGTCAGATACGCAATTTCATCCATGATTTCTGACGGACTTTGATAATTCATTGGGTAACCGACTGCGTTAGACAGCAGTTGAGTCACTTCCCAGTCTTCATAACCGGCCAATGGCGTCATCACTCGACGAACTGGCGAGATACGACGTTCTGCATTGGTAAATGTACCGGTTTTTTCAAGAAATGATGCGCCTGGCAAAAATACATGGGCAAACTTAGCGGTTTCATTCAGGAACAAATCCTGCACAATCACGCATTCCATAGCGCGCAAAGCGGCATGAACATGTTTAATATCAGGATCTGATTGAGCAATGTCCTCACCCTCAACGTAAAGTCCCAGGAAGCTTTTATCCATTGCGGCATCAAACATATTTGGAATGCGCAGGCCTGGTTCTGAACTTAATTTTGCGTTCCAGGCTTGTTCAAATAATTCATGGGTTGCGGCATCAGAAACGTGGCGATAGCCGGGGAACTCATGTGGAAATGAGCCCATATCACAAGAACCTTGTACGTTATTTTGTCCGCGTAATGGATTTACGCCTACCCCTTTGCGGCCTAAGTTGCCGGTTGCCATCGCAAGATTGGCAATACTGATAACGGTAGTAGAACCTTGGCTGTGTTCGGTGACACCTAAGCCGTAATAGATGGCTGCATTTCCGCCGGTTGCATACAGTCTCGCTGCCGCTCTGACGTCACTGGCTGGAACGCCGGTAATGATTTCAGTAGCCTCAGGTGAATGCCTTTCTTGGGCAACAAATGTACGCCATTTTTCAAAAGACACGACATCGCAACGTTCTTTGACAAAATCTTCTTTAACCAAGTTTTCGGTCACAATGACATGCGCCAATGCATTTAGTAAGGCAACGTTGGTGCTTGGACGTAATTTTAAATGGTAGTTGGCTTTGATATGCGGACTTTTGTTGACCAAGTCGATTTCACGAGGGTCAGCAATAATCAATTTTGCACCTTGACGCAGGCGTTTTTTCATTAACGATGCGAAAACCGGATGACCATCAGTTGGGTTGGCGCCAATGATCAATACGACGTCTGAGTCCATCACGGAGTCAAAGTCTTGTGTGCCGGATGATTCGCCAAAGGTTTGTTTTAAGCCATAGCCAGTTGGGGAATGACAAACACGCGCACAAGTATCAACGTTATTGTTGCCAAAACCCGCACGGATCAGTTTTTGGACTAAATAAGTTTCTTCGTTAGTGCAACGTGAAGAGGTAATGCCACCAATTGAGTCTTTGCCGTATTTGGCTTGGATGCGTTTTAGTTCGGAAGCTGCATAATTGATGGCTTCTTCCCAGCTGACTTCTTTCCAGGCATCTTTAATGCTGGCGCGAATCATTGGCTTGGTGATGCGATCTTTGTGTGTGGCATAACCGAATGCAAAGCGGCCTTTTACGCATGAATGCCCATGGTTCGCTTTGCCGTCTTTGTCGGGTACCATCCGGATGACTTGTTCCCCCTTCATTTCTGCTTTGAATGAGCAACCTACACCGCAATATGCACAGGTAGTAATAATGGAATGTTCAGGCGTACCGTTGTCGATAACCGATTTTTCCATCAATGTCGCTGTCGGGCAGGCTTGAACGCAAGCGCCACAAGAGACGCATTCAGAATCCATAAATGATTCATTTTGTCCGGGCGATACTTTTGAGTCAAAACCGCGACCATCTATGGTTAAAGCGAATGTACCTTGGGTTTCTTCGCAAGCTCTTACGCAGCGTGAACACACGATACATTTACTGGGATCGAAAGTGAAATATGGATTGCTTTGGTCTTTAGTGACGCCAAGGTGATTTTCACCAGGTTGATAGCGGACTTCTCGCAAACCAACTTTGCCTGCCATATCCTGCAATTCGCAGTCGCCATTTGCAGAGCAGGTCAAACAATCTAATGGGTGATCCGATATATACAATTCCATTACACCACGGCGAACATCAGCCAATCGTTGGTTTTGAGTGACGATTTTTTGGCCTTCTGCGACCGGAGTGGTGCAAGACGCAGGCATGCCTCGTGCGCCTTCGATTTGAACTAAGCAAAGACGACACGATCCAAATGGTTCAATGCTGTCTGTGGCACATAATTTGGGGATTTCGATACCGATGCTGGCGGCTGCACGCATTACCGAAGTGCCTTCGGGTGCGGTTACTTTAAAGCCATCGATTTCTAATGTGACTAACTTAGTGCCTTGGCTGGCAGGGGTGCCAAAATCTTTTTCTTTATTGATTGACATTGTAATCTCCTGTAAATCGTATTTAGGCGCCAGCTTTTTCATTGATCCCGAAATCTTCAGGAAAATGATTTAAAGCGCTGAGTACTGGATAAGGTGTCATGCCACCCAAAGCACAGAGTGAGCCGTTAAGTAAGGTGTCGCAAAGATCTCTCAGTAATGGGATGTTTTTATCAAGATCGCGACCGTTGATGATGTCGTCCATCACTTCATAACCGCGGGTTGACCCGATGCGGCAAGGTGTGCATTTTCCGCAAGATTCGATTGCACAAAATTCAAGACTGTATTTAGCCATTTCAGCCATATCAACGGTGTCATCAAATACGACAATCCCGCCATGTCCCAAAACTGCCCAGATTGCAGCGAAGGCTTCGTAATCCAGTGGCGTGTCAAATTGAGATTCAGGCATGTAAGAGCCTAGTGGTCCACCTACTTGGACTGCGCGAATTGGTCTACCTGTTGCCGAACCGCCACCGAAGTCATACAGTATTTCTCTTAAAGTAATGCCAAACGCTAATTCAATTAATCCAGCATGTTTGATATTTCCAGCTAACTGTATGGGCAAGGTGCCGCGTGAACGACCCAATCCAAAATCACGGTAATGCTCGCCGCCTTTGTCAAGAATAATCGGCACCGATGCTAATGAAATTACATTGTTTACTACAGTCGGTTGTCCAAACAATCCCTTAATCGCCGGTAGAGGTGGTTTAAAGCGAACCAAGCCACGCTTGCCTTCCAAACTTTCCATCAGGGAGGTTTCTTCGCCACAGACATAGGCACCGGCACCTAAGCGAACTTCAAGGTGGAAAGCCTTATTGCTCCCTTTGATGTTTTCACCCAAATAGTCTTCTTTATAGGCGCTGTCGATAGCGGCGTTAAGGGCTTCAAAAGCATGTGGGTATTCAACGCGCAGATAAATATAGCCTTGTGTGGCACCGACAGCCAGGCCTGCAATGGTCATGCCTTCAATCAGAACGAATGGGTCGCCTTCCATGACCATACGGTCAGAGAAAGTGCCGGAATCGCCTTCGTCTGCATTGCAGATAATATATTTTTGCTCGGATGGGGTATTGAGTACCGTATTCCATTTGATGCCGGTGGGGAATGCAGCGCCACCGCGGCCACGTAAACCGGAGTCGGTAACCGCTTTGACTATTTCGGCTTGAGAAAGTGACAAGGCATTAGCTAATCCACGATAACCATCATTATCAACATAATCCTTGAGGCTGATTGGATCGGTTTTACCGATTCTTGCAAAAGTTAAACGTTGTTGTTTTTTTAGGTAATCAATTTCTTGAGTAAGACCCAAAGATAAGGCATGAGTGCCGCCATTGATAAAGTCGGCATCAAATAAGCTAGTCACATCACTTGGTTTGACTGGGCCATAGCCGACACGGCCTTGGGCGGTTGATACTTCGACCAGTGGTTCCAACCAATATAGTCCCCATGAGCCATTACGAATCAGTTCGATAGCTATGCCGCGTTTTTTTGCTTCAGAAATAATTGATGCGGCGACTTTGTCTGCGCCCAGCGATACAGAGCTGGAATCAGAAGGCACGTATATTTTTATACTCATGCTATTTCTCCTAATTCCTTAATGGTTTCGTCAAAGCTTTCAGCGGATACCCGGCCGTAAATTTCTTTACCAATTTGCATGGCAGGGGAGCAAGCACAATTTCCAAGACAGTAGACAGGCTCAAGAGAGAATTTGCCGTCAGCAGTTGTTTCGTGGAAATCAATGCCCAATTTATTTTTGACATAATCTTCGAGTTTTTTTCCACCCATCGATTGGCAGGATTCCGCGCGGCAAAGGTGAACAGTGTTTTTTCCCGGCGGGGTTTCACGAAAATAATGATAAAAGCTGATGACACCATGGACTTCAGCGCGAGAAAGACTCAGAGATTTCGCAATCTCGGGAACACTTTCGGCAGGAATATACCCCAGCGCATCTTGTATGCCATGAAGAATAGGCAACAGAGCTCCTGGTTTATTTTTTAAATTATTGGTTATTTCTTGCACAACTGATTGCGTAGTAACTGATTCTGTCATGATTCTCTCAAATGGATGCGTCCTTCCTGATTAAAACAACGAATATCCCAATAGGTTGTGAATAAACAAGCTTGCAATAGGATATCACAGGTTAGTTGGCTGTAAAAAACACTAAAAAAGACTTAAAACTGTACGTGTATTACTAAAGCTAATTATTTAGTAAAACGCTAGGAAATTAAGAGTGCTATTTACCATAATGAGAATTATTGTCAACAAAGGCTGTTCATTGGATTGGCATGGCCAGCCTAGACGGAAGTGTCTCAATATGTGTTTTCTGAAATATCTTTAAAGCCGGTTTTATTTAACAAAGCAAGATTTGTCAGCATAGTCTTCGGCCTCTTTAAGGCGTTTTCTTAAGTCTTTTGCCTGGGCCGGGTCGCGAAAAATACTGCCTGTTTCTCCCGCTGTCGTTCGTAAATAGCCAAATGTTTTTGCAGCGTCAAATTCTTCAAACGTTAATTTTTCGGCGATTTTGTCAATTTTGCATCCGCAGGCATATTGGTTGATATAAGTCAGTCCGCCATGTTGCGCAACGCAATTTAAAACGTATTCAACACGGTCTCTAGTAGGATAATTATTTACAGATATGGGTTGTTCTAAGGCTTTTTCGGGTTCAACTACTTTTTCTGGCGTTGCTGTGCAGCCTGAGACAATGGCTGCGATCGTTAGCAATACTGCTGACTTTTTAATGAAGAGTTTCATTGATAATTCCTTGTGTGTAAAAGTCGATAATTAAGTTACTGTCAATGGGGCGTTATAGATGGCAGCAAATCCCGAATATTTTAACCGATAGTGGTAGATAAAAATTAATTATGACAACAAAAGTTACAGGAGTCGTACTAGCCGGTGGGCAAGGTCGACGAATGGCATTTCAGGATAAAGGCTTGGTTAAATTTCATGGCGAGCCTTTAGTTGTGCATGCTGCCAAAGCGCTAGCAGACGTGGCGGATGAGGTCATGATCAACGCTAACAGAAATCTTGAGCAATATAGGCAACTTGGTTTCGAAGTGGTGACTGATCAAACAGATAGTTTCGATGGGCCATTGGCCGGTTTATTATCTGCGATGCAACATGTCGAGACCGGAATATTGTTGGTAATGCCCTGTGATTCGCCAATTTTTAGTTCAAAACATTTGAGCAAATTACTGAAAACATTAAGAGAACAAAATGCCGATGTTGCCGTAGCATGTCTAGGTGAGAAATTGCAGCCTGTGTTTTTGGCGGTCAAAACAAACTTAAATATCAGTCTTAAAAACTACTTAGCTAGTGGTCAACGCAAATTGGCGGATTGGCTTACTCAGCAACATTTAGTCCGAGTTGATTTTAGTGATCATCCAGATATATTTGCCAATATTAATACACTAGAAGATTTGCAAAGTCTTGAGTCATCAACTTTGCAACAGTCTTAATACCAGCGCAATTCGAGTTAATTCGGCCACCGATGCGACATTTAATTTGTTTTTGATTTGGGTGCCGTAGTTGGCAACCGTTTTGTACCCAAGACAAAGTTCGTCGGCAATTTTGTGGGCAGTAAAGCCTTTGGCCAACAATAAAAAAACATCAAATTCGCGTGATGAAAACGAACTGATAACTGCCTGGTAATCGACTTCTGGTGAATGGTTGGGGTGGTTTTTAGTCAATCCCTGCTCAATATACATTTCGCCCGCGGCAATTTTTTGGATGGCTTCAACCAGAATGGCTGGAGCGCTATTTTTTGTAATGAAGCCTTTGGCGCCGGCATTGGTGGCTCTGTCCACATACACCATTTCATCATGTACGCTGAATACCAGGATTTTAGCGTTGGCATTTCTACTGCAAATACGTCTGATGGCTTCTAATCCGCCAATTCCAGGCATCGATAAATCCAGCACCATCACATCCGGCTGTTTTTCCAGATAGAGTTGGCAAGCTTGTTCACCGCGCTCGGCTTCAGCAATGACTTCTATTTTCTCGCAAGTTGACAATAACAACCGAAAACCCGCACGCACCACAGCATGGTCGTCCACTAAAATAACTTTGGTTGGTGTGTTCACAACGGAATACTCGCTAATATTTTCATGCCCTGTTCCGGGCTGGTTTGGATAGTAAATTGTCCACCCAGGCTTTTTACGCGCTCACGCATACCCAAGAGGCCGAAGCCGCTTTTTATTTTGCCATGTGCACAGCCCTTGCCGTCGTCATTTACTTCTAAGAACAGTGTTTTTTGCAGGTTGGCATCGTGTTTTATAGTGAGTTTGATCAGCGCGTGTTTGGCTTGAGCATGTCTTACAATATTGGTTAAGCATTCCTGAACAATACGAAACACCTGAATCGTGATTTTATGTTCCAGATGGTCAACTTCATCCGGGCAATCTATGGTCAGCGATAATTCCGGGTTTCTTGCTGTCCAATGATTTAACAGATCTTCCATTGTTGCTTTTAATCCCAATTCCGTCAGAACTAAAGGGTGCAGTTGATGCATCATGGAGCGCACAACCTTCATGACGTGGTCACATATATCAACAATTCCTTCAGTAGTTAGATTAATGTCTGCCTTTTGGTGTGATGCGGTTACTGCCATCACTTTAATTGCAGTAATTGACTGCCCCAGTTCGTCATGTAATTCCTGTGACAAATGCTGGCGTTCGTCCTCCTGAATCTCTAAAGAGTGCTGGGTTAAAGCCCTGTTTTCCTCCTGGATGAGATCCAGTTCATGTGCCAGGTGATTAACGGCTTTGGCGATGATGTCGTATTCGGTAATCGAGCCACCGGCAGCCATGTGTTGGTAATTACCGTTTTCAATGGCCTGAAGGGCATCGACGATGTCATTTGTAGCTTTTATGGCTTTATTGAAAACCAGATTAACTGTCAAAAAAGTAAATAAAGTCAGAAAAAAGAATGAGCCAAAAAATCCCAGGCTTTCTTCCCAGACTTCGGTAATTTCATCCAGGGGATTGGCTTGAATAATCAGCGTATGAGTGATGCCGTTAATCGCTGAAATTTGATGCTCCACTTGATACTGACCATCATCAAGCAAATTGATAAACCACTGCGGGGGGATGTTATCGAGTTGTTCAGAGACATTACTGTGCGTTAAATTCAGAATGTTGCCTGATGGTTGTTTTAGCTGAATATTCAAATGCCGGGTTTCTTTCAATGTATTAAATTGAGATAACCAGTCTTTTTCAGGTTGTGTATTTTGCTCTACTTTCGAAAATCCAAAGGCAATCAGCTTGACTGCCAGATTAATGGACGACTCGACTTCCTTGTCTACCGCAGTGCGGGCCTGCCATAAGGCTATCGAGCCACCCAAAATCAAAATACAAAGTGATGAGAAGAGAATTCTCAGGTTAATTTGATAACGTAAACTCATGGTGCCGATGGTTGATAAATGGGGCGCTAGTATTGACGCGCTTGGGCTTAACTAGCCATAGGAAAAAATCCCTTTATGATAGGTTGCAGCTTATGCAGGTCTAAAAAATAACAAAAGACACGAACAACCAAGAATTCAATCGTTTGATTTCGTTAGGGTATTCCTTCGTGTCTTTCATGTTCTTGGTGGTAAAACGCTTGCGAGTCTGCTAGCGTTATCTGCCCAATCGCCGCTCTGTCTCGAGGACCAATTGGGTGGTTTTCAGCACTGTATCAGGATTCAAACTCATCGAATCAATGCCGATTTCCACCAGGAACTCTGCCATTTCCGGGTAATCCGACGGTGCTTGGCCGCACAGGCCGCAATGTTTGCCGTTGCGTTTAGAACCCGCGACAGCCATCCGGATCATTTCCTTAACGCCTTCATCGCGTTCGTCGAAGTCTTCGGCCAGGATGGCGGAATCGCGATCGACGCCCAAAGTCAGCTGGGTTAAATCATTTGAACCGATGGAAAAACCATCAAAGTATTCCGAAAACGCATCAATCTGGATGACGTTATTGGGGATTTCGCACATCACATAGATTTGCAGGCCGTTGTCACCGCGTTTTAGGCCCTGGCTGGCCATGTAATCAAGTACGCGTTTGGCTTCCTGAACCCGGCGACAGAATGGAATCATCAGAATCACATTCGTTAAGCCCATGTCTTCACGCACCCGTTTCATTGCCGCACATTCCAGTGCAAAGCCTTCGGCATAGGCTGGATGCGTGTAACGTGAAGCGCCGCGAAAACCAATCATCGGATTGGCTTCATCAAATTCAAACCAGCGTCCGCCCAATAAAGTGGCGTATTCATTGGTTTTAAAATCCGATAGTCGCACCACCACCGGCTTGGGATAAAAGGCTGCAGCAATGGTGCCGACGCCTTCCGAGAGTTTTTCGATAAAAAAATCGCCCGGCGTTGCATAGTTTTGCGTCAGCTGTTTTAACTGTTTGAGTTCATCGGTATCCTGGACTTTTTCCGGGTGCAGTAAAGCCATGGGATGGGCTTTGATGTATTCGGTGATGATGAATTCCATTCGGGCCAGACCCACGCCGGCATTAGGCAGAAAGCGGGTTTTGAAAGCGAGTTCAGGATTGCCGAGATTAAGCATGATGTGGGTTTTTGGATGTTGCAGCCCGGATAAATCGGTTGTTTCGATTTCGAAGTCCAGAATACCGCTATAGACCTTGCCGACATCACCTTCCGCACAGGACACCGTGACCGGCGCATTGTCTTTGATTTGTGTGGTCGCGTTATCGCAGCCAATTACCGCCGGTACGCCTAATTCACGGGAGATAATCGCCGCATGGCAGGTGCGTCCGCCGCGATTGGTGACGATGGCCGAGGCTATCTTCATTACCGGCTCCCAGTCCGGCGTGGTCATATCCGCGACCAAGACATCGCCCGCTTTAAATTCGTTTAATTGCGCCAGGTTTTTGATAATGCGAGCCTTGCCGGTGGCGATTTTACTGCCCACTGAATGGCCGGTGACGATAGCTTCACCAGTCCCCTTGAGGTGATATTGCTCCAGACTCATGCCGCTAAGTTGCGATACCACGGTTTCAGGCCGGGCCTGCACGATATATAGCTTGCCGTCGATGCCGTCTTTAGCCCATTCCATATCCATCGGCCTGGCTTGTCCGGCCTTAGTGCTGTAATGCCGTTCAATTTTTATCGCGTAATCGGCCAGGCTTAGTACGTCCTGGTCGGTAATGCAAAAGCGTTGGCGTTCATGTTGCGAGGTGGCAATATTGCGAACCGGTTCTGTGGTATTGCCGTCGCTGTAGATCATCTTGATTTTCTTCGCGCCCAGTGTGCGTCGTAATACCATTCGATGACCTTGGGCAAAAGTGGGTTTGTGCACATAAAACTCATCCGGGTCAACCGCGCCTTGCACGACATTTTCACCCAAGCCATAAGCGCCGGTGATAAACACTACATCGCTAAAGCCTGATTCGGTATCCAATGAAAACATCACGCCGCTGGCATCCAGATCAGAGCGCACCATTTTCATGATGCCGATCGATAAGGCCAGTTTGAAATGATCAAAGCCCTGGTCGATGCGATAGTGAATCGCGCGATCGGTAAACAGGCTGGCAAAGCAGCGTTTGCAGGCCTCCAGCAAAGCAGCATCGCCGCGAATATTCAGGTAAGTATCTTGTTGCCCGGCAAAGCTTGCGGTGGGCAAATCTTCTGCAGTGGCAGAACTGCGCACCGCAACGCTGACATCCTCGCCGTATTGCTCTTGCAACTTTTTAAATGCAGAGATGATTTGTGATTGAAGGTCTGCAGGCAAGGGCGCTGCATAGATGATTTCCCGCGCCTGGCGCGCACGTCGGGCTAAATCAGCAACATCATCGGGATTTAAATCATCCAGTGCCTGATGCAAATCCTCCCAGGCACCTGCATTTTGTAACACATAACGATAAGCTTCCGCCGTCACCGCAAAACCATTCGGAATCAAAATACCTTGCGGCGTCAGCTCTTGATACATCTCGCCTAACGAGGCATTCTTGCCGCCTACTAGGGGTATATCGGCAATGTTTAATTCGTTGAACCAGCGGATATAGTTTGATTGTGCAGTCATGGCGCATTTCTCCAAGGTAATCCTGATAAAGAGCATTCAACCTGCTCTGCTTTTGGTTAGTTTACTCCTGGAAAATAAGTGCGGGGTAATGACTGATGGTGCTGGAGTAAGAAAATTATTGTTTATTAGATGGAAAACAAAAAAAGGCGGCATAAGCCGCCTAAACAACTTGTCGCCTGGGAAATTTAAATGAATTTTCTGTAGCAAAAAGTAGTAAATAAAATAAGACCCAGTCCCATTAAAGTTAGTAGATTCGGCTCGGCGACTGAGTTTACAGGCAGCGGGTTTTCTAATGACACTTGCAGTGAATAGTTGCCAAGTTCAGCCGGATTGTTTCCAAATGAACCAACTTGAATAAAGTATTTGCCGGCAGCTAATTGAATAATTTCAAGGTATGAGTCAGGAGAATTAAAATCTCCCTCAACGTTAAAATCGTCACTACCTAACTGTCCGTATGAGGCTAAATCGTCATCGTTAAAATCCAGCAAATTGCCATCAACGTCGAATAACGAAAGCTCCGAATCCACAAGCCCACCGCTGAAATTTAGACCAAATACATCAATATCAAATATGGCTAATCCACCGCTGGTATAGAAGGAATATACGTCGTAGGTGCCATCACCTGAGCCTTCAATAGTGACATGCGGAATAATCGTAGAGGTGTTAGTGGTTTTGTCGCCAATATTGGGACTGAAATCCAGGGAGAAATAAGGATTGATATTTTGAGCCGTCGCAAAGGTATCGTTTGATTCCACTTCGGTGATGACGCTTGCTTCTAAGCTTGGCAAGGCAAAACTTAAAATTATGAAGGTAAATAAAAGTGATTTTTTCATGGGCTTTCTTCCTAAAAATAACAAATAAATTCAATTGATGTGCAGGCTTAAAAAGGCTTTACCACCGCCAAGATAATAATGCCCACCAAAAACAAAACCGGTACTTCATTCATCCACCGGTAAAAAACATGAGAGCGCTGGTTACGGTCATGTTTAAAGTCCAACAACCATCGCCAGCAGTAAAAGTGATAGACCACTGTCAGTAGAAGTATGGTTAATTTGGCATGCAGCCAGCCGCTGGAGCCGTATATTGCCCAAGCGTAATCGGCCAACATCCAGATGCCGAAAATAAAGGTTGCGATCATACCGGGTGTCATGATGCCGTAAAACAATTTGCGCTCCATGATTTTGAAACGCTCATTACTGATTTCATCGCTGCTCATGGCGTGGTAGACGTAAAGCCTGGGTAGGTAAAACAATCCGGCAAACCAGGTGACCATAAAAATGAGGTGTAACGCTTTTAGCCAAAGCATGGGCTTATCCTTTTAACAATAATTCGATACGCGCTTGCAGGTCTGCAAGCTCAAAAGTGCCGGTTTGCTGCCAGTCGATGGCGCCATCGGGGGCAATCAGGAATGTGGTTGGCGTTAAGCGGACCTGGCCGAAGGCGTTTGCGAAATCACCGCTAATGTCCAGCGCAATAGCGTAGGGCAGATGCAGGGTCTGACTGAGCTCAATGACATGATTGGGTGGATCATAAGTCATAGAAATCGCTATCAATTCAAAGCCCTGCGAATGATAGCGATTATACAGTGTCGTTAAATCAGGGATTTCCTGCACACAGCTGGCGCAGTCGGTTGCCCAGAAAGTCACTAACACCGGCTTGCCGCGCAAGTCTTTTAAGGTGAGTTGCTTGCCGGTAATTGTGGTCAATGCGATGTCGGGCGCTTGGCTGAGAATATGCATTTTTAGCGAGACTAACGCAGCAATCAACAGAAATGTTCCGGCCAATAACCAGTAGAGTTTTTTCATGTTGGCGGTTGAAGGCTGTTTACCAACCACCATTTTTATCGATCCATTTCATGCTAAACCAATACCAAACCGTCATCGGCAGTGTCATTAAAAACCACTCCCAATCGTCAATTAAGAACAATTTGGCAACCCAAGGATTGCCGTTAAAGTAATTGACCCAGGGGATGGAGTAAATGCTAAAAATCAAGCTGCTCCAGATCAGCATCAGCGCACCTTTGCGCGATTCAATACTGGAAAATGCCAGGAATACCCATACAGGTGTGGTGTCGGTTTTCTTCATAAGTGATTACTCAATTGATGGTTTGTTTACGGGGGCACTATAGAGCACAGAAGGTATTGTCTTCAATAGCATTGCATTGTTATTTAACGCATAAAGTCTGTTGATATTGAAGTTTAAGCCTGCATTAAAACGCGTATATGCTCAGCAACACTGGCTGCCAAAGCGGGCAGGTCATAGCCACCTTCTAAGGCAGAGATAATGTGGCCTTGGCAATGTTGATCGGCGATGAGCACCAGCTCTTGAGTCAGCCAGCCAAAATCTTCTGCTGTCAGCATGGTAGAAGATAAGGGATCGTCTTCGTGGGCGTCGAAACCTGCCGAAATCAACAGTAACTCAGGTTTAAAGACATACAAAGCCGGCAGAATGATATTACGATATTTTTGTCTGAAACTGGCACCTGACTCACCGGGCGCCAGTGGCACATTGATAATATTCCCGACGCCAGTTTCGCTGGGATAGCCGGTGCCGGGGTAATTAGGCATTTCATGACTGGAGGCATATAGCACGCTGGGTTGATGATAAAAGGCCGCCTGTGTGCCATTGCCGTGATGGACATCAAAATCGACTATGGCGACTCGTTCAAGCTGGTAGTGAGAAATGGCATACTGTGCAGCAATCGCGATGTTATTGAACAGGCAAAAGCCCATAGCCATATCAGGTTCGGCATGATGTCCTGGTGGTCTGATTGCACAAAATGCATTACTGGCTTGATGAGTCAATAATCTATCAACCGCATCACAAACGGCACCGACTGCACGATATGCGGCATTCTTTGAGCCTTCGGTGATTACAGTGTCCGCATCCAGAAAATGCTCCCCGGTATCGGGTATAGAGCTAAGAATGTGCTCAATGTGTACATTTGGGTGAATCAGTTGGATTTGCTGATCCGATCCTAGTGGTGCGGAAAGTCGAATTAAATTTGCAAACTCAGGCGCTGCGAGTGCTTTTTCAATCGCAATTAGCCGGTTGGCGCATTCCGGATGGTCAATGCCGGTGTTGTGCAGCAAAAAATCAGGGTGAGAGTAATAAAGCGTTTTACGCATCGGAAAACTTCGCGCTTAACTACTTTCTTTCAGCAAATTAGACAGCCCAAACCGAATAATCAAAAGCGACATCATTGTCGGGTAAAGCAAGTAATTTTGATACCATGCCAGGCCACCTAAAACACAAAGCATAACCAGCCAAGGTTGAAGGCGACTTCGACTGGCAATTTTTTGCATTTGTCGAAAGGACTCTGCGTCCAGTTGTTGCTTCTGACTGGTAAAAAAAGCTGATACGAACGCGGCCATCAACGAGAAATACACAGGAAAAAAGAAAAATATCGGCGAATCCGTTGTAAACATGGGTTGTAATTTCCAGTAATAAAACCAGGTAATCAAAACACCGCTTGAGAACGCATCATAAGCGATTGCCAGCGGGATTTTTTTGACAAGGCTGGCGATTAAACCGAAGCCTGCCAATGTGGCACTGAAATAGACAATCAGTGGCATCGAAACCAAAAGCTGCAACCAAGCACTTTCAGTATGGACAAGGTAACTTAAAGTAAGGCTGAGAATGATAAATAAGGGCATGGGAGTATGAAGTGTCAAGGTGCATATTCGGATTATGATTTTGGAGATTATATGAACTCGAAGGTATTGTCCTCAAAAAAGTGTAGGTATCGGTTCCTAAATTATTTCTATCATGCGAAACAAAAAACACCAGGCCGGGAAATTGCTCTCGAAATGGTAAAAAACACGACAATCTCAGTTCATTACTTGTTTTTCAACGGTTTGAGAGAGTTAATTTAGTCTTTTCCACAAAGTTATCCACATCTTGTGTGGATAACATTTCGGATGTGAGAAAAAACTTACACAGGAATAATGATTCACCGACAAAGTTGATATTTCACTATAAGTC
>JABFRC010000278.1 GCA_013141375.1 Methylococcaceae bacterium | reverse complement strand
GCGGCATGGTCATTGACACCGGCGAAGATAACCCCCGCGGCGCGTCGTTAAATGGGCGAATGCTGATTGTTGAACTGAAAGAAGGTGACATCGAGAAAGACAATCTGACCGCATTACAACAGCGATCCATAAGAGGTGATTTGCGGGCACTAATGGCCGCTTATGTGCAATGGCTGGCGTCGCGAATCGATGAATTAAAACAAGACTTCCCCAAAAAACAGCATGAATTCAGACAAGTTGCCATTGATGAAGGCTTCGCAACCTCCCACGCCAGAGCGGCGGAGATTTACGCATCAATGCTGGCCGGTTTTGATCTGTTCTTAAATTTCCTCAACGAGGTTGGCGCCATCAGTGAAACCGGCGCCTTAGAACTTTATGACACAATCCAACAGAGCCTTAAAACCACTATCAAGGCTCAGAAAGAATTTCAAGACTCAAATGATAATGTCAAAGTTTTTCGAGAATTATTGCAGTCCTGTTTTTTATCTGGCCGGGTTCATGTGGCCGATAGACTCACACAACAAGCTCCGAAAGCCAAACCCGCTGTCTGGGGTTGGCGCGCTCTTGAATCAGGCGGCGAAGTTGTGGGAAGGGGAACGCTGATCGGTTGGGTTGACGAACCGACTCAACAGCTTTTACTTGACCCCGCCGCGGCATTTTCCGAGGTCAAAAAACTGGCAAGCACCCAGGATGAACCTTTCTTATTGAGTCGGGCAACATTATGTAAACGACTGATGGAGAGGAACCAATTATTGGAAGTTGAAAAAGACAACTCAACCGGCAAAGATCGCCCCACCATCAAACGAAGCATTGGCGGGAAAAACACCCGCGTTCTGGTTTTTCCATGCGACTTCATCAGGGATTCCAAAGATGATTAAACCCGACGATATGCTGATCCGGTTTGTTGTGGCGCTAGAAAGCCGCATGGTTATTCCCGAGGATATTTCCGCCTGGTTATTGAGCGGCATCAATGATTTTGTGGGAGGAAGTCACAAGACCTTATGTAAGGCGTTGGAGCTGAGAGCTTGCGGGCTGGCATCGCCAGCCATACGCGCCAAACGAAAAGAACGTAATGCACTGATTAAGGAGATAGCCAAAAACTATGAGGGCACAACCTATATTCGAGGCGCCATCATTGCCGACAACATTTACCGATGGCCGTACATTGAGGAAAAAGACCTATACAGTCATTTGATGGAGCTGGAAAAATCAGGATATTGGAAAATCCCAGGCACCCCACAAGGCATAAGGGAAATTCTCGACAACTAAATTTAATGCCTGGTTTTAACTTAGTTATCACCACCTCAAAATGGCGTCACCCTAATTTAGAGAGGCGCTTATGAATAAAACTTCATTTTTACAGGCCGAATTTACTCGATCCAACGCAGACGCTGAGAGCCTGACGGTTCCCGCGGTAATTTCCTCAGATTCACCAGTCACTCGGAACGGGTACGTGGAAATTTTGCAGCATACCCAAAACAGCGTTGATTTAAGCCGCTTCCCATTGCCGCTGATCGAATCCCACGACAGCCGCCAGGTAAATATAGGCATTGTCGAAAATCCCCAAATCACCGGCGGAAAATTACGCGCTGTCGTCCGCTTTGGTCAATCAGCCAGGGCTAAAGAAATATTTTCCGATGTTCAATCGGGGATCGTCCGAGGCTTAAGCGTCGGCTATGAAATCACTGATTTAAACGAAACCCAGCAGGGCGGCGAGTTGATTGTGACCGCCACTCGTTGGAAACCCTATGAGACGTCCGTCGTCTCCATCCCCGCTGATATCAACAGTGGATTCAATCGGAGCAATTTTATGGAACCAAAACACCAAACCCCAACACCTGCATCTGAGAACCGAGAGCCACCAGTAGACTTTAAGCGCATGGAGCTTGAACGGCGCGACACAATTCGTGCAAATGTGGAACCTTTTAGTAAGCAATTTCCAGACTTGTATAGGCAATGCATGGACGACATGGACATCACCCCACAAGAAGCCAGCAATTTGTTTTTAAAAGCACAAGGCGCGAGAGCAGTACCACACAACCTCCCATTTTATCGACACGGCAGCGATGACCGATCCGCTGATTTTGGCGGCCACAGTTCAACGCATGTTCTCGATGCAATGGTTGACGGCTTACTGATCCGATCGGGCATCAAGCTAGAAAAACCGCATGTCGCCGCGCGTGATTTTGCCCATACCTCATTGCATGAGATGTGCAGAGTATTGCTTAGAGGTGATCGTGGTTTTAGCGACAACTCACCAGCCGGATTAATAAAAAGGGCGATGACAACGTCGGACCTCCCTTATTTGTTGGAAAACGTCGCCAATAAATCGTTGATGCTTGGCTTCGGTGAGGCGCCGCAAACACATGACGCCTTCTGCAACATTGTTGAAGTTTCCGACTTCAAAAAACAATCCAGAATTGCCATGAGTTTCATTGAAAGTTTAACGGCAACACCGGAAGCTGGCGAGGTGACCTATACCAGTGTTGATGATTTAAAGGAAAGTTATGTAATCCAGTCTTATCAAAAGGCGATCGGCTTCAGCCGTCAATCCCTCATTAACGATGATATTGGTGAGTTAGTGACTATTCCCCAAAAACTAGGCGCAGCGGCGCGTCGAACCGAAGCCGACCTTGTCTATTCGATTTTCAACACCAACCCGGCAATGGCCAATGCCGTGACGCTGTTTCATGCCTCCCGCGGCAACCTGTTGACCGGCGCGCCGTCCGCGTTAAGCGCAACGTCCCTGGCAAGCGCCGTTGTGGTTTTGCGCAAGGCTAAAGATATATCCAACCGCGGATATTTGGGCTTAACGCCGAAGTGGTTAATCGTTCCCCCTGAACTTGAGATCACGGCGCTACAAGTATTGGCGACCCTCAACAACGCCAAAGCCTCATCGACAGCGATTCCCGATTCAGATTTCGCCAGGTTGCAGGTTATTGTTGAGCCAAGGCTGAGCAGTACGACAGGTTGGTTTTTGTTAGCGTCGGGTGTCGAAACCATCGAAGTCGGGCGCTTGACCGGCAATGGAATTTCGTTTGAAACCGATAACGAATTCACCACCGACACGTTCAACATGAAAGTTCGCCTGGATGCCGGGGCTAAGGCATTGAGTGCCCTCGGGATGGTCAAGTCGGCCGGCGCGTAAAAGTCACCACGTTTTCTGGTTTCCGTGGCCTCATAAAAAAACCAGAATTTATATTCGAATTCGGGCGGCTAATAAAATGAATGGTATCGCCGAAGTGAAGTCTTTTTGGTGATGTTTTCCTGAGAGTAAAGATTAAAAATCACCCATTAAAACCGGCTTAACTGCCGGTTTTTTGTGCCTGCAGTAAATGCACCTTAAAAACATCTCCCCAAAAGTTTTGGGGAGACTCCCCATCTTTTTTTGCTGTTTTGGGGAGCAAAAAAGCCCTGCAGGCCTTGATATTCGTGGAAAAAATGCCCATCTCCCCAGATTCCCCATGAAATTCGGTACATACACATGCACAAAACTTTTTTAACTTAAAATAAGATAGGTTTTGATGGTTTTATACTTGATTGAAATCGACAGCATTAAGTGTGTGACGGTACTTTTGACGGTATATTTAAAAATAAAATCACAAGAATACATAGAACACTAGGCTTACAGAGGCAAATTGTATAGAGCCTCGGGCGCCATATACCGATACAACAAAGTCCAACGAAACCCATTAAGCCCGTAAGTTATCTAGCTTAGCGGGTTTTTTATTGCCTTTTTTGTCCATTAATGTCCAATAAGGTTCGTTGATATACCCCCCAAGTTAGGGGGTACAAATAGGGGTATATTTGAACTCATTAAAATGAGATACCCCCAAATGGCACTTACAGACACCGCATGCAAAATACTTTAGGTTGAAATATCTTTTTGACGGCAAAGAAAAAACAGTTGCCTTGGGGGTATATCCTGAAACCAGCTTAAAACAGGCTAGAGAAAAACGAGATCAAGAACGGGAACAAATCGCCAACGGAATCGACCCCAGCGAAAAGAACAAGGAATAAAAGCCGATATTCCTCCAAAATCGAACCGAAATGAACAGATTGAGTGTGACTATCACCATTATTAAGAGCGGCATGCCATCGAATGCCTGTTTGGCAAGCTCAAACACTACCGCAGGATTGCCACGCGTTATGAGAAAAAGGCTATCAATTACATGGGGA
>JABFRC010000147.1 GCA_013141375.1 Methylococcaceae bacterium | reverse complement strand
TCATTATATTACTGACGATCCTGTGACCCCTGTTTCAGTAGATGCGAGCGGCACTCCGGCAACCATGACCTTTTATTCGACCGGTAAATTGACTAATCCTGCCAATGGTCAAGTCGTCCTCGCACCTTTTGTGACCGGCACGTCGGCAGCAGATATCCAGATGACAGCCAGTTATTATGGATCTACACAATTATCGGCTGCCTTTAGTGTTGATGCCTTAAAGCAAGATGGTTTAGCCGCTGGACGTTTGACCGGTATTTCGGTCGATAAGGAAGGCATAATTTTTGCACGTTTCAGTAATGGCGGATCAACGCCATTGGGTAAGGTGGCCATGACTCGCTTTTCCAATCCACAAGGCTTATCAAAATTGGGTGATACCAATTGGGCACAAAGTGCTGATTCCGGTGAGCCGATTCCTGGGGAGGCTGGGACAGGTAACTTCGGGCTGATCAATGCGGGTGCGCTTGAGCAATCCAACGTCGATTTATCCGCGCAGTTGGTAAATCTGATCGTTGCCCAGCAAGCCTATCAAGCCAATGCACAAACCATCACCACCGAAAACAGTATCGTGCAGACCATTATTAATATTCGTTAAGTCTAACCAGGAGAGCGGTAATGGATCGTAGTTTATACATTGCCATGAGCGGCGCCAAACAGACCTTATTAGCGCAAACCGCCAACGCCAATAATTTGGCGAACACTCAAACCAGCGGTTTCAAATCCGATCTGGAGCAATTTCGCAGCATGCCGGTATTTGGTGCCGGTTATCCGACGCGCGTCTACGCGATGACGGAAAAACCGGGCACGGATTTATCGGCGGGTGCGATGCAAACGACCGGCGCTGAGTTGGATGTTGCCATCAAGGGTGAAGGTTACTTTGCTGTACAAGGCCCGGATGGTAAAGAAGCCTATACCCGTGCAGGGGACTTACGAGTAACACCAGAAGGTTTATTACAAACCGGTGGCGGCTTGCAGATCATTGGACAAAACGGCCCGATTGCCATTCCGCCGTCAGAAAAACTGACTATTGGTGGTGACGGCACCATTAGCATCATTCCTCTTGGTACCGGCAATGCGACCACATTGGTGGAAGTAGATCGTATCAAACTGGTCAAGCCCGATGCCGCTTTGGTGGAAAAGCGGGCTGATGGCTTATTACACCTGAAAGGTGATCAAGCCATTGAAGCCAGTGCCGATGTCAGTGTGGTTCAAGGGGCGTTGGAAAGCAGTAATGTAAATGCAATTTCTGCGATGGTCGAAATGATCGAGTTGGCCAAAAATTTTGAGCTGCAAACCAAAGTCATGAAAAACGTCGATGAAAATTCAGGAGTCAGTGCCCGGTTAATGCAGATGGGTTAGGCCATGCTCCCATAGCTGGAGCTTGTAAACAATAAATGGCACAAACAATGCTTGGTACTAAGGTAAGACAATAATTTGGCGGTAAGGAGAAGATCATGACAGAACGTGCATTATGGGTAGCAAAATCCGGATTGGATGCCCAACAAACTCGCATGGCGGTAATCGCCAATAACCTGGCCAACGTCAACACCACTGGTTTCAAGAAAAGCCGAGCCATTTTTGACGACTTAATCTACCAAAACGTTCGACAAGTCGGCGCTCAACAGACTCAAAACACCACCTTACCTTCCGGCTTGCAGCTAGGAACCGGTGTCAGAACCGTCGCCACCGAAAAGTTACATACTCAGGGCAATGTGCAGCAAACTGAAAATGCGCTGGATGTGGCCATAAATGGCCGCGGTTTTTTGCAGATTGAAATGCCCAACGGCGATATAAACTACACCCGTGACGGCTCACTCAAACTGGATGCAACCGGCCAATTAGTCAACTCCAGCGGCTTATTGATCAGCCCGGCGATTACTATTCCGGTCGATGCGGAAAGCATCACCATTGGCCGCGACGGTACCGTGTCGGTCAAGCAACCTGGGACTGCCGCCTTAACTCAGGTCGGACAAATACAAACCGCCAATTTCATCAATCCAACCGGATTGGAACCGGTCGGTGAAAATCTCTATCGTGAATCGGTGGCAAGCGGACCGGCAGTGTTAGGCACACCGGGTGAAAATGAATACGGTCCATTACTGCAAGGCTCTTTGGAAACCTCCAACGTTAACGTCGTTGAAGAACTGGTCAACATGATTGAAACGCAACGCGCCTATGAAATGAATTCAAAAGCCATTTCCACCACCGATCAAATGTTGTCGTTTGTTACCCAACAATTATAGGGAGCAGCGGACATGATCCTGAATAAAACAAAATTAGTGCTGTTGATGCCGGTGTTACTGGCAGCCTGCACGCCCTTGCCGCAACGTGATCCGGCATTTGCTCCCGTTGCACCAGCGGATTTAAGACCGCCGGTGCAAAGCAGCGGTTCGATTTACCAATCCGGCTATGACATGCGCTTGTTTGAAGATTACAAGGCGGTTCGGGTTGGCGATATTTTGACTATTAAACTGCAAGAACAAACGCAGGCAAAAAAAGCTGACGACTTGAATGCCAAGAAAGAAAACAGCATCAAAGTCAGTGCGCCGATGTTGATGGGCGTCAGTCCGGGGACTGTATTCGGGCAAGATTTGGATACCGAAATATCATCAGCTAAAGACTTTAAAGGCCAAGGCGGAGCCAACCAAAGCAATAGTCTTAAAGGCAATATCTCAGTCACCGTGGTTGAAGTGCTTCCTAATGGCAACTTGAAAATACGCGGCGAGAAACGCGTGACCTTAAATCAGGGCGATGAATTCATCAGGTTGTCCGGCATTGTCAGACCAGTGGATATTGATTCGTCCAACAGCATATCTTCGGATAAGGTCGCTGATGCAACATTCATGTATACCGGAGACGGCGCGATGGCCGACGCCAGTAAAATGGGTTGGATATCGAGAATATTCTTTAGTCCGTGGTTCCCGTTTTAATGTGGAGATGGACATGAAAATCTTAGAAAGAAAATCGCTATTGTTGTTCTCGCTTCTGCTTTCATTCAGTGGCTTGACACTGGCAGAACGCATTAAAGATATCGCCTCTATCGAAGGTGTTCGCACCAATCAATTGGTGGGCTACGGTCTTGTTGTGGGCCTGGATAAGTCTGGTGATAAAACCCAGTTTACCGGACAAACCCTGCGCAGCATGTTGGGCCGATTAGGGCTGACATTGCCGCCGGGCGTCGATCCGAAAGCCAAAAACATTGCCGCAGTGGCCATTCAAGCCGATTTACCCGCCTTTGCAAAACCGGGACAGCAAATTGATGTCACCGTGTCTTCTATCGGTGATGCCAAAAGCTTACGCGGCGGTACCTTATTGATGAGCCCATTGAAGGGCGCAGATGGTCAGGTATATGCGATTGCTCAAGGCAGTCTGGTGGTCAGCGGCTTGTCTGCGGCCGGCAAAGATGGCTCCAGCGTTACCGTCAACAATCCCAGTGTGGGACGTATTCCTAGCGGTGCAACTGTTGAGCGTATCGTTAATGCACCGTTTACCGAAAGCAACTCCCTAACCTTTAATTTGCATGCTGCCGATTTTACAACCGCCAGCCGAATGGCGGAGTCGATCAATAAAGTGCTCGGCCCTAATACAGCTAAACCATTGGATGCGACCTCAGTAAAAGTCAGCGCGCCATTGGATTCCGGGCAAAAGGTCATCTTTGCTTCCATGGTTGAGAATATGGAAGTGTTGCCGGATGACGCCCCTGCCCGCATTATTGTTAACTCGCGCACCGGCACCGTGGTCATTAACAGCAAAGTCAGAGTGCAGCCCGCCGCAGTGACTCATGGCAGTTTGACCGTGACCATCAGCGAAAACCCACAAGTCAGCCAACCCAATGCATTATCAGGCGGACAAACCGTGGTGACGCCAAAGTCAGATGTCAAAGTGGAAGAAGAAAAAAATCACATGTTTGTGTTTAATCCGGGCGTGTCTCTGGATGAAATCGTCAAGTCCGTTAACAACGTCGGTGCCGCCCCCAGCGATTTGGTCGCTATTTTGGAAGCGCTGAAATCGGCCGGTGCATTACGGGCTGAGTTAATTGTTATTTAAAGCATTATCGATGGGTGGGCTGCTTTTTAGTCCACCCAAAACTGAGGAGCATTCGCCATGCTAAACGTCAATAAAGCCGATGTGTATACCGATTTTAACGGGCTGGGCAAGCTGAAGAACGAGGCCAGAAAGGAC
>JABFRC010000295.1 GCA_013141375.1 Methylococcaceae bacterium | reverse complement strand
GGTTAGGGTTGGTGACGTACTTGCTAGAATCCCACAAGAATCAAGTAAAACTAGAGATATAACTGGTGGTCTGCCGCGGGTAGCTGATTTATTTGAGGCAAGAAAAACAAAAGATCCTGCAATACTTGCTGAAATTAGTGGAACGATTTCTTTTGGCAAAGAGACTAAAGGCAAGCAGCGCGTCGTAATAACCGATTCTAGCGGTGAGCAAGTCGAGACTCTAATACCAAAATGGAGGCACATAACAGTATTTGAGGGCGAGTTTGTAGATAAAGGTGAGACGATTGCTGAAGGAGAGTTAACTCCACACGACATTCTTCGATTAAGAGGAATTGAGGAGTTAGCAAACTATTTAGTGAAAGAAATTCAAGACGTTTATAGGCTGCAAGGTGTGAAAATTAATGATAAGCACATTGAGGCAATTATTAGACAGATGCTTAGAAAGGTTGAAATAACATCATCAGGTGATACTGGATATCTTAAAGGTGACCAGGTTGAACGTGCAGCATTAAGGGAAGAAAATGATAGAATTGAGAGTGAAGGTAAGATACCTGCAACTTATGATTCAGTACTGTTAGGTATTACGAAGGCCTCTTTGGCCACTGAATCGTTTATTTCAGCAGCTTCATTTCAGGAAACCACTCGTGTACTTACTGATGCTGCAGTAAGGGGGCTTGGTGATAGTCTCCAAGGTTTAAAAGAAAATGTAATAGTGGGTAGGCTTATACCGGCCGGTACAGGGCTAGCTTATCATGATGCAAGAAGAAATCGATTTAGTCATGAGGAAATGAAAGATGTTGATTTGTTGACACAAGTTGATGTTGACGATGTAGAAGAGGCTCTTAAGCAAGCTTTAAATCCTTGAAAATAGAAAATGTGCTCATTAATGGTCGGTGTATCAAAAAGAATTAACTACTTTAACTAGAACTATTATTGTTTGGAGTGGTTCATCTTGACTGGATATTAATGAGTTGTTAAAATTAAAAGTTCTATCGCCAATTGATTTTAGATTGCAGATTTAGAGCTCTAAAATAGTTGCTAATTTAAATATGGAGTAAAGAATGACCACGATCAATCAGTTGGTCCGGAAGCCGCGTGTTAGAAAAGTTGAAAAAAGTAATGTTCCTGCTTTGGAGGCTTGCCCACAAAGAAGAGGGGTCTGCACACGTGTTTACACAACAACCCCTAAAAAGCCAAACTCAGCCTTACGTAAAGTTGCAAGGGTAAGGCTAACAAATGGCGCCGAGGTAAGTAGTTATATCGGCGGGGAAGGGCATAACCTTCAGGAGCATTCTGTTGTTTTAATACGAGGTGGTCGTGTAAAGGATTTGCCGGGTGTTAGATATCATGTTGTTCGTGGTAGCTTGGATGCCTCAGGTGTAACAAACCGAAAGTGCGGACGATCTAAGTACGGAACTAAAAGACCTAAAAGCTAAATTACGCTGGTGAATTAAATGTCAAGAAGAAGAGTTGCAACAAAAAGAGAGATAATACCTGATCCACGATTCGGAAGTATTATGTTAACGAAATTTATGAACATGATAATGGAAAGTGGAAAAAAGTCGGTTGCTGAAGGCATAGTATATGGTGCTTTGGAGGTGATTGAGAAAAAAGGACATGCTGAGCCTTTGGGCTTATTATCAAAAGCCCTTGAGAATGTTCAGCCGCGTGTTGAGGTGAAATCCCGTCGAGTCGGCGGAGCTACATATCAAGTCCCGGTTGAAGTTAGGCCTTCAAGAAGAGTTGCATTGGCAATGCGATGGTTAATTGATGCGTCGCGCAAAAGAAATGAAAAAAACATGTCCTCTAAATTGGCTGGTGAATTAATTGATGCGTTTGAAAATCGTGGCTCAGCTGCTAAGAAAAAAGAAGATACGCATAGAATGGCGGAAGCAAATAAGGCATTCTCTCATTATAGATGGTAATCACTGTAAATTGGCTATAGCTTGTGGCTCGTAAAACACCGATTGAGCGATATCGTAATATTGGAATAATGGCTCATATTGACGCCGGAAAAACAACGACAACAGAAAGGATTCTTTTCTATACTGGAGTCTCTCATAAAATGGGGGAGGTTCATGATGGAACGGCAGCAATGGATTGGATGGTGCAAGAGCAAGAGAGAGGTATAACAATTACCTCGGCTGCAACAACATGTTTCTGGAGTGGCGTCAAAAAAAATCTTCCTGAGTATAGGATTAATATAATTGATACGCCGGGTCATGTGGATTTTACAATTGAAGTTGAGAGATCATTGCGCGTGCTTGATGGTGCGTGTGCAGTTTTTTGTGCTGTTGGTGGTGTTGAGTCTCAATCCGAAGCTGTTTGGAGACAGGCAAATCAATATCATGTCCCTAGGATTGTTTTTGTAAATAAGATGGATCGTGTTGGTGCTGATTTTATGTCGGTAGTAACTCAGATTAATGAACGGTTAGGTGCGAATACTTTGCCATTTCAATTGCCAATAGGGGTTGAGGATTCATTTGCTGGGGTGGTTGACCTTGTTGAAATGAGGGCTATTTATTTTGGCAATAACGGTTCAGAGGATTTGGTTCTTGATGCTGAGATACCGGATGATATGCTTGGGCTTTGCAATAAGCACAGAGGCTCACTTTTGGAAGCTGTTGCCGAAACTAGCGACCTGCTGATGGAGAAGTACATTCAAGGCCTTGATTTTGAGGTTGAGGAGCTTAAGGCTGGATTGAGGGCGTCAGTTTTGCGCAATTCCCTTGTTCCTGCCTTTTGTGGTGCTGCATTTAAAAATAAAGGCATCCAAAATTTGCTAGATGCAATCATTGACTATTTACCGTCCCCTGTGGATATTGAGAATGTTTATGGTCTGAGTGATGTTGATGGCACGGAGTTAGTAAGAAAAACTTCTGATAATGAGCCGTTTTCAGCGCTAGCTTTTAAGATAGCAAGTGATCCCTATGTTGGCTCTTTGGTTTTCTTTCGGGTGTATTCTGGTAAGTTGCGATCTGGTGATGTTGTTTTTAATGTTGCAAAAAAAAGGCGGGAAAGGGTTGGGCGAATCATGCTTATGCATGCAAATTCGCGTGAAGAAATAAATGAGGTGTATGCTGGTGATATAGCAGCCGCTGTTGGGTTGAAAGATGTAATTACTGGCGATACTCTTTGTGATCTCGATGAGCATATTTTGTTTGAGCGTATACAGCTGCCAGATCCTGTTGTTTCGGTTGCCGTGGAGGCAAAAACAAAAGTGGATCAAGATAGATTAGTTACGGCCCTGCAGAAATATTTACAAGAGGATCCGTCATTTAAGGTGCATACAGATCCGGAGTCTGGGCAGGTTATATTGTCTGGAATGGGTGAATTGCATTTGGAGATAATAGTAGATCGCCTGCAGCGTGAGTTCGGCGTGAATGCCGCCGTTGGTGCGCCGCAAGTTGCATATAGGGAGTCGATTTCTGCTGTCGCCATTAACGATACGATATTTGATAGGCAGTTAGGGGTTAAGTCTCAGTTCGCACATGTAAGTTTGAAGCTTGAGCCTTTGGAAAGAGGGGGGGGGTATAAATTTGAGTGCGCGGATAATATAGCATCTATTCCTTCTGATTTTATAAAGGCCATTGATAATGGTGTTCAAGAGCAATTAAAAAGTGGTATTATTGCAGGCTACCCGGTAGTTGATGTTAAAGTTGTTTTAGTTGACGGTTCTTATCGAGAAATTGACTCAAATGAATTGGCTTTTAAGATTGCCAGCTCGATTTGTGTCAAGGAAGCAGGAAAGAATGCTTCTCCTATTTTGCTTGAGCCTATTATGTTGGTTGATATTTCAGTTCCAGATGAATGTTTGGGTGATGTTATTGGTGATGTAAATAGAAGGCGAGGCATTGTGGGTAGATTTCACGATATTGCAGGGGGTAAGATTGTTGTATGCGAAGTTCCTTTGGCAGAAATGTTTGGATACGCAACTAGCTTACGATCTATAACCCAGGGGCGTGGATATTATAGTATGCGGTTTGAAAAATATAATGAAGCACCGAGGCAAGTAGCCGAAGTGATAATTAATAAATATAATTAATGTTTTAATAAAAGGTATTTAGTTATGGCCAAAGAGAAATTTTCGCGAAACAAGCCGCATGTAAACGTTGGCACAATAGGTCACGTTGATCATGGAAAAACGACATTGACAGCTGCCCTGACAAAGGTAATGGCTGAGCTTCAAGGTGGA
>JABFRC010000321.1 GCA_013141375.1 Methylococcaceae bacterium | reverse complement strand
GTTAAGTCAACCAGTTTTGGCAACGTTAACGTATTATCAATTTCTATTGGGTCGAGGTGGTCAACGGTATGTAAGGCGTTGGCAAAACCCAGTGATGTCGCCAGCAAATAAGCGGGCAAGCACCTTCTGAAAAGGTTAAAAACAAGCATTTGGAGCTCGATGCGGATGAATTCCGCGTAAATACTTTAGGTAATGGTTCTACAGGTTGATTAGTAGAACGGGAATAGCAGAAGACAGGATTACAGAGCCGGAGGCGCTCGAGGGGAGATTACGTGCAATAACAGGCAAGAAGCAACATGATCATCTTGCGGGGAAAAGTTACTATCAAATAGAAAGTAACGAGCGTTTAAAAATGAAAGTTGTTGAGCAAGGAAATAGACCTGATCAGCGTTATCAAAATCATTATCTGATAAATCCTTAATGCCTGCATCAACACCAATTACGAAACCATCAGCTGAATATGTAATTGCATTTATGGATTGCAGTTGAGCGTCAGCGCCATAAATCTCCAAACCTGGAATGTGGATTTCGGACTGAGTCTGGCCAGAAATAACTGCTGTTTGTTCGCCGATGTGCGCATGCACCAAGGGTGCAAAGAATTGCAACACAAGCAGAAAGGAGACCAGAGATTTGCGTAATATCAAAAACATGGTAACAATGCTATGTTATTAGAAAGCAAATAACAACTTGAAAGTTATTAGGGTTATCTCCAAGTTCTATTGCAGTTTTAATGATTAACTTAACTTCAGTGAGTAATATGAAAAAACAAACCGGAATTATCGCAACAGTATTGGTGAGCTTATCTTTGGCCTTGGGCAGCATTTCTGATGCCGATGCCAAACGCTTGGGTGGCGGCAGTTCTTTTGGTAGCCGACCTTCTTACAGTGCACCTTATCAACGTTCTGCAGCGGCCCCCGCGCGTCCTGCCAATCAACAGCAACAACAAGGTGCGGCTCAACCGGCTCAAGCAAGCAAGCCCGGTTGGGCAGGTCGAAGTGGTCTCATGGGCATGTTGGGCGGATTGGCCTTAGGCGGTTTAATCGGCTCAATGCTGGGTGGGCACGGATTTGGCGGCATTAATTTTATGGATATCCTGATTTTTGGTGGGATTGCCTTTGTTTTATATAAGTTGTTTACGCGCAAGCAAGCTGGCGCTGTGGTTCCACAAACACCTTATCAGCGCACTGCGCATCATGGTGATGATGTAGTTGCTAATTACGAGTCGACACCGCAAGCAGGTTCGACTGGATTTAATACGGACGTGTTGATTAATAAAAACAAACCGGCCGCAGCAGGTGAATACATTCAACAACCATTGGTTATT
Source organism: Methylococcaceae bacterium (assembly GCA_013141375.1). Taxonomy (GTDB): domain Bacteria; phylum Pseudomonadota; class Gammaproteobacteria; order Methylococcales; family Methylomonadaceae; genus JABFRC01. Next base: position 2,875 of record JABFRC010000321.1, on the reverse strand, counting down.
CCTGCCGGATTTGATCAGCATGCCTTTTTGGCTGGCGCGAAGATAGCTTATGCAACTTTGCAAAAAGCCTGGGATGAACGCGATCTAGCCGAAATAAGAAGTTTAAGTACGGATAAAGTATTTGCCGAGATTCAGGATCAATTGAAAGCGTCAAATACTGAAAACCGTACTGAAATTCTTAAACTTGAAGCGGAGTTGTTGGAAGTCAGAGAAGTTGGGTCCGATCTTGAGGCTACAGTGATGTTCGACAGTTTTATACGAGAGGATGCCAATGCGCGTCCGGAACAAGTTAGGGAAGTTTGGCATTTTATCAAGCCTAAAAACAGCATCCAGCCCAAATGGTTTTTAGATGGTATTCAGCAGTTGGCCGAATAAATTTTTAAAATAAAGCTTTTATAGCGTAAGCATAAAACCTGCTGCATCTAACTGATGCAGCAGGTTTTTTTGTTTTTGGGCAAATGCTCGTGCTGAAACAAAAATTCAATGGCTTTTTAGGACTTTAAATCAAGAATAGATTTGCGTTGCAAAAAATATAAAAACACAGCGGCCAATGCCGCGCCACTTGTATCTGCAAGCCAATCCATCACATCAGAAGATCGGCCTTCAACAAAGGATTGATGCCATTCGTCCGAGACCCCATATAAACTACAAAACAGCGTACTGATCAAAGCCAGTACAATAGGAATATTGATAATGTGCCTGAATGAGCGCCAGGCAAATGTTGCCATAATAAAATACGCACCGGCATGATTGAGTTTGTCCTGAAACTCAACTCCCCACCAGGTTGGCGAGGGCAGTGAGTGTTGGTCAGACAGCCAATAAATGAACAGGCAATAAAGCAGAAGTAAACTGAAATCGAAAAATTTGCTCATCTGGAGAGTGTGTAATAAAAATGGATAACGTATTCGATATTGCCGCGGCATGTATACATCGCGCAGATATTAATGAAAAGCTGGCACTAACGCACCGAGCTTGGCAATTATTTCATATTGGCGAGCTCGATCTTAGTTCATCGTGCCCGCCTTTGCCTATTGAACAGGTGATCTTCCCCAATAGGCCAACATTATTGGCACCCCGCAATATGCCCAATCGAAAATTGACTAGCCCGGACGGTATGGCGGCATTTTTTCACGCGATAGCGCACGTTGAATTTGTCGCCATTTATTTGGCCTGGGATATCTTGTATCGGTTTCGTGGCATGCCTGAGCAGTTTTATAAAGACTGGTTGCAGGTTGCTGATGAAGAAGCACAGCATTTCGAATTAATCAGAATCCATCTGCAAACTTTGAATGTTGAATATGGCGATTTGCCGGCCCATGGCGGTTTATGGGATCACGCCAGAGATACTCAAGATGATTTATTGGCCAGATTGGCAATGGTACCGCGTTGCATGGAAGCCCGCGGACTGGATGTGACGCCGGCAATTATCGAAAAATTTACCCGCTTGGGTGATCAGACGAGTGTTGACTTACTGACGCGAATTTTGACGGATGAAGTCGGCCATGTGGCATTGGGCTCAAAATGGTTTGATTTTGTTTGTAAACAGCGTGGTGAGGAGCCTGAAAGCACTTACCAGTCAATGATTACGAAATACTACATCGGCGGTAAGCCCAAGGGGCCTTTTAACAAGGAGTTGCGTCTTCGCGCCGGGTTTTCCAATGCTGAGCTGGATTGGCTGTCAGCCTCATAGGATTTATAAATGTCTGAAGTAGTGATCGCCAGTCAGCCGAAAATCGATGTGCTTGAACAGCAAGACAAGCAGAGTGTTCGATTATCTGGCCTGTGGAATTTGCGCGCCCTCGTTGCAGACAAAACGCTTATCCAACAAATCGTTCAACTATACGCCCAAAATAAGGCCACGAGCTGGGACATGCTCGAGGTTGCCGTCCTGGATAATGCCGCCGCCTTAATGCTCTGGAAGGCTTGGGGTAAATCTTTACCGAAAAACTTGCTGGTTCGACCCGAACATCAGCGCTTATTTGAACGCTGGCAAAATCAAACCGTGCCGGATGCGCCGATTGAAAGTACCTGGTCAAACCGAATTTCGAGCTCGTTACGACAGTTTGTTAAAGGTTTTTGGGGACAGTGGCTGGATTTGGTGACCTTGTTGGGTCAGCTATTGCTGGATATCGCCTATTTACTACGCCATCCCGGCCAAATTCCCTGGGCGGAAATATCCATAACAATTTATGAGTCAGGTGTGCGCGCACTGGGCATTACCGCGTTGGTCGGCTTTTTGATCGGCATAGTGCTCAGCTATTTGTCGGCGCTGCAGTTGAAAATATTCGGCGCTGAAATCTATATCATCGATATTTTGGGCTTAAGTATTATCCGCGAGCTTGGGCCATTGTTGGCCGCCATACTGGTTGCCGGGCGTTCTGGTTCAGCGATGACCGCGCAAATAGGCATCATGCGTGTGACGGAAGAGCTCGATGCCTTGTCGGCGATGGGCATTTCTCATTCGGTGCGGTTGATATTGCCCAATGTCGCGGCATTAACTCTGGTGATGCCGTTGATCAGCATTTGGACTGATGCTGCTGCATTAATAGGCGGCATGTTTTCCGCGCAAAATACCCTGGATATCAGCTATCAGCAATTTTTCTTTAAGCTGCCCGATGTAGTGCCGCTGGCAAATGTGTTTATCGGTATCGGAAAAAGCGCCGTTTTCGGACTGATGATTGCGTTGATTGCCAGTCATTTTGGTTTCCGGATTAAACCGAATACTGAAAGTCTGGGCAATGAAACCACTAATTCGGTAGTCGCAGCAATTACCGTGGTGATCATGATTGATGCGATATTCGCTATATTGTTTATGGGCGTGGGTATGCCATGAGTGAAAATCTCGCCATCAAAATGGAACACATCTGGACTCGCT
>JABFRC010000282.1 GCA_013141375.1 Methylococcaceae bacterium | reverse complement strand
ACCATATTTTTGATGCCCATCAAGACAGTAGTATTCGTGGCCATCATCAGAATGTCGAAGATATTCGTCGCGCCATTCACGCACAGGAATTTGTCCTGTATTACCAACCCAAAGTTAACATGCGCACAGGAGTGGTTATTGGCGTTGAAGCACTGATCCGCTGGCAACACCCGGAAAAAGGCCTGCTGCCACCCGCAGCGTTTTTGCCTGTGATTGAAGACCATTCTCTGGCCGTCACACTGGGCACTTGGGTCATTGATATGGCCCTGACACAAATGGAAATCTGGCATGCCGCCGGACTGAATATATCGGTCAGTGTTAATGTCTGCGCCCGTCAATTGCAACAAACTGACTTTGTCCAATATCTGAGCGATATTTTGGCAGCCCATCCCAACGTTCAACCGGGTGACTTGGAACTTGAAGTCTTGGAAACCAGCGCGCTGGAGGATTTAGAGCATGTGTCGAATGTCATCAAAGCCTGTCAGGACATCGGGGTAAAATTTGCCCTGGATGACTTTGGTACCGGTTATTCCTCATTAACTTACCTGAAACGCCTACCCGTAAGCACGCTGAAGATTGACCAAAGCTTCGTTCAAGACATGCTCACCGATCCCGATGACCTAGCGATTGTGGAAGGCGTGCTCAGCTTGGCGACTGCCTTTTATCGACAAGCGATTGCAGAAGGTGTGGAGACCATCGAACACGGCAGCTTACTCCTGCAATTTGGTTGTGAACTGGCCCAGGGTTATGGCATTGCCAGACCCATGCCAGCACATAAAATATTGGACTGGACGACCACCTGGAGACCAGATCCGACCTGGGTTGATCTCATTTTGGTAAACCGCGACGATTTATCCGTGCTATATGCCAATGTTCAGCATCGTGCCTGGGTCAGCGGCATGGAAAAATGCCTTAAAGGAGGACAAGAAACTCCACCGCCATTGAATCATCTACGATCTCGATTAGGTCTCTGGCTCGAAGGCAAAGGCCATGCCCAATATAATGGCCAACCTGCATTTCGAGCCATTAAACAATGGTGTGAACATGTGCATCTGCTAACGAAAGAACTTTATCAACTTCAGGCATGTGACCAGATTCCAAAGGCGCTTACTAAGCTAGCAACATTGCAGGAACTGAATGATACGTTATTAGCACAGGTCAATTTGCTAATGCAGGAAACAAAGATGTAGTTAACATCTTATGCAAGACAGACAAATCGGAGAAGTTCAAATAAGTATTTAAAACATCGACTAACTGATACTTTATGAACCGATAGCATATCTGTCTGAACCAAGTTTGCACTGACTCCGAAGGACATAAACAGAGTCCACTCTGCGTTGCGAAATAATCGATCCACTCATTTTTCCCAGCAACCATGATACTTTAATCGCCTTAACCAACTTATCTTGAGGAGAAAAAATGAGCGGACGAATTATCATGCGAACAGGTGAAGCTTTAGTTGCCGGCGGTCCGGCCGGAACAGCGGCTGAGCCGGAAGTCATCATCGGCGAACTCGACGGCCCGGTAGGAGTTGCACTGGCGACATTAACGGGTAACCAGGCCCAGGGCCATTCAAAAGTATTTGCCATCTTGAATACCGACATTCAGGTTCGTCCGGTCACCTTGATGGTAAGCAAAGTGACGGTTAAAAATACCCGCTATACCAATATTTTGATGGGCACCGTGCAGGCGGCTATTGCCAATGGCGTGCTGGACGCAGTTAGAGCGGGTGATATTCCAAAAGAAAAAGCCAATGATTTGGGCATTATCTGTTCGGTTTGGTTAAACCCCAGCGTTATTACTGACGACAATCTCGACCATCAAATCCTCTTCGATATTCACCGCAAAGCCATGGCGCTGGCCATTCACAAAGCCATGACCAACACGCCGGATATTGATTGGCTATTGGAAAATCAGGACAAAATCACCCACAAGTATTTCCAAATGGGTCTGGACGGCAAAATATAAGTCTCCGTTAAAATGGTGGGCAAGCCAAAAACGACTTGCCCACGCCAAATATTTACCAACAAGCACCTGTCATCGTAACGACATACTCCCCGCCTAAGATAATGACTCCCGCATTTTGAAGTTATTAATGGAGAGATTACATGTCAGTTATCAACAAGAATCTACTGCGCAGCCTGACTGCATTGGCGATTGCCGCTGTTTTAAATACCGCCGTCGCTGATGACAATGAGCACGAAAAACTCGAAGCTGAAGAATTCAGTTTCGCACTTTGGGGCGACATGCCCTATGCAAAAAATGGCGATTCACCAAAAATCCAGGCTTTGATCGATGATATCAATGCATCAAAAGTAGCCTTCAGCATATTCGACGGTGACATCAAAGACGGCAGTTCACGTTGCGATGATTGGCAATATACCGATGCCGCCGATCGTTTTAACCAGTTCAAAAAACCCTTGATCTATGTGCCAGGTGATAATGAATGGACCGACTGCCATCGTACAAACAACGGCGGCTACAACAACCTGGAAAGACTCGACCATATCCGCCAAACCCTGTTCAACAGCCAAGAAAGCTTTGGCGTAAAGAAACTCAAACTTGAACATCAAGGCGAACTCGGCGGTGAATACGCAGAAAATGTGCGCTGGACGCGTGGTAATGTGGTGTTTGTCGGCCTGAACATACCGGGCAGCAACAACAATAAAGTCAGCACTGATGCCGAATGCACCAGCAAAAGCGCCCGCACCTTGGATGACTGCAAAGCTGATAATGCCGAATACCTGGCTCGTGATGCCGCAAACATTGAATTCCTGAAAGAATCATTCCAAAAAGCCAAACAACATCACGCTAGAGGATTGGTGTTAACCATTCAGGCTGATCCCAGCTTTGATTTGCCTGAAACCGAAACCTTCAATGAACGCACATTGGCCGGCTTCGATGGCTACAACAAATTCTTGGCGGCACTGGTAGCAGAAACCAATAACTTCGCCGGCGAAGTCATATTGGTACATGGCGACGTGCATTTCTTTAAAATCGACAAACCTTTGATCGATCAAGCGCATTTAATCAAAAACTTCACCCGTATCGAAACCTTCGGCAGCCCGAACGTGCATTGGGTAAAAGTATCGGTTCATCCTGAAGGCCGTAATCTGTTCACGATTGAACCTGTTATCGTTCCAGGCAATTAATCGCTACGCAGAAGCAACTTTCTGTAAAAAAGGCATAGCGGAGTAAATCCGTTATGCCTTTCTCGCATCTGTAAAGCGGTCTTAGCTAGCTCAACAACTACGCAAAAGCCAGCGCAATTAACGATATAAATTAAAAACAGCCCAAACCGTATTCACTGTTTTTTTATCAAGGGAGAATTTTCATGGTCACCGCAAAACCACGCGCCAAAAAACCGGCAACAGATCCACTGGAAGCCACATCAACAGAAACCGTTACCACGACTTCAAAAAAACCTGCCGTAATTGCCGACAAGATTACTGTGGCCACTGCGAACGAAGTTGAAAACAAGCCTGTTACCAAGAAAACTAAAGCGGTCAAAACCAAATTGATTAAAGACAGCTTTACCTTTCCCGAACAGGATTTTGAAAAAATTGCCCAGCTCAAGAAAACCCTCTTAGCGACCGGCATTCATGTTAAGAAAAACGAACTGCTCCGGGCCGGCCTGCTTGTGCTGAGTAAATTAAACTTGGGGGAACTTACCCTGGCTGTCGATCAAATTGAAAAAACCCCAACCGATCGCAAATCTAAAAAATAACGTTCAAAGGAAGATCAGAACCGACGCCGACGCCTAAAAACTCAGAGCGAGATCGTCGATTTCTGTTGTTAAGCTTGGAAAGCTACGCAGCTTTTGTCATAGCGATGTCACATAAGCTCATTATGCTGAGTAAAAACAGCTATTAATAATGAGGAATAGAAAATGTCACCCTCACTGCACAATGAGTTACTTAAAATTCTTGAGGGAAAACAACTCACTCCTCATTTTCAGCCCATTATTTCACTGACTCAACGCAAAATCATGGGCTATGAAGCCCTGATTCGAGGCCCTTCTGATAGCCCCTTGCACAGCCCGTTTAATTTATTTGAAACTGCTGAACGCTACGACCTCAGCGCCCGACTGGAATTTTTATGCCGGGAATTGACCATCCAGCGCTATGCCAATTTAGACATTCGCGAGAAACTCTTTATCAACGTCAGCCCCGCCGTATTGCTCGAACCCGGATTTAAAACCGGCGAAACCCT
>JABFRC010000166.1 GCA_013141375.1 Methylococcaceae bacterium | reverse complement strand
CTATTATCTCATTTCAGCGCTTTTGCTTCTCACCAAATAGCGGGTGGCAATCGATGTATTTTTAGAGATGCCCTTAAGTTTTTAAGACGGTACAAACTCCACTGACTCCATATTGACAATTTGCTGACCAAGTAGAAAGCAGCTATTGCCAATAAGTTGCTATCACAGGTGCATAGATTGCATGGTAATCCAACGGCAACACGATGTCTCCCGTCGTTGACGGGTCCAAATTAGCCATAGCATCCACTAGTTTTTGCACATTGTTTTCGCTGAGTGTTTTGTTGTCTGCGATTTTAAACCATTCGACATGGTTTTCAGCGCCAAGATACCAATCTTGAATAACCAGCTTGTCGTTGGTTCCAAAAATGCTAACTTCCAGGTTATTGCTAACGTGGCGAAACCAAAGTTGATCAGCAGATATACCGGGCAGAAATTGCGTACTATCTGAATTACTGGCTCTCGAATGATGCTCGCTCACTGTGTCAGTGCCGTAGCCAAGTCCGAACAGATAAGTATCATTGCCGTTTCCGCCAATCAAAATATCATTACCTTCTTTACCATCAAGGAAGTCATTACCTGAGCCACCGTTTAGGATATTGCCACCTATATTGCCCTCAAGCTGATTATTTTGAGCGTTGCCGATACCATTAATCGCCGCATTGCCAGTAAGTATCAGATTCTCCAGATTTTCAGATAACTTATAAGTAATTGCACTTGCAACGGTATCCTCGCCTTCATGGTGACTTTCCCAGATAATGTCCCCTGCACTATCAACCACAAAATAATCATCCCCTTCTCCGCCGATTAAGACATCAGCCCCTAACCCCCCATCAAGAAAATCATTTCCTTGCTTGCCTAGGAGCCGATCATTACCGACTTCTCCAAACAGACGATCATCACCGCTGCCACCGTCAAGAGAGTCATTACCATCTCCACCCCAAAGCGTATCATTTCCGCGTTTTCCATAAAGCCAATCACGATCGCCTAATCCTTCAATCCAGTCTTTGTGTTTACTACCTTCCAACCTATCAACACCATGAGTGCCAATGATTTGATGATCATGATCAACAGTATTTCCAATGGTCAGTGTAAACACATCTGATGCCGATAATCCGCCAGTATCAGTTCCGATCACTTTGATATCTAAAACACCTGCACTTCCAATTGTCGGCGTTCCCGAAAAAACTCTTGTTGCAGTATTAAACTCAAGCCAGCTTGGCAAAGGCTTGCTATCTGCAAAAGTCGCAGTGATTGAAACAACGTCATCATTATCAAAATCACTGAAAGTATTAACCGGAAGCTCAAATCTGAATGCCTGATTTTCACTGCCACTCTGATCGGAGATCGATTGTGCCAACATGGGCACATCGTTATCACCTTGTATTTGAACAGATAGCACGGACGATGAGTCCTCAATGCCATCAGTAATTGAATAAGCAACGGTGTCAGTAACAAAGGTATTCGCACCAAGAGATTGAACCTCAATGGCCGAATTGTTCAGTGAATAGCTATAACCACCTGATGAATCTAAAGTAAAAGTCCCATACAACCCAGTATAACTTCCAGGATTTTTCACTGTCAGTGCTGCACCGTTATCAATGTCGCTATCATTGGCTAATACATTTCCTTGTACAGAAGTTATCAGATCTTCTCTAAGTTCTGCACTGTCTGGAATTGTCAACGGCGCATCATTGCTACCCTCGATGGAAATTCTAAGTGTTGCCTCTCCATTCCTGACATTTGGCTTATTACTTTCAGTAATCGTATATTTAAAGTTTTCCACGACAATCTGGCCTTTTGCCAATGACTGGACAAACTCAGAAGTATTGTTCAATTGGTACAAATACCCGCCATCAGCACCCAGGTTCAGTTGACCATAAGCTCCAACATATTGACCTGGATTTGTAACAGCAAGTAAACCAGCGACTGTTCCATTTTCATCATTAATCAACACATTGCCATTTGCGAATAGCGCAATATCCTCTACCACTGCGGCACTGTCATCCTGAGCATTGAGGTTAATATCAACAACAAGCTGCTCTATAGCAACCGCGTCAAGAATGCTGCCATCTGCAAAATTGATAGTTTCAATACGACTGTCAGGCAGATACCAATTAGTCAAAATCAATTGATCAGATGCTTGTGGTAGTTGAAGGACAAGATCATTGACATTGCGAGACAAAGCAATATCAGCCGAGGCTATGTTTCCGACGATTTCTACTGAATCGGCCATTCCAACTGAGTCAAAAACCACATCTTTGCCAAATCCGGAGCCAAACACATAGGTATCGTTATCGCTTCCGCCTTGTAAATTGTCATTGCCGGACGCCCCATTTAACCAATCGTCGCCATTACCGCCCACTAGGACATTGCTCACATAGTTTCCTGTTAAGCGATTGGCCAACTCATTACCGGCGCCGGAATTTGAATTACCTATTAAAGTAAGATTTTCCAGCTCAGGGCCCAAGGTGAACCCGCCCAACGCAGTGATTACAGTATCAATACCTTCTTCAATCAATTCTTCAATGACATCACCTACCGAATCAACGTAATAGGTATCATCACCTAAGCCACCTATCAATTTGTCGCTACCTAGACCACCATCTAAATGGTCATTACCCGCCCCACCATAAAGCACATCCGCCCCGGCACTTGCAAAAATCTTATCGTTTCCGGCAAGGCCAAAAACCCGATCATTTGTAGCGGTACCATTCAATTCATCGTCCAAATCAGTGCCGACAATATCAAAGCCACGACTGATAAGCTGGCTATAAGGTAATAAACTGCCATCGGCAAACTGAAAGGTATCGATCACCGGGTTTGCCAGCGGATTATTCGGGTCAAATCCTTCAATATGAATACCGCCTCCTCCAGGCAGATTAATCAACAATGAGCCCAAACCAAGACTTAAATCATTTTGCCCAATGCCTATTCCAAAACTGAGTGTATTTCCAACTTGCACACCACTAACGCCAACAATTTCAGCATGATCATTGATCGTATCAATACCATCGCCCAGATTGTAAAAATAGAGATCATGACCAGCTCCTCCTTCTAATGTGTCATTTCCGGCGCCCCCCATCAACATATCAACGCCATCTGATCCCGATAGCCAATCATCGCCATCTTCACCAAGCAATTTATCATTGCCAGTTCCACCATTTAGAATATCGTTACCACCACCGCCTTGTAACTGATCATCTCCATCATCGCCATATATTATGTCGTCACCATGCGCAGAAGCCTCAACATCTGACGCATCGCCAAAAAGCAGATCATTGCCGATGCCACCATGAATTTCATCATTTCCACCATCGCCAAAAATGGAATCGTTTCCAGCACCGCCATCCAGAATATCGTCACCCTGATAAGCAGCGGCAACATACTTTGTCCCCATATCACCATATAGACTATCGTTACCTGCCCCGCCGTAAATGATGTCATCGGCTCCTTCACCCCAAATAGTATCGTCACCGCCCTTTCCATCAATATAATCAGCACCGTGGTAATTGGCTGGTACATTTGGGCCTCTAAGATCATCACCCTCTATGGTATCGTTGGTGTCGCCTCCCAGAATGACATCATTTCCACCATCCCCTCTCGCGTATTGCGCTGTAGTGCCTGCCCCTAAATCGATATAGTCATCTCCGTGTCGAGTGACATCACCAACGCCCAAATCTCCATTAACACTATCATCGTCCTCGCCACCCAACAGAATATCGTTACCTGCTCCGCCATCGATTGAATCCATACCGCTTTCGCCATAAACAACATCGTCTTCCCTACCGGCAATAATCCAGTCACCACCACTCCCCCCATAAATACGATCACGCCCACCGGTACCGGTATCAAATATTCCGGTCACTTGATCCAGTCCTATTCCACTACCCCAGATAGGTGATGTTTCATCTGCTGCCGGATAGGCTTGATTTGCTCCTCCTACTGTCCAATCACTTCCCGGAGTTTGGTAGGTTGCATCACCAAACAAGACATCATGCCCCGCGCCACCGATCATTAAATCGTCACCTTCACCGCCCATCAAGGCATCGCTTTGAGCGCTACCAATCAGGGTATCATCACCCATACCAGCTGATAAAAAATCGCCATAGCTGCCATCATCAGTCGCCCCGCCGAAATCAATAAAATCAGCCAGATCTTCGATGTTGATTAGATCGCCGCCATATAAAATATCATTACCAAGACCTGCGATAATAC
>JABFRC010000320.1 GCA_013141375.1 Methylococcaceae bacterium | reverse complement strand
GCACACTCGGCGGCAATGTAACGTCTTCCAATGGCACGCCAGGGTCAGTGACCATCAATTCCAGTGGTGCATACAATTCAGTGGGAACTATCAATGTCGCCACAGGCACATCTGTTACTTCATTAACCATCAATGCAACGACAGCTCTGACAGCTACACTGGCTGCAGATTACGCGGCAACATCGTCTCTCATAGTTAAAGGTGCCGGCGATGTCAGCTTATCGGGACTATCGACTGCAGCATTTAAAGTGATTGATGCCTCCGGTTCCGCCGGGGCTTTCACTGCCGACAACGTTGGCAGCAATGCAACAACCTTTTTGGGGTCTACCGGCATTGATACCGTCACGCTCAATACCGCGATAACGACTGCAACGTTGGGCGCTGGCAACGATATTGTCACGACAGCGGCAGTTGCCACTACCACAGCCGGTGCTGTTTCTGGGGGTGAAGGTAACGATACTTTGATTATTGCAGTCGCAACGGATGTTAATTCGTCTGAAAAAAGAGCGGTTTATACCGGATTTGAAGTCCTCAATAACACCTCGGCGAGTACCATCGCAGTAGATGGTTTTACCGGTACAACCACCTTAATCACCAGCGCTGGCGGCGGCTTTACCGCGTTAAGCACAACCCAGGCCACAGCTATTACCGTCACCAGCGACCAGTCTGCCGTCACCTACTCATTAGTCACCCCGACGGGCGGCAGTGATGTGCTATCGCTTACCTTGAAAAATGCCACCATAAGCAGTTCGGCGGATGTGCTTGCAGCAACTATAAATGGCTTTGAAACATTAAACATCACCTCTTCATCTGGCAACGTCGATGAAAACAACGCCGCAGCTAATAAGGTCAGCTTTGCCGCAGCTACCGATTTAACTGCCATTAACTTGGCAGGCGCCTATGCAGTGAACTTGATTTTGGACAACACAGCCAAAGCGGTGACCGTAAGCAACACGCTTTCCGGAACTGCCGCGTTGCGTATTGAAGGCGAAGTCATCAAGGGCTCTGCAATTACAGCGACCGCAAATGACGACACTATCGAAACGGCTTTAGCCGCAGTAGCCGGGGTTGCCAGCGACTTCGTTACTTACAATGCCGGTTCCGGAGTTGATATCATTACAAGCAGTCTGATTGCTATCAATAACATCAATAATGCAGCCGCCAATCTTAAAATTGACGGAGGTGCGGGTATCGATACATTGAACTTTACCGCAGCAGATGCAGCCTTCGCTGACGCTAATTTTCAACATCTGACGAATATTGAAAAATTAACCTTGGTGAATACCAATTCACTGTCACTGACTTCCGGTGGCTATTTTGATACCAATTTCAAAACCAATGGCGTAACGATTACCACAGGCACCACGGCTGACGATGCCACCCAGTTGATCGACCTTGCCTCCTATACCGGTGCCGCCAAAATCGTTTCAATGGTTGCCGGACAAGGTGTTGGCTCTGATACCGTTTATATCAGTACCGGTTCCGGCGCTGACGAAGTTTCAGTGACAGCTTCATCCTGGGTAGGTCAAGCGGGTGCCGCCGCTAACTTTACAGTGGGCACGGGGGCTGGCGCAGACAAAATATCGGTGACGCTCGGTAATTTATTGGCCACTACGTCAGGTGCTATCACCATCAATGCCGGAATAGGGGCAGATACTGTTTCAGTAGTGCATACCAATAGCACCACAGCGACTGCCTTGATTAACTTCGTGGTAGCCGATGGCGATTCGACTGCTGCAGCCAGTGACAAAATCACCGGCTTTCTGAAAGCCGATGGCATCAATCAGTCCGACCTGCTTAATCTTCAAGGGACAGCTACCGTTGCCGCAACAACAACCGGTACTGACGGCACGGACAGTGGCAGCATCAAAGCACATGCAATTACCAATGGCATCATCACCTTTGACGATGCAAATACTTATGCAACGGCGCTGGTTATCAACCAAGCCAGCCTGGCGGATGTACTAACCTATTTGGCCGGCAATATCACAACAGCAGGCGACACGGTTGCCTTTGCTTATGATAGCGATAGCAATGGCTCGGCTGATGCAAGCATTGTCTTTCAACAAGGCAGTAGTGATACTGTGATTGAACTGGTCGGCGTCACCGGTGTGACGGCAATCGGAGCAAGTGCAGTAACCGCTAACCTGCTGGCAATTGCGTAGTTAGAAACTGGATGTGAACGAGGTAATTTAACTGATCGTTTGATCTATCTTTTGAATTAAAAACCCAAGGGTTTGCAGTAATCACTGCAAACCCTTTTCTTTTTAAGGCTACTAAGCCAAAGATGCCGATTATCAACCATTTTTAAAATATATAAGTCTTAATGCTACGCGCGGGAATAGAAGTTTCCGCCTGTAATTCCCGGCTTTTTAAAACAAATTCTATTGCCTGTTCGCTGCGGTTTAAGACCACGACAGCCACTGTGCCATCAGTATTCAAAAATGCCGTGGTTTCGAGGTTGTCCAGCGATTTGGCGCAGGCCACACGGATGGCACCTGGTCGGATGAATCGGGAGAAGTGGCCAATATAGTAATAAGAGCTTTGATAAAGTATTTCGCCCGTTTTGGTGTCTGCAATGATGGGCGCACTGCATAAATTGTTGACATGGTTGGGGCCGCCGGTTTCATCCAACACCAGATTCCAGTCTACCCAGGCTTCCGTCCAGCGATTTAGGTCATTAATAATCGAGTGAGCATAACGCTCGCCGGTATCCCAGGAACCCAGATGCGGCCCGCCTTCCTGGCAACCTTCGGTGAAAATAAGGTGTTTATCGGGATAGGCGTCATGAGTCAGTTGCACATTGTCGAAGTGCTCTCCGCAATACCAATGGAAACCTGTGCCCCAGACAAAGTGCGCGGCATCCGGATCATCCAGAACAATTTTGGCGCGTTCAAACAACTGGTCGCGGTTGTGATCCCAGATGACCACTTTGGTATCGCTAAGGCCGGCAGCATGTAGGCTTGGCCCCAGAAAAGACTTAACAAAATCCCGTTCTTCTTCAGCTGAGTACAGACAAGAATCCCAAGATTGTGTGGCTTCCGGCTCGTTCTGTACCGTCAGTCCCCAAATCGCTATGCCTTCCCGCTCGTATTCTTGAATGTAGCGGACGTAATAATCGGCCCAGGCTTGACGATATTCCGACTTAAGTTTGCCGCCGTTATTCATCATGCCGTTGGTTTTCATCCATGCCGGCGGGCTCCAGGGCGAAGCGAAAAGTTTTAATTGGCCACCAGACAATTTAATGGCCTCGTGAATCATCGGAATGAGCGATTGTTTGTCGCGTTCAATACTGAAATGTTTAAGCTCCACATCGCCGTCTACCTCTGTATAGGCATAGTTCCCCAGCGAAAAATCGCAGCTGTTGATGTGGGTGCGGCATAAGGTATAGGCATTGCCGATAGTTGGAGAGAAATAGGCCTCCATAATTTCTTGCCGTAAATGTGTCGGCATTTTATCCAAGGTGACGGAGGCGGCTTCTGTGAAAGCGCCTCCGAAGCCTAGAAATTCCTGATATTTAACGCAGGTATCAATTAACACAGAGGGGCCCGAAAACTTCGTATTATCTTCAACCGCTATCGGTGCCAGCTCCGATAGCCGGTAGGAGGTTTCATGTGCGGTACAAAATTGCCTGATCAGCCGATGTTTAGTCATGTTGTTAACTCTACTTGTTAAGTTGGATGCTTAAGTCGATATATTTTGGTTGATAGTACAAGTTCACACTATGCCCCCGCTTTCTTTCCAAGACGCAAACCATTCCGTGAGTTCGCGGGCATCACCCAGTTTGCCTAGACGGTGGTCAATTGCATCTTGATTACCCCAGACCACTTCGGCCCATTCACCCTTGGCTACTTGCGCCTCAATGTCCTTACAGTAAAGACCTTTGTCGCGCTGGACATAGAAACCATAAGTTCTACACGCAATCGGACGGTGGTTATAAATCCGGCAGGCTCCCGCTGTTAGATCCAACATTGGACAAACGATGGGGCGTGATATTTGCTCGGTCAGTGCGGTGATTTTCTCGCCGATATCTCGACGGACTGCCTGGGGCAGGGCGGCTAAACCTTTTTGGAGCCAATTCCATTCTTCAGTCGTGAGTTTGGGGATTTCAGCGAGCCTATGACAACAGCCATCGCAGCCCATGCGGCAAAGCCAATCGGGATTGTCTTCACGGATGGCTGCTACGCGTGAGTCAATATCAGCATGGAGTTTGGCGAGTGAATTCATCTTGATATGTATAAGATTTTGGCTGTCTAGTTAGCCGATTATACGTTTATTTTCTTTAATCCTTTTGAGCGCGTTAACTGTTGGATCTTCAGAAAGCACATCGATTGTCATCAACTTGAGTTGTATGTTCGCTAGCGTACCGACCCCGATCGCATTTTTGCTTACAGTACCTTCAAGGTTTTGGCGCTGTTCTTTTCTGACCAAACGTCAGATCTGGAATAACACACGGTAGAGCCCAATTTGCTTTTTAACGTACCCCTCTGGAGAACCACCATGAAAACCCCTAATAAATTTCTATCTGCATTTGTTGTATCGCTGGCTTTATTGACTGCAGCGGGTTGTGCATCAACCAAAACTCACGAAGGTACTGGTGAATATGTTGATGACAGCGTGATAACCAGCAAGGTTAAAGCAGCCATTCTGCATGAAGACTCATTAAGTTCCGCCGAGATTAATGTCGAAACCTTTAAAGGCGTTGTGCAATTGAGTGGTTTTGTAAATTCGGTTGCCGATACCAACAAAGCCGTGCAAGTCGCTCGCAGTGTAGGCGGCGTTAAATCAGTCAAAAACGACATGCGTCTTAAATAGACAAGGACACTCTCATGACTACTTTAGATAAAGTTACCAGCTCTGCGCACGATGCCTACGACAAGGTCGCTGATGCCGGTCGACAAGCCGTAGACACCTTGAGTGAACGAGGCGAGCAATTCAAAAATGTCGAACAACGACTGGTTAAGGATTGTCGCGGTTATATCAGCCAGAATCCTATATCCACCTTGGGTATCGGGGTGGCGGTAGGGTTTTTATTAAGTCGTCTTTTAAATCGTCGCTAAGCGAGTTGCATCATGACTAAAATCGCCGCCGATACGTTAAATACTGAGGATACGAATATGGATACGATTCAAAAAGCCTCCCAATCCGCGCATGAAGCCGTTGATGTCATCACCAATGTGACGACTCAGGCGGTTGATGCACTGGGTGAAAAAGGTGAGCAGTTTAAAAATGCCGAGCAACAAATGCTTGAGGATTGTCGTAACTATGTCCATAACAATCCGATTTCATCACTAGGGATTGCAGCTGCTGCTGGATTTATTTTGAGTCGATTAATAAGTAGTCGCTAAGCATCGCAGCAGTAACCAACTATGTTTGCTTAGATTATTAAGTGATTGCGAACCCGGCTATGGGTTCGCAGTTGTTAAGGAAATTCCTGCTATATCACTGTCCCATTTTGGGGAGTATCTATGTGTAATCATTTAAATACGAATACAAAGAAAACCACGGCGCGAGGTTCAATAAAGATCTCAGCGGTTGTTGTCATTGTATATGGCATTTCTCAGGCATCAGCGATGCCATTACTTGGATCAGATCTGGCAAGCTTTACGGTGTTGGGTGCTTCAACAGTGACGAATGTAGCAACGAGCGTTATCGTCGGCAATGTGGGTGACTGGTCAAGCGGTGGTGCTAATGCCATTACCGGCTTCCTTTCTGCCCCCGGAGTTGCCGTATCTGATCCGCAAGTAACAGGCGGGCAGGTTCATTCAGGAACAGCACTCGCACAGTCCGGGCAGGCGCAACTGACCACCGCGATAACGAATTTGGGTTCTTTGGGCCCCGGTACCTTACTGTCTGCCGATCTCGTCGGACTGTCGCTGTTGCCTGGTGTGTACACTGTGCCTGCGGGCACGACCAATTTATCGGGAGCACTTACGCTAGATGGTCAGGGTAATGCCAATGCTGCCTGGATATTTCAGATGACAAGCACGCTTATTACTTCACCGAATTCGGTTGTAAACCTGATCAATACCGGTGCGGGTGCTGGGGTATTTTGGAATGTAGGTAGCTCAGCAACCCTTGATAGCAACACGACATTCATCGGCAACATTCTAGCCTTGTCCAGTATTAGTATGAATGCCACAGCAACGAATGATTGCGGGCGGGCTTTGGCAAGTACCGGTGCAGTGGCGTTGATTCAAAACAGCCTTTCCGGTAACTGTTCAGGCGCTCTGGCTAACAGTTCAAGTTTGAGCGGTGGTCTTGATGTGACAACGACAGCGGAAGGCATAACGGCTGTAAACATTCTCCCCTATGCACCAGTGATTGGTGGTGGAGGTAATGGTGGCAATGTTCCGGAACCCACAACATGGGTACTACTGGCACTTGGAGTAGCCGGTTTTCTGTTAAGACGTCCCATTGTTAAGAGCGGTTAGTATGTTAAGTATCATGACGCCTTTCGGTCTAGCCGATGAGGGACCTAAACAATTTGAAAATTATCCTCCAGAGCAGCTACTTGAAAAAGCCAGTATTCCTGAGCAATCCAAAGCGCTGGAAAATTCCAGTGTTATCGATGATGTCAGTATGCTTTGGCAGGAACTGCAAGGCTTAGGTCATGATCATTTACAGCTGGCTGCATTGGAAACGCGGCAAGCAGGCGAAAGCCTGGTATCGATGCTCATATCCGGAATGATGATCGTCGGCATGCTCAGTTGTGCCTGGCTCGGGTTGATGACGGCGGCTGTATTTGCGCTGATCGAGCAGGGTGTGTTGGCAAGCAGTGCGATTTTGCTGGCTGTTGCAGTTAATTTACTGCTGGTTTTGGTTCTTTATGGTGCGATACGTCGCAAAAGTTTTTTTCTGCAATTTCCGGCAACGCTCAATAGTCTTCAACCTAAACCACCGGTTTCGTAATCAATGCTATGACAAAGTCTCTGAGAGTCCAAATTAGAGAGGCAGAGCAACAGGTATTGCATCGCAGGCATACCCTTGGTTTAAAACTTGTTACGTTGGCTAATAAAATCCATCAACAATTGACTGCACCGGCTACTTTGCTCTTGACGAGCGGTGTCGGTTTTATCATTGGCGAAGTGAGCAAACACCAGACTTGTAAAGCAAACGATGGTCAACCTGCCCAACAAAGCTCTCCGCTAACAAAGACAATGAGTTTAGTAAACTCAATGCGAACGATATATTTGCTCTTACCGCTTGCTTGGATGTTTAAACCGCGACCAAAAAACTCTGAGCTGCTAGTTAAAAAAACTGATGGAAACACATCTGGTTGCAAGCTCAGATAAAAAGTAAGTCAAAAAAAAGCCCTGACTATTTTTGAATAGTCAGGGCTTGGAGTAGGAAGGAGAGAGTGAATCTAAATAAATCTTTTACGTTTTGATATTGAAAGCAGTCCGAACATACCTGCGCCAAATAACCAAACCGCTTGTGGTAGTGGAACTCTTGAAACTTCTACGTTTGTATTAATAGGCAGGTCGCCGACAAATATGCCCAGAAATTTAGTTTCAATTAAAGCGAGCTCATCACCCACATTGCCACTAAATATTTTCGCACGCAGAATGTTTTCAATTGAAACAATTACCGACGTAGTATCAGGCAAATCAAGCAAGGTACTGGCTTCCCATTGACCCAGAGGCCCATCAAACTCGGTTTGCTCAAAAGGCGCCACAGGCGCTATTTCGCTCTCATAGCCTGAAAATGGATCGAATGCATCAATCGCAGTTAATGCACCTTTTAACGAAATACCGGCTTTTTCGCCTTCAAGTAAATATTTACCATTTTCATTTAACGCCACAAAGTCAATTTTACTACCTTGAAGTGAATTAATAGTAACGGTGAAATTACTTTTCAAAAGCTTGCTGCCACTTAAATTCTCTTGAACTAGCGAATGGTTTGTTGGTACGAAAAATAGTGAATTACCCGTTATATTGGGCGTTCCAAATCGTCCGATCAGTAAATCATCGTAGGTAAAAGAAAAGTCAGTGCCATTAGTAGTGACTAATGCGGCATTGCTGATACTAGAAAAAACAATCACACAAAAAGTCAAAAGCGTTTTATTAAAAATACGCATATTTAAGTACCTCCATTTAAAAAACATTCGTAAAAATTCGGAATAAAACCATCATTTGATTACGACGAAACACACTAGAAACTCAAAAACTTAAAACAGATAACTAATGTTTGAAACCACAAACCAAGCCAGCTTGACCATCTACAGAGGATGTGAAGATATTATTCCCTGATGCAATCGACAGATATTTTTAATTTGATTGATGCGATTTCAGTTTGAGTATACGGCCCTAGAACATTGATGATTGATGTTATCAACTGAAATATAGAAGCAGTTAACATAAAATCGCTTATATCAAAGAATTTCATGACATTTGGTTTTGTACTAATCAACGCACCAATCTTTCTGTTAACCCAAAGTTTTTCAGAGCAACTTCATATCAATAGAGCTTATTGAGCGAATTTTGACTAGATTTAAAGTTAAGTGGATAGATAAAAGGGCATACTACTTAATGCAGTATGCCCTTTCAGTCCTTAGGCTATTGCGCCTTTTTTAAATGTGTTACGGCTTCTTCAGCAGCTTTCTTTGCGGGTTCTGTATGACCCAATTTGCCTTGTTCAATAGCTTCATCCAGCTTTTTAATGCCGTTAGCGACATGCTCTTCAGACACTTTGGCATGAGTTCTTGCTGTTTCTGCATGTTCGGCAATAGTTTTGCCGTCTGTTGCTTTGGCGGCTACTTCAGCATGTTTAAGTGCTAACGCTGTATGACTTTCTTCAGCAGTCGCTCCAAATGAACATAGGCCTAAAACGATTGCGGTTAATAAGCCGATTTGTGTCATGTTAAATAATTTCATACTCGTATCCTGTGGGTGATTTTTAGATTGATTGGCGGCAGGCAATGCAGTCGCCAGCTTGAACATTATTGGTTGTTTTTTTTGATTTCAGCTTTCAGATCACCAAAGCTAGAACGAGCTTGCCCGACGTTTTTTTGGATATTGCCTTCCAGTTCCAATTCGTCATCGTCCAAAATATTTCCGGTCACTTCTTTGAGTTTACCTTTGGCTTCCTGAATGCGGCCTTTTACTTGATCTTTATTCATGATGGACTCCTGATTAGCATTAAGACATGACTTGTTGCCATGGGTACAGCGCTGGATTAATCAATCGCCAGCGCTTAATCAGAAGAATACAGCTTGATGAGGAGCAATTCGGTGCGGCAACGAACCAATACGTTTATTCGGTCGATGGCTCCAATATACCGATTGACTCGGTGACATCTTTGCCGGTGCCGCGATAACCGATATATCTCCCGGAGTCATCAAACATGGGTTCAGCGCTGACCATTAGAAAGCTGATTGAACCATCGGGATGGGACCGGCTATAAACGAAGTCAAGAAAAGCATCACGCATGCTGATGTGTTCTTTCAGTTGCTCGCGCTCGTCCTGTTTCCAGCCGTCATTTGAGGCATCCCACTGGCCGTCCATTGCAATGCCAAGCATGTCTAAAACCGGCCCATTGATTAGAGTGAAATGATTGTTTTCATCTTGTTCCCAAAACCAGTCCGACGATAATTCAGAGAGCCGACGAAAACGGGCCTCACTGTCACGCAACTCGGCTGTGCGCTCCAGCACTGTTTGTTCGAGTTCTTTGTTGTAATTATCTAGTTTTTTATACAGCAGACGCACTTCCAACATGTTACGAATGCGGGTTTGCACTTCTACCAGATCAAACGGCTTGGATACGAAGTCTTTGGCACCCGCGCTTAAGGCGCGTAATTTGTGATCCGGTTGGGCGGTGATCACCAGCACGGGCAGATAACTATCGTTTTCGATCTCCTTAAGTAGTTCCATAATTTGAAAACCATTCAGCCCCGGCATCATTAAATCAAGCAAAATTAGATCGTAACGATTTGAACGATGCAGTTCGACAACGGCAAAAGGGTCGGTTGTTGAAGAGAGACATCGATAGCCTTCGCTGCGCAGCAGTTCTTCGAGTAAAAACACATTCGATGACTGATCATCAACGATCAGAATAGAAGCGTTAAGTATGTCGTCTTTGGAAATCATTATTTATTGGTCCACTTTGTTTGCGGCCAAGGCCAGCGCTTCGTTGATGGTATTCATCAACTCATTAATTTTGATGGGTTTACTGATATAACTGAAAAATCCTGATGTAAGCCCTTTGGCCATAGCATCGGGCTGGGCATTTGCGCTCAGGGCAACTATGGGGATATGAGCTGTGACCGGATCCAGTCGTAAAATTTTCATAACATGGTTGCCACTCAGGCCGGGTAGGTTGATGTCTAATAATATGATATCCGGCAGATGGGTTCTGGCAAGTGCGATACCAAGATAGCCATCGCGAGCACATAACAATCGTAGCTGTGGATGACTTTGTATGATTTGTTCGACCAGCATCAGACTGGCAGGGTTATCTTCTACATACAGTAAAGTGCGGATGATTTCTTTGTTTTCGTTGTGCGAGATACATTCATAAAGCACATCATGGCTATTGATCAATTGCGAGGCGTCGTCCCTTATCAACTCAATCCAGAATTCGCTGCCCTGGCCGACATGGCTGATGACCCCGATTGTGCCGCCCATTAATTCGACTAAATGTTTGGTGACGACCAGGCCGATCCCCGTGCCTTCAACATCGCTATTTTCCTGGCCGAGTCGAACGAAGGGTTGAAATAGCTTCGACAGTTGTTCTTCTGATAACCCCAATCCCGTGTCTTTGATGCTAATGCGTAGCCGATTTAATGAGGTCGTAGTGGGCTTGATTTCAATAGAACCAGGTTCCGAGTTGTACTTGATCGCATTCGACAGCAGATTGATCAGGGCCTGCTTAACGCGCCTCCGATCAGCAAAGACAAACGAGTTTTCATTAAAGGGGAGAATAGATAATTTGATGTTGCGTTGTTGCAATTTGGGTTCAAAAACAGCCTGGCAATCGAGAATGACATCAATTAAGGACAGTGATTCATTCGAAATAGCCAGCTTGCTGGATTCAATCAAGGAAAGATCAAGAATTTCATTGATCAGATCCAGTAAATACCAACCCGATTTGAGGATTTGTTTTAACCATGATTGCTGGCTGGCCGACAGTGTTGATGCGCCGGTTTCCAGCAACTGCGCAAAACCTAGAATCGCATTCAGCGGGGTGCGTAATTCGTGGCTCATGCTGGAGAGAAATCGACTTTTCGCCAAGTTAGCCTTTTCAGCTTCAGTCTTGGCAATTTCCATTTGCGTCTGGGTGAATTGCAGTTGCTCGCTCAGGGATTGCGCTTCGATAGCCGCAATAATCAATTTTTCATTGGCTTGTTGTAAACGTCTTGAGTC
The DNA here is from genome assembly GCA_013141375.1 of Methylococcaceae bacterium. Lineage (GTDB taxonomy): Bacteria > Pseudomonadota > Gammaproteobacteria > Methylococcales > Methylomonadaceae > JABFRC01. The sequence continues at coordinate 9,572 of JABFRC010000320.1, read as the reverse complement.
CTCGCGCGCGGCTTCTTGTAAGAGCTCGGTTTCCCTGAGTATATGCTCGCGCGTGGTACTGAGTTCTTCACGAATATCGGCGGCTGATTCTCTATCAATAACCATGTGTTCACGGATCAGCACCGAGGCTTTAACATCATTAAGCCGCCTATCACTTTGCCGCCGGACGTTTGTCCGGCTGATCAGGCGCCTTTCCTCGCCTTCGGGGCCAGACTCGCTTGGCGTAGTTGGATCGTTATCGATGGGTGAGTTCATAGGCTGCCTTCAGGGTGCGCTTGTCTATGGACAGACAGAGGGATGGCCCGACATGATGCCGTTGTAGCCATATAAGGTGGCGCCAATGACAATGCCTTCCTCAGTGATATCAAATAAGCGGATATCTTTACTATGTTTACTACCCCGCACTTTAACCACCGACAATACGCGTTTGAACTGACCTTCAATTTCAATATAACGCTGAACGATAATGGCATCGGCAAGAAAAGCACTGCCAAACGGGCTAAAGCGCAAATCGGTGTACCTGTCTTCCAGTTCGGAAGTCATTAATACGGTAACGCCCATATTCGTCAACTGAGTAATCATGCGATATAAAGAGCCGCGAAAATCCTCGCTAAATTCAGGGGCCAGGGCCAGCGCAAAGCCGGACAAGGAGTCAATGACTACACGCTTTGCCTGCATACGCACAATCATTTCAATTAAGTCATGCAAGATTTGGTCAATCGACAAATCTAAAGCGCGGGTATTGATGACGCCAATACTGCCGGCCTTAATCAGCGGAGATAGGGTATTGTTAAGCAATTGCATGGGGCTTTTTTCAAAGGCGGCAATGACTCCCGGTTCACCGCGTCGCACGCCTTCGGCGAGAAATTCAGTGGCAAAGATGGTTTTGCCAGAACCGGACGGACCTACCAATAGTAAGGCATAGCCGAGTGGCAAACCGCCACCCAGCATCTCATCCAGCGCAGGTATGCCCATAGCTAAGCGTTGTTCGTTTTGGGGTAAATTGACGGTGGTTCCTGCATCGTTACCCCATTCGATAATGGCGCGCGGATATACCTGAATGCCTTCATCACCAATACGAAAGGTATGTAAGCCCGGCACGTGCGCCTGACCACGCATTTTGACGACCTGCATTTTGCGCACCATTGAGTCGCGATACAAGTTTTGGGTCAGCCAGAGGATGCCGTCGGCAACGGTAAATACCGGGCTGGATTCGGATTCAGGAGTCAGGTATTCGCCGATTAAAAAAGTTGTTGCCTGCCAGCTGGTCATTTGCATGCCTAATTGCTGAATAAAACGCTGCAGATCGGTGATGCCTTGTCGCTTATGTTTGTTTGTCTCTACAACAGATCTAAAGGAATCGACAAATACCAGGCTGGGTGCATAGGTACTGACTTCGTGGTCAATTCGGGAGAGTAGTTTTTCAAAATCGTCTTCCAGCAAATCAGCCGACAGATTGACGAAGCGAATCGAATCATTAACCTTATTGATATCAAAAAAAGGAAATTGCTGTTGGTAACGGAGCATTTTTAATGCCGGTTCGCCAAGTACCGTAAAAAACATCGCCCGATTGTTTGGGCCTGCCAATGAAAACATGATTTGATGCGCGAGCGTGGTTTTGCCGCTGCCTGGTGTGCCTGCAATCAGATTGAACGAGAATTCCGACAGGCCACCGCCCAACAGGTTGTCCAGCCCAGGTACGCCCGTTTTAAGGCGACGTATGCTTACCTTATTGTTCATTTGTTAATTCCTTGTCGGACGCATTAATGCACCAGGCTGAACGTAATAGGCTGCAGGTTAACTGTTCGCCGATCAGAGAGGCCAATATGTCAGTGAAATTGATCAGCAGCAGGCAATTGGCTTCTTCGCTGACTTCAATGGGCTGTTGTTCCAGATTCAGTTGTAAATCGGCGAAGCGATGCTCCGGATTAGTTGGTAACTTATCGGTGTTTAGCCAGGGAAAGGTTTTTTGGCTTAAAAATACACTTCTTGCAAATAATGATTTGAATCCGCCTTCACCCACAATTGAAATGATTTGAGCGGCCATTTGCTCCCATAGCACAACATTGACAGCAGCCGATGTAGCTGACAAGTTTGCCAGATGCTGTCTAATGCGTTGGTGCCTTAATTGTCCATCGGTGTGCATGGGTAAGATATCAATCATGGGTCGCTATATCGACGTTGTTAAAAGAGGGCCGCAGTCAGTTATGCTGGCGGAAATAATAAAGGGGACTCTGGGGTGAAAACACGCTTTTATATAAGACCTTAAGTACTTATACGCCAATCTCACGGAGAATCATCGATTCATTATCGCCTGCAGACACTGCCTGTAAATGCGTGTGTGGTGCTGGTGAACTGCAAAGCAGTCGATCAAATTCCTTTTTAACGACGTGATAGCACTCACATGCCGTGGACTCCAGGCCTACTCTGTCAATTACCGAGATGTGTCCGCGTCGATATTTTATTAATCCGGCACGCTGCAAATTGCCGGCGGCATCGGTAATGCCTTCGCGGCGCACGCCAAGCATGGTGGAAATGAGTTCTTGAGTGATGGTTAATTCATTCGTGGGCACTCGATCCAGGTTGATCAACAGCCAGCGGGATAGTTGTTGCTCAATGGAATGATGGCGATTGCAGAACGCAGATTGAGATACCTGGGTCATTAAGGCCTGGGTATATCTAAGTAAAAGATGCATCAAAGCACCCGCCCGTTCGAATTCTTCAATGATCAATCTGGCTTTGAGCCGATAGCCATAGCCGCCGTAGAAAACGGTGGTAAAACTTGGCGTACTGTTGCCGCCTAGGAAAGCAGAAATACCAACGATACCTTCTCTACCTACGCCCGCAATTTCCAGGGAAGCGCCGTTTTCCAGCACATAATGCAAGCAGGCAATAGCCGATGTGGGAAAGTAGGTATAGAGCATTGGGCTGCCGGATTCATAAAGCACCTGTCCCAATGGCATGGGGACTAATTCAAGGTGTTGAGCCAGTCGATCGAAGACCTCGTTAGGTAACGCGGCCAGCAATTGATTTTGAAGTGGTGAATGATCGGCGGGAAGCTTAGTGGCCATGTCATGTGCTCGGGACAAGTAAAAAATGGTCGAAAAAGCAGAGGAACGCGATGCAAAAAAATCTTACAAAGCAAACGCTAGCGAATCTTATACCATAGAAATAGCAAGGGAGTTGTGACATTTCTATGGGTAAATAGCGTTAGATAAGTTAAGGCAAACAATCACTTATTTTGATGACGGCAAATCGTTATGTCTATCCAGTTGTTTGCCACCAAAGCGGAGTGAAAGCGCATGCCCATTGACGCCAAATAACAAGAAAGTGAAGATGCCCAGCGCAAAAATGCAGGCCTGAGCCAGTTGTAACTCATGGGGGATAGGGCTGATGCTCAGCAGCAATGCCAATACCACCAGTGACGGCACCAGGCCAAACACAATAATCAGCGCAATAATAAAAACGGGCTGCTCAGCGCCGGAGGGTTTGGTATGCGCAAACCCGGAAACCACTTTAATAATGGTTTGTCCGAACAGCACCGCAGACCCGAAGGACAATTCCGGCGATTCAATAATGGCAAACAACGATCGTCCGACACTCACATCGACGATGGAAATCACGACCAGAGGCAACACAATAAACAGCAGATCACCCAAAATTGCATATAACGCAGCTTTGCGATGTGTTTTGTGGGTTTCCTCGGTCGCACCAATAATGAACGTCTCTTTAATCATGACATGAATCAAAAGCTAGATTTTCTGTCCGCCGATGAATAGTAAGCCGCCGCCAGCAATTATCGCGGCAATGCCAGCCCACACCGGAATATTGACCGTTTCGGATTCTTTAACTGACAACTCTAACGGGCCAATCTTGGCTTGCTGGGTTTCTTTGGTATAACTGAATTGACCGTAAACCAGCCCTAATGTGCCAGCAATAAGCAGTAAAAGGGCAACGACTTTTATTGAACTCATAGATTTCTCCTGGATGTAACTAAACGTGTTTTAAAGTACACGTCGACCTTGGATCACGCGTAACACAACCACGACAAGGGCGATAACTAACAAAATGTGAATAAACCCACCCATGGTGTAAGAAGACACTAATCCCAGTATCCAAAGAATTATTAAGATGATCGCTAAACTTTCAAGCATGTGTGTTACTCCGTATTGGCCATAAAATGGCAAAATGTTTAAGCAAGGGCAGATTCAGCGCGTGCTTGATTTCTGATTATCCGGTTATAAGTATCAATGCTGGCTTGCTTGCCGGTTTCCTGCTCAACCCTAGCGGCTGCAGCTTTGGTTTGGCGCGGTTTTTCTTTAGCATAGGCAAGGAAGCGTTCTTGTTCTTCGGGAGTGAGAATTTGCGGTCTGCCGCTGCGAGGTTGGTCATACAAACCAATGATTCCTTCCGATTCCCAGGCATTGAGCCATGCGCTGACTGTTTGATGCCTGACACTGAAGAGATCGCGAATTCGAATCACCAGAAATCCACGATTGTTTAGCAAAAGCGCATGTGCGCGCAGACGAACACGCGCACATGGGTGATTTTGGTAAGCTTCGGTCAGGGTTGTTTTTTCTTCGGGTGTTAATTTAGTAATGTATTTCACTTAGGCCTCCTGGGCGAGGTTGCAAATAGGGTGTGCTGTTTCAAAAGGCGAGCTAACTCAATGTTGTCATTGGGTATGGCTTCGAATGTCTGGGTAAAAAATAAGGTCTTAAAGGAACTCGTACTTTTTAAGTCAGATTGCAAATTGGCTTTAAAGACTGTCTTTCAAATCTTTTTTAAGATCGCCAAATCCTGCTTGAACTTTGCCAATGTTTTTTTGTACGTTGCCTTCAACTTTCAGCGCATTGTCGTCAAGTAGGACGCCAGCGGCTTCTTTGACTTTACCTTTGGCTTCGTCGACCCGACCTTTGATTTGATCTTTGTTCATGATCTTCTCCATTTACCTTGGTGTGGCCATGCCGAAATGGACATGGCTTAAGCGGCGGCTGAGACTTGTCAGTCATCACTTGGACACCAAAATACATGCAAAACTAATCACCGTCAGTGCGCTGGCGAACATAGAAAGGTAAATTGGGTCTCATCAGATAATTCTGACGGTTGTACAGGGGCGGCTTGGGTGCTTAGAGTTTTGAAGTGCTGTGTGTCGGGGAAGCTGGTAGAGCGTTGATTGCCACTTTTTTCATTTACCCTGAGTCATTCGTGGATCGAGATGGCTCTCCAGAGCGTAGCCGAAGGGCTCACCACGAACGACTTTATTTAGAGGCAGTGCCTGCTATTTACCTTCAGACACGTCAATTTCGTTGCCGTGTTCGACCAGAGTGATGCTTTGCTCAACATTATTAAGCACTTTTTGGAAGCCTATGCGCTTGGCACTGTTAATAATCAGTGGCGACTTAATTGAGCCCTTGATGGTAGGTTTTTGGTGTTGGTCTTCATCATCTTTATGAAGCAGAATCAATACGATAATGTCGTCGGGATTGTCCAGTGCAAGTAGACTCTCTTCCTCATCAGTCAAGCTCAAGTTGTAATTGATATTGAATAGAGCAGGGGAGGCGACCGAAAATGTCAGCAGTTCGTCATCCAGTGATTGCAGCCAGAAGATGATTGGATTGTTTTCTTGGTGGAATAGCTTAAAGCGGGTTTGATCCTCAAAACCTGGAATACCATTAGGAAAATGAATAATGGAGTTTGGATCGATAACCTGTTCGCCTAAGAGGCTGGATTTAATTTTCATAGTGTTAAGAAAGGTTGATGGTTAAAGGTAATTTAATAATGAAAAATTATTTTTGGTAGTCCTGATAATAGTCTTTTTGTGCGTCATAAACAAAGCTGTCAACACCATCTCGCAAGCCATACAACAGATTATAAAACCCGCGCTCTGTGTCCCGAACTCCACTATGTATAGTACTGACTATGCCCACTGCTTCTTCCCGTGTTGACGGGCCTCCACTATCCGGCTGTTGGTTCCAGGTGCATGAGCACAATGTCAGCAGCAAAAATGCGTAAATGTGATTCTGAAACATGATCGAATTCCTCTTTGACTGTATTATTTAAACTTTAAAGCAATAACGGGGCCATGAGTGAAAATCTCTGATTTATCCACATGTCGCGGATGTAAAATGAATTTAACGTCAATTTTTCGGCATGGGCCGCGCTCAGATTGCAAGCCAAGCCTGTTCTCTGTATCCTGCTGCGCATGCAAATTCATCTTATTTCTGTGGGTAACCGTATGCCAAGCTGGGTGCAGCAAGGCTACGAAGAATACGCCAAACGACTGCCGCGCGAGTGCGAGTTGATTCTGAAGGAAATCGCGCCGGGTAAGCGTGGTAAGAACAGCGATGTTGCAAGAATTGTCAGGGACGAAGGCGAGCGGATGATCAGCGCAATTCCTCAAGGGGCGCATATTGTCAGTCTGGACATCCCCGGCAAACCCTGGACGACGCCGGAATTAAGCCAATCCATGCAGCGTTGGTTGGAAGGTGGTCAGCATGTAGCCTTATTGATTGGCGGGCCGGAAGGTTTGGCTGATTCTGTCAAAGAATTGGCGCGTGAATCATGGAGCTTGTCTAAGCTGACGTTTCCGCATCCTTTAGTGCGCATCGTCGTTGCCGAACAGCTCTATCGTGCCTGGAGTATTTTGCACAATCACCCCTATCATCGCTAATGACTGCGCAACTCATTCTAGCCTCTGCCTCGCCCAGACGACGAGAATTGCTTGATCAAATTCAGGTACGGTATCTGGTAAAGCCGGTCGATCTGGATGAAACACCATTGCCGAATGAATCACCCAAAGAATATGTTCAGCGAGTGGCCGCTGAAAAATCAGCCGCCTGTGCGCTACAATGCCGCAGCAATTTGCCAGTGCTGGCAGCTGATACATCGGTCGTGCTCGGTGATGTAATTATGGGTAAACCTCGAAATCAAGACGATGCAATTGCCATGCTAAGACAGCTTTCCGGCCAAACACATCAGGTGATGACAGCGCTATCTTTGCGCGGGCACCAGCATTGGCAGGCTTTGACAGTCACAGAGGTGACTTTCAGACAATTGACAGACACCGAGATAGTGGCTTACTGGAATACCGGTGAGCCGCTTGATAAAGCAGGCAGTTACGCAATTCAGGGCTTAGGCGGAATTTTTGTAGAATCCTTAAAAGGAAGTTTTTCCGGAGTAGTTGGACTGCCGTTATTCGAAACCGCTGAATTATTGGCAAAACAAGGAATAGAGTTTTTCAAATGAGCGAAGAAATCCTAATTAATGTTACCCCACCTGAAACCCGCGTTGCCGTGGTTGAAAACGGTGTGTTGCAGGAAATCATTATCGAACGTGGTCGCCAGATAGGTCTGGTGGGCAATATTTATAAAGGCCGTGTCTGCCGGGTATTGCCGGGCATGCAAGCGGCTTTTGTGGACATTGGCTTGCCGCGTTCCGCGTTTTTGCATATTTCTGACTTGCGGGGTTGTGAGCTGGAACAAAAAGGCTCGGAAAATATTGAGCATTATCTTCACGAAGGTCAGCATATCGTCGTGCAGGTGGTAAAAGATCCCTTAGGCAGCAAGGGTGCGCGCTTGACCATGGAAATCTCTATACCCTCCCGGTTCCAGGTTTATATGCCCTATGCCAAGACTGTGGGCGTGTCGCAACGTATCGAATGTGCCGAAGAACGTGCCAGATTAAAAAACTGTCTGGAAACCTTCAGGCAGGATCATTCCACCCCAAAGCGTTCTGGGGAGGTGTTAACAGTCGAATTATCGGTGAATATGGCTGAAGATTTCAGTCAAGTTTCTGAATCCCAAGTCAATACAAGCGAGGTGGCGACCGGAAATGGCGGAACCGTAAAAGAATGCGGCGGCTTTATTGCCAGAACAGCGGCTGAATGTGTAGAAGAGCCGATATTGATCGCCGATATGCTGTTTTTATTGAAATTGTGGGAATCAATTTCAGCCAAAATCGCCAGTGCCAAGCCGATGGAGTTTATTCATAAAGACTTGCCCTTGAGTGTCAGGACCTTGCGGGATCTCTATAAAGAAGGCATTGAGAGGGTACGAGTCGATTCCAACGAAACCTTCCAACGACTTGTTGAATTTGCCGAAATCTTTGTGCCGGATATTGTGCCGGTAATTGAACATTACAGCGGTGAATGTCCGTTGTTTGATATTTACAGTGTTGAGGATGAAATCCAAAAAGCACTGGAGCGTAAAGTGGGTTTAAAGTCCGGTGGACATCTGGTATTTGATCAAACCGAATCGATGACTACAGTGGATGTGAATACGGGCGGCTATGTTGGTGGTCGCAATCTAGAAGAAACCATCTTCAAAACCAACCTGGAAGCAGCACAAACCATTGCCCGGCAGTTACGCTTAAGAAATCTTGGCGGTATCATTATTATCGATTTTATCGATATGCAGAGCGATGAACACAAAAAACAGGTACTGAAAGCCTTAGAAAAACACCTGGAAAAAGACCGCGCGAAAACCAACATTACCGAAGTGTCGGTGCTTGGTTTGGTTGAAATGACGCGCAAAAGAACCCGTGAAAGTCTGCAACATATTCTATGTGAGCCTTGCAAAACCTGTGGCGGACGCGGCGTACTGAAAACACCGGAATCCATGTGTCTGGAGATTTTCAGAGAAATCATTCGCGAAGTCAGGCAATACAATGTCAAGAAATTGCTGGTGCTCGCCTCCAATGAAGTGGTGGAAATGCTGCTTGATGAGGAGGCCGATATGCTTGCCGAGCTGGAAGCCTTCTTGGGCGTGCGCATTAAATTTAGGGCAGAAGCCGAATATAATCAGGAACAATATGATGTGGTGCTGCTTTGAGGGCTAAACGGGCTGAGCAATGTTGTGCTGCATTAACTTTGATTCGGCGTTAGGCAATAGCTTGTTGTCATGATCCATCATATTACCCGCGCCTCCCGGCATATTATTTTCTGGTCATTGCTGACGCTGGCAATTGGCATTACGGCTGTGCGGCTGTTTTTAACCGGCGTTGAGCATTACAAGGCAAATTTGGCTGTGCTGGTAGCCGATAATATTGGCGCACCAGTCAGAATCGGTCGATTGGGCGCCAATATTCGCGGATTTAGTCCCGAGTTGATTTTGAAGGATTTAGCGGTGCTTTCACCGCAGACCGGGCAAAATCCGCCGATTGAGTTTCGCGAAATTCGTCTTGGCATTAATCTGCTTGATTTGGCTATAACCCAAGAATTATTGCCCTCGTCTTGGGTGACGCTGGTCGGCGCAAAGCTGACAGTTAAACGCCAGGCCAACGGCGAAATTGCTATTGTCGGATTGAAAGCGGATGAAGGTCAGCCCCTATGGTTGTTGCAGGGCGGTAAATATGAAGTGTTGCTCAGCACAATTCGCTGGGAAGATGAACTTAATCCCTCCAAGCCTTTGTTGTTTGACCGCGTTAATTTAGCAATTATCAATGAAGGACCTAAGCACAAACTAAATATGATTGCGCAATTGCCCGAGAAATTAGGCGACACCTTGACTGTTTCCATGGATGTTGCCGGCAATTTATTCGAGCCCGCCACAACGCAAGGACAAGCGTATATC
>JABFRC010000225.1 GCA_013141375.1 Methylococcaceae bacterium | reverse complement strand
ATGTACAGAAACCATACGCCGCCGGTGAGTGCAAAAGGTAGGGTAATCATGATCAGCAAGGCTTCGTCCAGTCGCGAAAAGGTCAGATAAAGCAGCACAAATATAATCAGCATTGTTACCGGGACTACCAGCGTCAGACGGGCATTGGCGCGCTCCAGAAACTCGAATTGACCGGAATAGCTCAATGTGATGCCCGGTTCCAGTTTGACGTCACGCGCGACTGCGGTTTTTAGGTCGTCGACAACTGAAGCCAGATCGCGGCCGCGCACATCGATATACACCCAACCGCTGGGGCGGGCGTTTTCGCTTTTGAGCATTGGCGGGCCATCGCTGACATGAATGTGCGCCACAGTGCCCAGGGTGATTTGGCTGCCCATTGAGGTGACGATAGGCAGTTGCTGCAGCCGTTCCAACGTGTCACGCCATTCGCGCGGATAACGCAGGTTGATTGGATAACGGGCCAGACCTTCAACGGTTTCACCGATGTTGTCGCCGCCGATCAAGCCGGATACTACCGATTGCAGTTCGGCAATGCTCAGGCCAAAGCGCGCAGCGGCAGCACGATCAATATCAATATCGATATAACGTCCGCCGGTCAGGCGTTCGGCCAATGCCGAAGACACACCAGGTACTTGTTTGGCGACCTTTTCGACACGTTGGGCAATCAGATCGATGTCAGCTAAGTGTGTGCCGGTAATTTTGACGCCGATCGGGCTTTTGATGCCGGTTGCCAACATGTCGATGCGATTGCGTATTGGTGGAATCCAGATGTTGGTCAGGCCAGGTACTTTGACGGCATGGTCCAGGGCTTCGATCAATTTTTCCGGTGTCATGTCGGGGCGCCATTGATCACGAGGCTTGAATTGAATGGTAGTTTCGAACATTTCCAGCGGGGCGGGGTCGGTTGCTGTTTCGGCGCGCCCTACTTTGCCGAATACTCGCGCCACTTCGGGAACGGTTTTTATCATGCGATCGGTTTGCTGCAGCAATTCGCTGGCTTTGCGTGCAGATAAGCCCGGCAGAGCGCTGGGCATGTATAGTAAATCGCCTTCATCCAGCGGCGGTAGAAATTCACCGCCCAAGTGACTAACCGGCCAGAGGGTGGTGGAAAACAACAATGCAGCAATAAGCAGAGTGAATTTGGGGCGTTTGAGTACCGCATCCAGAATGGGTCGATAGGCCTTAATCAACCAGCGATTGAGCGGGTTGTCGTTTTCACTGGGTAGTTTGCCGCGTATCCAGTAGCCCATCAAAATCGGGATCAAAGTAATTGAAAGTCCAGCTGAGGCAGCCATGGCATAAGTTTTAGTGAACGCCAGTGGGCTGAACAGTCGCCCCTCCTGTGCTTCCAGCGTAAACACCGGCAAAAACGACAAGGTAATAATCAGCAGCGAAAAAAACAGCGCCGGGCCGACTTCAACTGCCGCATCGGTGATGACTTGCCAATGCTCGTCGCCTTTAAGAGCTTTGCCGGGATGCGCATTTTGCCAGTTCTCGATTTTTTTGTGGGCGTTTTCAATCATCACCACCGCCGCATCGACCATCGCTCCAACTGCAATCGCGATACCGCCCAGCGACATGATGTTGGCATTGATGCCTTGATAACGCATGATCGCAAAAGAGGTCAGCACGCCCAGCGGCAAGGCTATGATTGCCACCAGAGATGAACGTAAATGCCAGAGAAACACAGCGCATACCAGTGCCACGACAATAAATTCTTCTATCAATTTATGCGTCAGGTTATCTACGGCCCGGTCGATAAGTTGGCTACGGTCATAAGTGGTCACAACTTCCACGCCTTTGGGCAGACTGGGTTTGAGCTCCTCCAGTTTGTTATTAACCGCAGCGATGGTTTCTCTGGCGTTTTTTCCGGAACGAAGAATGATGACGCCGCCCACGGCTTCGCCTTCACCATCAAGTTCAACGATGCCGCGACGCATTTCCGGGCCGAGTTGAATCGTAGCGACATCGCCCAACAGCACGGGCACGTCATCGGCCAATTTCAAGAAAATGTTTTTAAAATCGCTTAACGACTTTAAATAACCGCTGGCACGGACCATCATTTCGGCTTCGCCTAACTCAAGAACCGCGCCACCGGTTTCGGCGTTGTTGTCTTTAATGGCTGCGCTGACTTGTTCATGAGTGATGCCGAAGCTGGCCAGTTTTATCGGATCGAGCACGACTTGATATTGCTTGACCATGCCGCCGACGGTCGCGACTTCGGCGACATTGGGCAGTGTCTTTAGTTCATATTTTAAAAACCAGTCCTGCAGCGAACGCAGTTCAGACAAGTCATGCTGACCGCTTCTATCAACCAGCGCATATTGATAAATCCAGCCGACACCGGTGGCATCTGGCCCCAGGCTGGTTTTTGCGGTTTCGGGGAGACGGCTTTGTACTTGATTGAGATATTCCAGTACTCTGGAACGCGCCCAGTACATATCGGTGCCATCTTCAAACAGCACATAGACAAAGCTGTCGCCAAAAAAGGAAAAACCGCGCACTGTTTTTGCGCCGGGCACCGATAACATAGTCGTTGCCAGCGGGTAAGTAATCTGGTTTTCGACCACTTGCGGCGCCTGGCCAGGGTAGGTGGTGCGGATGATGACTTGCACATCCGATAAATCGGGCAGGGCATCAATTGCCGTCGTTTTTACCGACCAAATGCCCAGTACCGCTATAAATACTGTCGCCAGTAAAACCAAAAACCGATTGGCAATCGACCAGCGTATTAATCCGGCAATCATGGTGTTACCTCCGTTGCATGCTCTTGGACAGGTGTCGGTGCCATAAGGTGTTCTGCGGATTGTTTTATTGACTCTGCTTCAACCCCATTCAAACTGGCTTCGGAATCGATCAAAAACTGTCCACTGGAGACGACTCGCTGACCTTCTTCAAGCCCCGCAAGGATGAGTGTCTGGTCGCCGATTTCATGTCCGGTTGAAACTTCTTTGGGGGTGAAGCGGCCTTGTTCGCTTGCCAGCATCACCAGTGTGCGTTTGCCGGTGCGGATCAAGGCTTCAGTGGGCACGGCCAAGGAAGATTCTTTAGTCTCATTATTTAAGGTGACTTGCGCTGATATGCCGGGACGCAGCATTCCTTGGGGATTTTTTAGCTCAATGCGCACACGTATGCTGCGACTGTTTTCATTCAACACCGGTAGGATGGCTGCGATTTGGCCGTCGATAGTCTGTCCGGAGACCGTCGACAGGCGGACTTGCGCCTTATTGCCAATTTTTATCGCATCGGCTTGTGCTTGCGGCACCGCAATTTCCAGCCAGACACTGGATAAGCCGTTGATGCGGGCCAATGTTTGCCCAGTCATCACTGTCATACCTTCGCGTACTTCAAGCTCCTGAATCACACCGGCTTTGCTTGCCGTAATCGTGATGTGCGATTGCACGACACCGGTTCGTTCCAGTTGTTTAATTAATCCAGGAGGGATTCCGGCTAGGCGTAAGCGTTCGCGAGCGGCAGTTTGCAGCGTCGGTTCGGCAATGTCGCGTAGAGCTAAATATTCTTGTTGAACAGCAACCCATTCAGGCACCAGTATCTCTGCTAGTGGTTGACTGGCCTTTACAATATCGCCTACCGCTAATGGCCAGACTCGTTCGACAAAGCCGGCACTGCGAGTTTGTATGATAGCGACATCTCGGTCATTTAAAGCGATTAATCCTGAGGCTTCAATTTGACGGCCAACTGAAATACGCGACACCGTTGCCAAACGCACGCCGAGGTTTTGCGTGATGGCCGAATCGATAGTTATTCCGGCCACGGGGTCAGGATTGGTTTCTTTGACAGGTTCTGCATATTTGGCAACCAATTGCATATCCATAAAAGGTGACTTGCCCGGATGATCAAAGTGTTGCTGAGGCTGCATTGGGTCGTACCAATAAAGAACTTTAGGCTCTTCTGGTTTGGGGGGCGGTGGTGCTGCGTTTGTGGTCATTTGAGATGATGGGTTTTCAGACTTGGCCAGCCACCAGCCAATACCGGTACCCAATGTGATTAAACAAATCGCTGAGATGATTAAATTTATTTTGGTATTCATAATTGAGGCTCCGAGTCTGTTAGCGTTTGCTCTCCGTATGTGTAATGAAGTCGAGCAGCCAGTTGTTGGCGTTCAGCTTCTAGTGCGATGGCTTTTAGCTCTGCATCGATGCGTTCCTGACGAGCGGCTATCAGCGTGGGCAGATCGGATTGGTTGCCGCGCCAAGCGGCAAAGGACAGTGCCACTTTTTCTTCGGCCAGCGGTATCAATATCTCTTTGGCTCGTTTGACGGCTTTTGACAGTCGTTGATGTTCGGCAAGCGCTTCTTCCAGCATGGCATTGTGTTCGCGAATGGCGACTTGATGCTCAGCTTCAAGCGCCGTTTGTTCGTAGCGTTTAGCTGCCAATCTGGGTTCTTGACGCGATCCTGAAAACACCGGCAAATCGACGCTTACTTGAACTGACACCATATCGCTGTAGGCATCACCACGGCGCTGATAAGCCAGTTCGACATCCCAGTCAGGTATTTTGTCAGCTTTGGCTTCGGCAACTTCGGCTTCCAAGACCTGGCTTTTGGGCGCAAACAAATCCAGTTCAGGATGGCGATGCAAGCCATGTGATAAGGCTTCCGGGCTAATCGGCCAATCGGGAACGGTGCCGGTGATGGGTTGCGATGCAGCTTCGCCAATCCAGCGCTTTAATTGCGCGATGGCCTTGGCATGTTGGCTATCAAGCTCGTCTCTGCGCTCGCTAATCATTGCGGCTTCCTGGCGTGGCGCAAGCAGCTCAGTTGCCATGCCTGCACCACCGGCAAAACGCGCTTTTACAGTGCGTTCCAACAATCGATTTTCGTTTTCCAGTTCGGAAATACGGACAAGTTGACGTTCTATGGCATCGCGTGTAATCCAGACCACAGCGGTTTCTTGTAATACCTGCAGGCGTGCCAGACGGTTCTCAGCTTCGGCTAAGGCGATTCGACCTTCCGCTGCTGCAACGCGGGCGTCAAGTTTGGCTGGGTTGGTAAATGCCTGCATGATGCCAATACGCTGCATGGTCATGAAGTCACGCGATAAATTAAAACGATCGCTGCCTTGGATTGGCAGATTGTCGATGCCTAATTTCAGTTTTGGATCAGGCAGAGCACCGGCTGGTATGGCAGTTTGACGGGCGGCATCGATCTCAGCGGCATTGGCGGTTAATGTGGGGGCTTCACGCATTGCCATTGTAAGCGCATCGTTAAATGACAATGCGAAAGTAGTGGGTGGCAATGCGCATAAGAATATCGCCGTAAGCGTTATTCTGGCGGGGGGCAACCTTGTCATGTTTAACTCCTTTTGGTCATCGCTGAATCGATCTTATCTGTTAATTCAGAGTATTTGATCGAGGACGCAATGGGAAACAGCATCGTGGAACACGATAGTTTCAGTCCATGCCGAGCATTATTGGTAATGCGGCACGGGATTCTTTAACACAGGAATTAAAGTTGGGCGGGAGGACGCCAGGTGGCAGGAGGTGTAAAGCTTAGTTTTAATGATGAAGGTGACGGCGATTGTTCAATGTCCGAATCATGCGAGTGTACGGTTGCTATCTGAACAATCATGCCCAAACCGGATGGCTGACAATCCTGAACGGTTTTACAAGCTGAACTGTTGGCCGTTTGGGCTTTTGCCTCTTTGCAGCAGCTATGAGGGGATGATGCGTTTGCTGACGCTACATTTGTTGAATGTTGTGTCGGGCAGGCTTTTTCTGTTTCTATAACCCGAGCAAATCCCTGCAACGGAATTGCAATGAATAGCAGAGTGATTAGAAACAGTTTTATTAGGCTCATGGATAGAGTATAGGGGCTAATTCGAGTGTTTCGCAATTAACAATGACTCACTTGAGTAAGGGAGTAATCACATCCAGCAATTCTTGCTTGGTCACACCGCCAGGATGTTGATAAATAATTTGTCCTTGTTGATCAACGATTGCAGTGAAGGGGATGGCATCAACTTGATTGCCTAATTTGCGGGTAAGCAAAACGCCATCTTCTTTGGTGAGTAATATCGGGTAATTGATTGGATTGGTGGCGATGAATTGCTTGACTTCGTCGGGGTCATCAATGGCGATGCCAATGACGGTCAGGTTTTTATCGGCATAAGTTTTTTGTAATTCGATGAGTTCCGGGATTTCTTTTAAACAAGGCGTACACCAGGTCGCCCAGAAATTAATCACCAGAATTTTTCCCTGCCATTCACGGATGCTATGCGATTGACCGGCTAGATCGGGCAGATTGAACTCGGGTAAAGGTGTTTGGCTGGTTTGTAAGGAATTTGAATGTAAGTGCCTGGCTCCGATACCGGCTGCCAATGCCAAGGCTGCGGCTAGAACGATGAAGGTTGTTTGTTTCATGATTTGACTTGATTAATTGTTTGCAGAAAAGTGGTGCTGTCCTGATAACCAATAACCCGCTGCGAGCTGTGTTCTTTGCTGTCCAAACCAAAAAAAAGTACGCCAGGCGGCCCCACCAGATGGAAGTGAGCCAATAGGGCCTGATCGTCTTCGGTATTATCGGTGACATCGGCTTGCAGTAAAACAAACCCGCTTAAAGCCTGTTTTACGTTGGTATCAGTGAAGGTGTAGGCTTCCATTTCTTTGCAGGAAATACACCAGTCGGCATAAAAATCCAGCATGACGTGTTGATGATTGGCATTGGCCTGTTGGATTTTCTGGTTCAATTCAGCCAGTGAGCGCACTTTGGTAAAGCTGGATTTTGCTTCCGATGCGACTGCCGAGCCATTCACGCTAAAGCCATGTAAAGGTTTGAGTGGATTGCTGTTGCCCATGCTCAGGCCGATCAGTAATAAGATTCCATACGCCAGCATCATCAAACCAACGCCTTTCCAAAGCTTGCGCCAGCCGGAGCTGTCTGTGGGTAAAGGGTCAATGGCGCTGAGGTAAATGGCCGGTAATATCAGCAGCATCGCCCAGAGCATCATGGTGATTTCGGGTGCCAGGACTCGACTTAACATCCACACAGCCACGCCCAACATCAAAACGCCAAAAACAATTTTTGTAGTATTCAGCCAGTCACCGGCTTTGGGTAATAGTTTTCCTGCCGATGCGCCAAGCGCCAATAGCGGCAAGCCCATGCCCATGCCCATCGCGAATAATGCGCTGCCACCCAGAACAGCATCGCCGGTCTGGCCTATATAAATAAGTGCGCCTGCCAACGGGGCTGCAACACACGGGCCGACAATCAAGGAAGACAATGCGCCCATGATTGCCGCACCCCACATTGAGCCATCACGATGTTTCTCGCTGGAGTTATGCAGTTTTGTTCTAAGCCAGCCGGGCAATTCCAGGTTGTAAAAATCAAACATGGACAAGGCAAGCAATATAAATATGGAGCTGAATACCGCAATAATCCAAGGTTGCTGAAATGCGGCTTGTAAGTTGCTGCCGAATAACGCTGCCAATACGCCAAACACGGTGTAAGCCAAGGCGGAAGCCAGCACATAACTTAAGGACAGCATAAAGGCCCGAGCGGTGGTGATGTTGTGTCCGCCCCCGACAATGATGCCGGATAAAATCGGAATCATCGGAAAAATGCAGGGCGTGAACGCTAGCAACAAGCCAAAGCCCAGAAAACTCAGCAGAGTTAAGACGAAGCTGTCGTGATGCAGGGAGTTGACGATTTGATCTTGCTCAGAAACCGGGGCATCCGGTTTTTGGGGTGTTGCAGCGATTGTGCTTTGCGGCAATGTCAGGCTGACGTTTTGGGTAATCGGCGGATAGCACACGCCGCGGTCAGCGCAGCCCTGAAATTTTGCCTGCAAATTGATGACTTGCTCGCTGCCATCTGTGCCGTCAATGGCGACGTCAACTTCCAATTGATCATGAAAAATTTCAACCTGGCCGAACGCTTCATCCTGCTTGGGTGCGCCATGCGGCAGGGTATAGGCAGCAGGTTTCAAGTTTTTGGGATTGATCAGGCTCAATTGCACTTTTTCCCGGTAAAGATAATAACCCGGGGCGATTTTCCAGCTCAAATGTAACAGGTTGGAATCTTTTACTGTCGCGAAAAACTGAAAGGCCTGGTCCGGCGGAAGCAATTCATCTTCAAATAAATTCAGTTTGATAGACGCTGCATTTCTGACCAGCTGCGCCAACGGATCGACTTTGGGCAGTTGGCTCGCGGATGACGCCGGCAGGCTTAAATCGAATGTCTTCTTTATCGGCGGATAGCAAATGCCCTGGTCGAAACAACCTTGATATTTAACGTCGAACTGGATGGCGTCAGTACCAACGGCATTGTTGAATTTAACCGGGATTATTAATTTGTTTCGATACGTCGCCATGTCGCCAAAAAACTGATCATGCTTGATTTCGGCGTTTGGCAGTTCCGGCGTTAATGTAGAGATTTGCGGCGTTTTGGATTCAAACTTCAGCTTATCCCGGTAAAGATAATAACCATCGCTAATGTCCCAGGAGACTTCAATCTGGTCTTTGTTTATGGCCTTAACTGAGATTTTAAAAACATCGTCCGGCGGCAATACGTCGTTTGGCGACAAAGCCAGGACAGGGCCTGCAAACAGTAATAAGGTCAAAAAAATTAGTTTGACGAATGGCATGATTCAATCCAGTTAAGGTATTCCGGCAAGCCTTGCTCGACGGCTATTGCAATAATTTCAGGGAGATCGTAAGGATGGTGATGTTTAATGGCTGTTTCAATGGCCTGGTAATTCCGGCGGCCGGCTTTGATGATCAGCAAGTGTTCCTGGGCTGTTTCAATTTGGCCTTGCCATGCATAAACCGAGGTAATGCCGGGCACAATGTTAACGCACGCTGCCAGTTTTTCTTCAACAACTAGTCTGGCGAGTCTTTCAGCAGTGTTGTGATCGGGGCAGGTGCAAAACAGTAATTGCATGGGCTACACAAAGTTTTCATCGCTCATTGACAAGCCGATATTATCCTAGATATTGGCTGTTAATGTCTTTATATTGTGAAGACGATTCACTTTTGAGAATGTTTAAATGAAGAATATCCAGATTTTATTTTTGTGTGTATTGATTATTCCTTTTGCCGAGATCTACTTGTTGTTACTGGTCGGCGGCATTGTCGGTGTATTGCCGACCATCTTTTTGGTAATTTTTACGGCCATGCTGGGCACGTATTTACTCAAGCAACAGGGGCTTGCGACATTTAGACGATTTCAAGAAAGTTTGGCTCAAGGCGCTATCCCCGCGTATGAAATGATTGAAGGCCCGATTATTCTGGTGGGCGGCGCGTTGTTGTTGACGCCGGGTTTTTTGACCGACATCCTCGGCTTTGCCTGTTTAGTGCCTCAGTTCAGAAGAAAAATTGCCCAATATGTGATTGAAAATCATCTGATCCAGCCCGGCGGCACGGTCTTTGGTGCAAAGCGGCCTGAGCCTGATGCCTTGGAAGGTGAGTTTCGTCGGGAAGAATAAAATCACTATACAAGGAGAGTCATGATGAAAACCATTAAACCGCCAGTTATTACATCTTCAGAAATCACCCCTAGGGAATTGTTTTACGCGCGCCGGAAATTCATGCAAATGACTGGTGGTGCTTCACTGGCGGCATTATTACCCGCGTCGGTTTGGGCGGGTGACAAACTTGCAAGCAGTAAAAACCCGCATTACACCTTACCGGAAGAATTAACGCCGTTGAAAGATGTAACGTCTTATAACAATTTCTACGAATTTGGCACCAGCAAGGAAAGTCCGGCTAAAACCGCGGGCAATTTTAAAACCCGGCCTTGGACCGTGACTGTCGAGGGCGAAGTAAAAAAGCCGAAAGTCTTTGATATTGACGAGCTGCTTAAGCTGGCGCCCTTGGAAGAAAGAATCTACCGGCTGCGTTGCGTCGAGGCCTGGTCAATGGTGGTGCCGTGGTTGGGTTTTCCTTTGGCCGAATTGATTAAGCAAGTTGAGCCAACCGGCAATGCCAAGTATGTTGAATTTGTGAGTTTCCACGATCCGGAGCAAATGCCGGGGCAAAAATCGCCGGTACTGGAGTGGCCATATCGCGAAGGTCTGCGCATCGACGAAGCCATGCATCCACTAACTTTGCTGACAATGGGCTTGTACGGTGAAGTGTTGCCCAATCAGAACGATGCGCCGATACGGGTAGTTGTGCCCTGGAAATACGGTTTTAAAAGTGCCAAATCCATCGTTAAAATCCGTTTGGTAGAAAAGCAGCCTGTGTCAAGCTGGATGCTGGCTGGGCCCAAAGAGTACGGCTTTTATTCCAACGTGAATCCCAATGTCGATCATCCGCGCTGGAGTCAGGCCAAAGAACGACGCATCGGCGAGTTCTTGAAACGTAATACGTTAATGTTTAACGGCTATGCCGAAGAAGTGGCGCAGCTTTATGCCGGAATGGATCTGAATCAGAATTTTTAGTCGATGACGTTTAAATATATCGACAATAAATCACTGTCTTGTTTGAAAGTTGTGGTTTTTATTCTTGCTCTGGTACCGTTGTGTAGACTGATTTACGGTGGGTTTAATGATGCTCTTGGCGCCAACCCCATCGAAAAAATCACTCACAACACCGGTTATTGGACACTGACATTTTTGCTGATTACTCTGGCAGTGACACCATTTCGCCAGCTGTCGGGCTGGCAGTGGTTAGTTAGGTTAAGACGGATGCTAGGGCTGTTTGCTTTTTTTTACGGTTGTTTGCACTTTCTGACTTACCTAGTGTTGGATCAGTTTTTTGACTGGGAAAGTATTCTTAAAGATATCCTCAAGCGACCCTACATCACGGTTGGCTTCCCTGCTTTTTTACTCATGATTCCGCTGGCGCTTACTTCAACTGATGCGATGATTCGCAGGCTGGGTGGAAAGCAGTGGCGATTATTACACCGGCTGATTTACCTGAGTGCAATCGGCGGTGTGGTGCATTATTGGTGGCTGGTCAAAAAAGATCTGAGTAATCCGATTATTTTTGCGGCTGTGCTGGCATTGCTGCTGGGGCTGCGTTTGCTGTTTTGGTGGATTCAGACTCGAAACCGGAAGGCTGTTTAGATTGTTCAACTCGAAACTCACGAAAAACTGCCGGTTAAAAAACTAATTGTTTGGATTTTTCACCCGCCACTTCTTTTACCAGTTTTGGCACCAGGTAGCCGGGCAGTCTGGCTTTAACTTCTTTAATCAATGCCAGAGCCTGCGTTTCAGGTACTTCAAAATGCCCCGTTCCTGCGGCCTTATCCAGTAGGTGTAAATAATAAGGGATAACGCCGTGTTCGAATAATTGCTCGCTTAAATGGCATAAACTGTCAGCGCTATCATTCACGCCTTTTAACAGCACGGATTGGTTAAATAAGGTGATGTCATTATTTTTAAGCAAGCTAAAGGCGTTTATTACCCGTTCATTGATTTCATTGGCATGGTTGCAGTGAACGACCATGATTATTTGCTTAGCACTGTGCTTGAAGATTTCAATAAGTTCGTTGGTAATGCGTGCCGGTAACACAATCGGTAAGCGGCTGTGAATTCGAATGCGTTTTATATGTTCAATGGCGTTGAGTTGATTGAACAGCTTGGCGATGCGGGCATCATTTAACAGCAAGGGATCGCCGCCACTTAAAATGACTTCTGATAAGCTGGTGTCTTGCCGGATATAATCGATGGCCGCTTGCTCGCTTTGTTTGCTTAGTTGCAGTTCCTGATAAGGAAAATTACGCCGAAAGCAATATCGACAGTTAATGGCACAGCTGCCCGTATTGATGAGCAACACCCGGCCATAATATTTGTGCAGAACGCCAGGCTGTGCAGCTGCTTTTAGATCGCCCACCGGATCGTTGTTAAAGCCGGGATAGACGGTTAATTCATCTTGGATAGGTAGCACTTGTTTTAACAAAGGATCGTCAGGATTGCCTTTTTCCATGCAGGCGGCAAAGCTTAAGGGCACCCGCAGTGCAAAATCTAATGAAGCTGTCGTTGAGATGGGCAATGTGTCGATTGGTAATTGCAAATAGCGGCATAAGTCTTCGAGTTTACTGAAAGCATCGCCAAGTTGCTGTTGCCAGTTTTGCGCAAAGTGCAGGGCTTCATTGTGTTGTTCTGACATGAGTAAGGCATTTATGGTTTGTATCGAATAGGCGCTCCATTATAATGGCGCGCTTTTATATTGTTTGTCACCTTGAGGAAAAAATGGCTATTTACAGTACTAATGAATTTAAAGCCGGGTTAAAGGTCATGCTGGATAACGACCCGTGCGCAATTATTGAGAATGAATTTGTGAAGCCAGGTAAGGGTCAAGCCTTTAATCGGGTGAAGATCAGAAACCTTAAAACCGGCCGTGTGATTGAAAGAACATTCAAATCCGGCGAAACTCTCGAAGGCGCGGATGTGGTCGACGTGGAAATGCAATATCTCTATAACGATGGCAGTTTCAGGCATTTTATGGTGTTGGATACGTTTGAACAATATCAAACAGATGACAAAATTGTTGGCGATGCGGGTCTTTGGTTGAAAGATCAGGATATGTGTACAGTCACACTTTGGAATGACGCGCCTTTGGCAGTGACACCGGCCAACTTCGTTGAGTTAGCCATTGTTGAAACCGATCCGGGCGTTAGAGGTGATACTTCCGGCGGTGGCGGAAAACCTGCCAAGTTAGATACCGGCGCAGTTGTACGTGTGCCATTATTTGTGCAACAAGGCGAAACCATTAAGGTAGATACGCGCACTGGCGAATATGTGTCTCGCGTAAAAGAATAAAATTAAGCCCATTCAAGATAGCCATGCGAACGGCATTCGGAACAAAAAGGCCAGTCGTTCGATGGTGTTTTTTCTAATCTATGGGTAGGGATGCAAGCCCGTCGCCTGACTGGCAGCCAAGCTGTTCAATTGAGCATTTGCGACTACGAGCGCAGATGCTGGCGACTATCAGGCGGTTTTTTTCTGAGCGCGCCGTACTTGAGGTTGAAACGCCTTTATTGAGTCAGACCATAGGCACTGATCCGCAGCTTGAGTTTTTTACGACAGAATTCAATTTCCCTCCATCGCGGCAAACGCTTTATCTCCAAACCTCACCAGAGTTTGCGATGAAACGCCTGCTTGCATCAGGCAGTGGCTCGATTTATCAGATTTGTAAAGCTTTCAGGAATGGCGAAGCAGGGCGCTTTCATAATCCTGAATTCACAATGCTGGAATGGTATCGGGTCGGATTTAATTTACAGCAATTAATGGATGAGATTGCAGATTTGATCGCTGAGGCATTTGCCGGGCAATTGTCCTCGGAAACCCAGCGAATCAGTTACCAGGACGTGTTTAAGCTGAACACCGGACTGGATGCCTTAACCTTTGATTATCAAGCCTATTGTGCTTATGCCCTGGATAATCAATTGCCCGAAGCCATTGATATTTGCAGACATGATCATGCCATATGGCTGGATTTTATCTTTACCCACAAAGTTCAGCCTGAACTGGGTAAGAATGCCTTATGTCTGGTGTTTGGATATCCGGCCTGTCAATCTTCATTGGCAAGGCTAAATCCGCTTGACGATCTTGTTACCGAGCGGGTTGAGCTGTTCATCAATGGCGTCGAGTTAGGTAATGGCTATTACGAATTGCTCGATGCCAACGAACAAAATCAACGCTTTGATCGTGAAATTGCCTATCGACAGCAGAATAATCTTCCGCCTGTGACAAAAGATCATCGTTTAATTCAGGCATTAGAGGCCGGCATGCCTGACTGTTCAGGTGTTGCTATCGGTTTGGATCGCTTGCTGATGTTGCTGTCCAATAGCGCAAGCATTGATCAAGTGCTCGGATTTGCAGTCGGTAGAGCATGACTCGTTTAACTGATTTACTGTGATATAATCGTCCAGCCTTCACAATTTTCTATGATGCTTTTATCTTCGTTTAAATGAAATCAAATACTTTGTCTCGCTTACTATTGTTGTGTCTACTTGTCTCCCAAGTGGTAAAAGGTGCCGAAGAATTTGTTGTACAAGACATCAAGGTGAAAGGGCTGCAGCGCATTTCAGTCGGTACCGTCTATAACTATCTGCCCGTGAATGTCGGCGAGCGCTTTTCGCTGGATAATGTTGGGCCTTCAATTAAAGCCTTGTTCAAAACCGGATTTTTTAAAGATATCTCATTGGAAAGAGATGGCTCAACCCTGGTTGTTAATGTTGTTGAAAGACCTTTCATCGCAAAAATCGTTTTTGAAGGCAATAAAGACCTGAGTAAGGACGATTTAACCAAAGCACTAAAAAAGATCGGCTTATCTGAAGGTAACGTTTTTGATCGCCAAGTGCTTGATAAGGTTGAGCAAGAATTAAGCAGGCAGTATCTCAGTCATGGCAAATACGGCCTAAAAATCAAAACGGAAGTATCGAATCTCACCCGCAACCGTGTAGGCATTCAGATCAAGATTTCTGAAGGCCGGGTGACCAAAATTAAAGAGATCAACGTGGTTGGCAACAATGCTTTCGACGACGCTACGCTACTTAAGAATTTCGAGTTAAGCACATCCAATTTATTGTCGTTCTATACCAAGAATGACCAGTATTCCAAGCAAAAGCTTTCGGCTGATTTGGAAACTTTGCGTTCTTATTACCTTGATCGCGGCTATATCAATTTCAACATTGAATCGACTCAAGTCGCCATTACGCCGGATAAGAAAGATATTTACGTCACTATCAACGTTAAAGAGGGTGAAATTTATAAGCTTGATAAGGTCAAGCTGGCCGGTAATCTGGTGGTGAAACCGGAAGAGTTAATCAAATTGATGAAAGTTGGTCCTGGCGAAGTGTTTTCCAGGAAAAATGCGACTGAAACTTCTAAGGCAATATCAGATCGCTTAGGTGATGATGGCTACGCGTTTGCCAACGTCAATATGGTGCCGGAAATCAACGAAGCACAAAAAACTGTCGCGATGACGTTTTTCGTAGATCCTGCCAAACGGGTGTATGTGCGCCGAATCAATATGAAAGGCAACAGCAAAACGCGGGACGAAGTGTTGCGTCGTGAAATGCGCCAAATGGAAGGCAGCTGGGCGTCAAACTCAAAAATTGAACGATCAAAAACCCGGTTAGAGCGTTTAGGTTATTTTGAATCAGTGAATGTTGAAACACCGCCGGTTGTAGGCACAGCCGACCAGATTGATGTTGATTACACGGTCGTTGAAAAGCCATCGGGTAACTTGATGGCAGGTATTGGTTTTTCGCAGACACAAGGGATTGTGGTTAATGCTAACGTTGCCCAGGATAACGTGTTTGGTTCAGGTAAACGAGTCAATCTGGCATTTAATAACAGTAGTTATTCAACCAATTACCAATTGGGTTTTTATAATCCTTATTTTACTGTTGATGGCGTGAGTCAGGGCTATAACTTGGGTTATACCAAACGTAACGCGGGCCAGATCAATATCGCCCGATACTCAACGAATGTGATGAATGCCGGGGTTAACTTCGGTATTCCGCTGAATGAGTTTGATCAATTACGTTTTGATATCGATGCCAAACGCACTGAATTGAGCTCCAATCAATATTCGTCTACTCAAATATGTGATTTTATATACGGTAATGATGGAACAAATCACTGTCCAGATTCGCCTAATTACGATAATGGAAAACCTAATAAGCGGGAAGTTGTAAAAGGCACGGGCGATACGTTTTTAACCTTGGCACCGGCAATCAGTTGGTCCCATGACACCCTAAATCGGGCAATATTCCCGGACAGAGGCGGTCAGCAACGCTTTTCCACCTTGGCGACAGTGCCGGGTAGCGACCTTGAATATTATAAAATCAGCTACAAGCACCAGCTTTATTTGCCTTTAGCCAAAGATTTTACCTTTAGATTGCAGGGTGAAGCGGCTTATGGTGATGGCTATAGCAAAACCAAAAACCTGCCGTTTTTTGAAAACTATTTTGGCGGTGGTACCGGTTCTGTTCGTGGCTACAGAAACAATACGCTAGGTCCTAGGGATTCCGAAGGCTTGCCTTTGGGCGGATCCAGTAAAATTATCGGTAACGCCGAACTGTTTTTTCCTGTGCCATTTATGGCAGAGACTAAGTCGATAAGACTGGGTACCTTTATTGATGCCGGAACAATAAGCGACGGATTTAACTTAAACAATCTAAAATACTCAGCCGGTCTTTCAGGAGAATGGTTGTCGCCGTTCGGGGCCTTGTCTGTGAGTGCTGCATTGCCGCTGAGTGTTAATTCAGACACGACAACCAATACTGCGCCTAAAGATCAAAAGCAGATGTTTCAATTCAACTTCGGTCAGAACTTTTAACAGAAGTTGTTTTTGTTTGACCAGCTTATCCCCTATAATTTCCCGCTATATCTCGATCTGCCCACTTTTACTTTATTTAACCGGAGTTGTTTTTTACGATGAAAACGAAAATTGTCTTATTTTTAGGATTATTGCTTGCAGCTAATGTGAGTTTTGCTGATTTAAAAATTGGCTTTGTGAATATTCCTGCCATTCTTGAAAAAGCCCCGCAAGCTGAAAAAGCTAAAAAACGTTTAGAGCAAGCGTTCTCTCCGCGTGATAAGCAATTGGCGGCTCAATTAAAAGAATTGCAAACATTGCAAGATAAGCTGACCAAAGACGCATCTGTGATGAGTGAGTCAGAACGTAACAATCTTGAAAAAGACATTGCGAATAAGTCGCGTGATGCAAAAAGAGCACAACAAGAATTTAGCGAAGACTTCAATGTTCGTCGTAACGAAGAGTTAGGTAAATTACAAAACCGTATCGTCGAAACCATCAGAGCGATAGCTAAAGATCAAGGCTACGATTTGGTTTTAGCTGACGGCGTTATCTATAAAAATGATGAAATTGACATCACTGAACAAGTTCAGAAAAAACTGTCAACGCTGCCGGAATAATGTCTGCTGATCTGATCAATCTTTTTTTAACTCTCAATACAACTCGCTAAGCCATGTCTATTAAGCTGGATATTCTGCAAATTCAAGACTTTTTGCCACATCGTTACCCCTTTCTATTGGTTGACAAGGTCATCGAATGTGAGCCTGGCGTGAGATTGTTGGGAGTTAAAAATGTCACCTACAATGAGCCATTCTTTCAAGGTCATTTCCCGCAAAAACCGATTATGCCGGGTGTGTTGATACTTGAGGCCCTGGCTCAGTCGACTGGCTTGTTGGCGTCCGAGACTGCCAGAGAAGAACTCACCGGCATGATTTATTATTTGGTGGGTATTGATAAGGCCAAGTTTAAAAGGCCTGTCGTGCCAGGTGATCAATTGATGTTGGAAGCACGGTTTGTAAAAAGTAAACGCAATATTTGGGCATTTGAGTGTCAGGCAGAAGTTGATGGCGAATTTGTTGCAAGTGCCGAAATTCGTTGTGCGGCAGTGGTGGAATAGTCTTGATTGATCCATCTGCCAGAATTGATGACAAGGCTGAATTAGCGTCCGATGTGCAAGTGGGGCCTTTTTCAGTGATTGGTCCGGATGTAAAGATTGGTGCCGGCACCGTTATCGGCTCTCACGTCGTAATCAAGGGGCCAACGACCATAGGCAAGGAAAATCGAATTTTCCAGTTCTCGTCTATCGGTGAAGATCCTCAAGATAAAAAATACGCAGCTGAAATAACCCGTCTTGAAATTGGCGATAGAAATACCATTCGCGAATTTACCTCAATGCATCGTGGCACCAAACAAGATAAAGGTGTCACCAAAATCGGCAATGATAATCTGTTCATGGCCTATACCCATGTTGCTCATGATTGCTTGATTGGCGATCATGTCATCTTGGCTAATGGCGCCTCGTTGGCGGGGCATGTGCATATCAGCAGTCACGCTATATTGGGCGGGTTTACCTTGGTCCATCAGTTTACCCAGATTGGCCAATACAGCTTTGCTCAGATGGGCAGTGCCATCACTCAAGATATTCCACCGTTTGTAATGGTCGGCGGTAAGCCTACCAAGCCGCATGGCATCAATTCGGTTGGCATGGAACGCAATAATATTTCCCCTGAAGACATCAGGCTGATCAGAAAAGCTTACAAAATCATTTACAAGATGAATTTCAGGCTTGAAGATGCGATTGAACAAATAGAACTTCTGGCTGGCGACAGCAAAGAGTTATCTGACATGGTGAGCTTTCTGCGCAATGTCCGTCGAGGCATACTCCGATAAATTCCCCCTGTTCGGCGCTCAAGTTGCTAGCTCGAATGTCATTATGAATCTTACAGATTTGTCTATATGGGTTGCCGGTGTTGATGAAGCCGGTCGTGGTCCACTCGCGGGACCGGTATTTGCTGCCGCCGTCATCCTTGATCCCGAACGGCCGATAACTGGGCTTGCTGATTCCAAAGTCTTGTCCGAACGTAAACGCGACAGTCTGTATCTTGAAATCAAAGCCGCCGCTTTAAGTTGGTCTATCGCTCAGGCAAGTGTTGAGGAAATCGATCAATTAAATATTCTGCAAGCAACCTTGTTAGCTATGCAAAGGGCTGTTCAAGCTTTGCACATAGTGCCGGATGAGATTCTCGTCGATGGCAATAAACTGCCAAAAGTCACAATGAAAGCGCAAGCCATTGTAAAAGGTGACAGCAAGATTCAGGCTATCAGTGCGGCATCAATATTGGCCAAGGTTAAGCGGGATAAACTTATGGCTCAGTATCAGCTGGACTATCCTGACTTTACTTTCGGTTTGCATAAAGGTTACGGAACCAAAAAACACATCGCTGAAATCGAACGTTTTGGTATTTTGGAAGTTCACAGATTAACGTTTAACCCTGTGAAAACTATGTTGGCACAGCAAAAGCAGTGCTAATACTAAGATGTTTTTGGAGGGGTGGCTAACGGCCAAGAGACATTGAGTGAGTCGAAAAATAAAAATCTATGAAGTCTGGTCAAAACCTGGAAACCGTCCTTGATAACGTTTTAGTCGAGCAGGAAAAACAAATCAAAAGCTATGCGCTAAAACAGTTTTCACTATTTTCACCATAACGCTCTGGTTGTCGATTCTATATCTTCAAAACCTTATTTAGGGTTTAACATTCTGTCGTGGCGAGATAAATAAGCCTCACGAATCTCACGTCCCAAGAGAGCAGTATTTTTCAAAAAATCAGTGAGATATTCGTGCAGGCCGCGGCCAAATGCATCTTCGATACGACCGAAATGCAGCGCAGCATGTCTTTCGCCGGCGAGGCGGCGAGTTTCCTGACCTGAGAATCCATTAATGTCGAGCAAGGCTGCCTCTACTTCATCCATACAGGCATGCAGTGAGCGTGGCATATCCGCCCTGAAAATGAGTAACTCACTGACCCGTTGTGGAGAAATCACATCGCGATATATTCTTTGGTAAGCTTCAAAAGCACTGACTGATTTCAGCAATGAACCCCATTGGTAATAATCAGCTGCGCCGCCGACATCGCTCACGCTGGGCAGTAAAATATGATATTTGACATCCAGAATACGCGCGGTGTTGTCAGCACGCTCCAGAAAAGTTCCCAGTTTGATGAAGCTGAGCCCAATATCTTTGAGTATCGTTCCCAACGTTACACCACGAAACAGATGCGATCGATCCTTGACCCAATCGAAAAAATCCCGGAATTTTTCATGATCCATTTCCTCTGGCAGACGATTGAGTTCTAGCCAGGTGTCGTTGATGACTTGCCACATTTCAGAGGTAATGGCGCCGCGCACTGAGCGTGCATTCTCGCGGGCAAGCCGCAAGCAACTATATATGCTGGCGGGGTTGTCCGCATCCAATGCCATATAGTGGGTAACTGCATCTGCTCTGGCCAGACCATGTTTGGCTTCATAACTAATGGCGCAGCCGGTTATATTTAGCGGTGCGTACCACAAATATGCTTCGGTGCCTTCAATATCCAGCGGCAGCAATGAGGTACGGTGCGCCACATCCAGCACTCGTGCGGTATTCTCGGCACGCTCAATATGACGCGACATCCAATATAAATTTTCAGCAGTGCGGGATAGCATAATTTAGTCCTCCAGAACCCAAGTGTCTTTAGTGCCGCCGCCCTGCGAGGAGTTGACCACCAGCGAGCCTTCGTTGAGCGCTACTCGAGTAAGGCCACCAGGCACGATGCGCACTTCCTTGCCCGACAATACGAACGGTCTCAAATCAACATGCCGTGGCGCAACGCCGGATTCCACCAACGTTGGGCAACATGACAACGCCAGAGTGGGTTGAGCAATGAATTTGGCAGGTTCTGCCTGAATGCGTTGTTTGTAAGCTGCTATTTCAGCCTTCGTGCTGGTCGGGCCAACGAGCATGCCGTAGCCGCCGGAGCCTTGCACCTCCTTGATTACCAGTTCCGGCAAATGCGCTAGGACATAGCTTAAATCTTCAGGCTCACTTAAGCGCCAAGTCGGCACATTTGATAGCAGTGGCGTTTCGCCAAGATAAAAGCGGATCATTTCCGGTACGAACAGATAAGTGGATTTGTCGTCCGCTACGCCTGTGCCGACACCGTTGGCCAGTGCTACATTGCCACTACAATAGGCATCCATCAAACCCGGCACGCCGAGAGTCGAATCAGGATGGAACACCCGTGGATCGAGAAAATCGTCATCTACCCGCCGGTAGATCACATGTACCTGTTGGGGGCCATCGGTGGTGTGCATGAATACTTTTTGCTGGTGCACAAACAGATCTTGCCCTTCGACCAGTTCTACACCCATTTGACTGGCAAGGAAGGCATGTTCGAAATAGGCACTGTTATAAGATCCTGGTGTCATCACCACGATTACCGGATAAACGACATTCGACGGTGCCGCTTCGCGCAGGGTGTTGAGGAGCATTTGTGGATAGTGTTCCACTGGCTCAATAGTATGTTGGACAAACAGTTCGGGAAACAAACGCATCATGGTTTTACGGTTTTCCAGCATGTAGGAAACCCCGGATGGCGTGCGCAGATTATCTTCCAACACATAGAAATCGTTTTCCGCAACCCGCACCAAGTCGATTCCTGCTATATGTGCATAAACCTGATTAGGCAGGTCAATACCCCGCATCTCGGGGCGATACAGCTTATTATCCAGCACCTGATGGGCGCTGATTACGCCAGCCTTGATGATTTCCTGATCGTGATAAATAT
>JABFRC010000061.1 GCA_013141375.1 Methylococcaceae bacterium | reverse complement strand
GTGTTAATTGGCTAGGCATAGGAGTTCCTCTCAAAATGGTGAGTTGGATTGATGATGTGGGCGCCCGTCGGTACCCATTACCCATTTCGGATCCACCGTTGGAGTAGACGGAAAAAGGATGTCGGTTTCTTGGATCATAAGCGTCCCCGGTAACATGGCTGCAAACTGATTGCGCCGTGAGACCGCGAGCATGAGGTAATCGTCCACTCCCTGTGAATGATCGAGTTGCTGGCGGACGGAAGTCAAATATTCCTGCAGATGTGCGATCATTATTTTTTCGCGACCTTTATCTGGGAGTAGGTAGTAAAACAAGAACTGATCTGCTGGACCAAGTTGCTGCACTTGCAGAAGATTTATGGGCAAGGAGTTCGGCTGAGAATGAGTTCGAATCGCTGCAACAATCTGCTCGTCAACATTGGACCCTGCGGTCGTAAACTCGCCGGTTTCAATTGTCTTGATGTACTCAAAGAGTTGATTTCGTTTTTGTGAGTAGACGGGGTTGGGAAAATCGACCATCAACAAACTCGCTGCTAGTTTGGAAGTGATGATCTTTCTTTCCAATAGTAGGCGAATCGCTACGAGGTCTTCGCCGGATGGTTCCGGGATCGAGAACGCAAAAAACGTATCGGGAATACCTCCGATGAGTTGAAAACTATGATTCGTCAGCGCAGCTTCATAATCGGATCGCTTTACGCGGGTGTCGATGGATGGCAGTGACATAGAAATGACTTGCTCGAATGCATCGAAGTTCAAGAAGAACGACCGAGGCAAATCGATCGACTCGGGATCGATGGCCATGAGTTTGTCGCTCGTGGTCTGACTTGAACCGAGATTAGTGTTCGAGGTTGTTAACATCTGTCGTGTCCAACTAGAAACATTGCGAATGTTCTGATCGTCTATGGATCTCGCTATCCTTTCAGTCGTCCAGCGACTGATTCCATCGCGTACCCCGTCTTCCAATATCCTTGCTTGTTCCTTGTTGGAGAATAGTTCGCGGCGCGGCTGTTGATGACGAATTTCATCAGGTACCGTGGAAGTAATACTTACGGCCTCGGAATGCCAATTGTCCCAAGGCCGATTTAGTTCACGCATTATCGGATTGCCATTGATATGACACCTGAAGCACGCCTTACCGCGACTCTTTAATTGTATAGCGTTCGAAGAGTCCCCCTTCCAAAACCAGAGAGGACTGCTTGGCTGTTGCCGTTCGTAATAGTTGAATGCACGTTTTTGGGGATCCCATGCCATCACTTCTAAGAATCCGGATCGCGCTCCTGCCGGAGTTCCCAACAGAATTTCTGGTCGCCCTTCACGATTCCATGTCACAACGAACCGAAATCCCCGATTGAACTCCAGCGGAGTCGAAGAGGCCACAGGAATCTGCGAACCCTCACCGAGCAAAAAACTTTCACGAGTCATTTCAGAATGATCCTGCCGGAGCATTTCTAAAACTTCTTGCAATGTACCGGGAAGACGATCTCTCGAAATAAGGGAGAGAAAGAAAGGGTCATTTTGCTTGTCTGCGGGTCCCAAACGCTGCGCAGTGGCATCAACACCTTCAATAAAACGGAATAACGCGGTTGAATCGTCCATTGCAGCTGTCGCGTCGGACAAAACCTTCAGCGCGGCAGATGATTGACCTCCAGAAGCCAACTCCTGGTGGACTATCTTCAGTTGATTTTTTGCATCAGAGATCTGCGTATATAATGTATTAAGCGGCTCAGCTTTCCATTCAGCCGCTCCTGTGCGTTTCCAACGATCTCTTGCAGAAACGTCCTGTGCCACTTTCAATTCAAGATTATGTAAATCTTGGAGTTTCTTAGTCAACCGGATCGCTTTATCCGTGGTTGGTTGGTCTCTACACCCCACCGTGAAGAACACGCAACATCCCATACAGATCAACTTGAGAATGAGCGTGGCCTTCGTCGTTCTAATCATTATCCTGTCCTGGTTCATCTAAAACAAAGGAAATACCCGTTGGTTCACTATTTGTCGAGCTGGTGAATTTGTTGGAATCGACGCTGTGTCGAACAATTACAGAGTTTCCGTAAATCATCTACTTTTTTTGATAAAACACGAAGAATTTTTTTTGCTAAACTGGTTTGCTGACTATATACCTCCTAACGTTCACGTTACATATATTTTCCCCGGAAAAATATGTCAATATCAGAAGTCAACTGCACCATCTTATTGGCTTAGACCTACCAAGTGAAGAGGACTATTGATTGAACACCGATCAGAAGACCTCTGCACCATTCTTGTTTTTGCTCAGTACTTCTCTTCACAAGAATATGGTTTGGGACGCTAAGTAGTTTTTTGGCATTGTCCGACAAACCCTATGAGGGTTTTTTAGTGAGTGAAGTCAACTTCTGATATTCGTGCAGTCGACTTCTGACATTTACAATAGCCAAAATAGATGGCCAATTAGAAGGTGGCCAATTTACATTGCGATTTTAATTATTGGCTACTTGATTTATAGTTAGGCAACTTAAGTATACCCATTTTGGCTTCCTATCAATGAAAGTTGCTCGTATCAACCTTCTCGTCAGTACTGAAGAATAAGACCTTACCGTCACATGTTTTTGGCTTCGTCGAAGCCATGAAAATTTTAATGTCAGCTATTGAGTCTGGCTTATTTAAGCTAACCAATTCAAAAATTAGACAATCACCATTTTCTTTTTAGAGGATGGTTAGCCTTGAAAAGCGGTCATTGACAAAACCTGTAACTAATTGTTATCTCACGTATCCACAATAGGCTGGCTTTCCAAACAACTTTCCAGAGCGAGCGTCGTCCAACCACGAAAATTTGGTGCTTAGGTTATGTGACTCAACTAGGGTTTCAGCGAGGATATTGTGTTTGAGGAAATATAGAGTCCTAACAAAGTTATACATCGCGTTAGTTTTCGACAGAATATGCAAAAATTCTTGTTTCACATCGTTCTGGGACCGAGAGAACGCATTCGTTGCATATTTAAGTCGCTTTTCATACATCTCGACGTATGCTTCCGAAAAATCTAGTTCACTTCCGAAGTAGAATAATGCGGTTAACCCTGCAAGTATTTCAGGTGTAAGTCTAATGGATATGGTTTTCCATATTTCTGCTGTAGTCTTATGTTGATGCAAGTGGCTATCAACATGAAACTCTTTTTCAGAAAAACAGTCTATTCCGATAGTGTCAAACTCTATAGTGTCAGTCTGAATGACGTGGAGCTTTCTCCAATCATCAAGAAATTTAATCACTTCGCTTTCAGTAACGCCCTGCAAATCCGGTAGAACACTAATTAATGGAGCAAACTCATAATGGACTTCGATAATTTTGATTGCGGTAGATAGCTCCCGATTACTCAAGCAAAAGGAATCTTTAATCCTATTCTTCGCATCTTTAAAGCTGCCTTCAGTCCATTTCCTTCGATCAGGAAGCAATTGAGCGATATTAAAGATTTGTTCTCTTGAAAGTTTTTTCGTGAATGATCCCTGGCAGTACTCTTCAATTAAATATGTATTTAGCTGATGAAGCATGTCTAAATCAGATTCTAGTAAATTGAATTTATCTTTGAGATTGCGGAAATTTATGTTGGAGATGTCAACCAAGTGCTTCTGACTTTCAGAACTAACTGGATAGCGGAACGTCTGCCCCGTAGGATCAACTTGTGCAATATCCAAAACCTTTGCGTTAAGTTTTGTGCATATTGCTACATAACGTGTATCAATCGCTCGTGACTCGTATGCGAGTAACCCTACCACTTTGCGGGCTCAGGCCTATTTCGTTTAAACGTTTCAATCACCTCCGGCGCCAAGGGCAACAGTTCATCGATACGGCTATTTGGCCAGGTGGGCAATTTTTCCAAGGTGTCTTTTAACCAGTCCGCCGAGTTCAAGCCATTGAGTTTGGCGGTGCCCAGCAAGGTTTGAATGGCGGCGGCGCGTCGACCGGCACGTTCTGAGCCCACAAACATCCAGTTCTTTTTGCCTAAAGCAATCGGACGAATGCAGTTTTCGACAGGGTTGTTATCGATGGGCAGGTGGCCTGTCTCTGCGTACCGATATAAGGACGGCCAGCGTTTCAGGCTGTAATCCAACGCTTTAGCGGCGCTGCCACCGTTAGCGGTTTGGCTGCGGGTATTAAGTAACCAGGTATGCAAACTCGTTAATGCCGGCAAGCTTTTCTCGGCCCGCAAGCGTTGTCGTTCTTCAACGCTCAGGTCTTTGCCTTCGGCTTCGATGGCATACACAACGGCAATGCGGTTTA
>JABFRC010000243.1 GCA_013141375.1 Methylococcaceae bacterium | reverse complement strand
TGTAACCGGTGGAGAACAGCAGCGCTCGTTCGCGTCCGGTAAATGCAGCAAGCTCTTCTTCCAGTGCATGATGAGCCAGACTATGTCCGCAAATTAAATGCGCCGAACCGCTGCCGACGCCGTAAGTATCTGCAGCGGCCTTGAAGGCTTTGACCACATCGGGATGATTCGCCAGTCCCAAATAATCATTGCTGCAAAAATTGACGACCGACTTGCCGTCAATCTGCAAATGAATGCCTTGGGGTGATTCGATAATGCGTCTGGAACGATACAGCCCCCGTTGCGCCAGATCTTCTAACTCATATTGCCAGGCTTGCTCCGTCATTAAGCGTAGCTCGACCCGCCTGAATGCAGCCCTAAACGGTCAAACAAGGCCAAATCATGATTGGTCATCGGGTTGTCGGTGGTCAGCAATTTGTCGCCATAAAAAATGGAATTGGCGCCAGCCAAAAAGCACAAGGCCTGCATTTCATCGCTCATATCTTTGCGACCGGCCGACAAGCGCACACGGGATTGAGGCATCAGGATACGCGCGACAGCGATGGTTCTGATAAACACCAGCGGATCCAAAACTTCAGTGCCCATCAATGGCGTGCCTTCGACTTGCACCAGCATATTGATCGGTACGCTTTCCGGATGCTTGGGCATATTGGCCAGTTCAATCAGCAAATTGGCTCTATCCTTATCGCTCTCGCCCATGCCGACGATGCCGCCGCAGCAGACGTTAATGCCCGCATCTCTGACGCGCGACAGAGTATCCAAACGATCTTGATAAGTGCGCGTCGTTATCACTTCAGAATAATAATCTTCAGAGGTATCCAGATTATGATTGTAATAATCCAGGCCGCCTTCTTTAAGACGCGCGGTTTGCGAGTCGGTGAGCATACCCAGCGTTACGCAAGTTTCCATGCCTAAGGCCTTAACCCCCTGCACCATTTCAACCACGCGTTCAATATCCCGATCTTTAGGTGAACGCCAGGCCGCGCCCATGCAAAAACGAGACGCGCCTTGATCTTTAGCCTGTTGCGCGGCCTTTAAAACCGCATCCACCGGCATTAAGGCTTCCGGTTTTAAGTCGGAATCGTAACGTGCACTTTGCGGACAATAACCGCAATCTTCCGAGCATGAGCCGGTCTTGATGCTAAGCAAACTGCTGACTTGCACTTCATTAGGATCAAAATACTCACGATGGGTGACTTGCGCCTGAAAAATCAGATCGTTAAAAGGCAGGGCAAAAAGCGCTTGAACTTCGTCCAACTGCCAGTCATGGCGTATTGCGGGGCTTGCAGACATGCTGTTATTCTCCAATATCGGATTGCTTAGAGGCTTTCAATGAACATTCGTCGACCTGTTCAAAGAATTAAAGTATACAACTGGCTTGATATTATACAGAAGCACTTACTTCCGGCCACCTGCATCTTTTGCGGCAATCCGGGTTTTAATACTCAGGATATTTGCGAGACTTGTGACCAGCACCTGCCCCGTATGATTTTGTGCTGTTATCAATGCGCAGAAACGCTGGAAACTCCTTCATCCTGGCCGATGCTGTGTGGTCGCTGCCTAAGCCATCCGCCTGCTTATGACAGAACCTTCGCGCCGTTTCTTTATCAGGGCGCGATCCGGCATTTGATCACGTCCTTAAAATTTGGCGCCACGTATAAAAACGCCCGCCTGCTCGGGCATTTATTAAGTGAATACCTGCACGACACCGCCGATAAGCCCGACTGCATCATCCCCATCCCTTTACATAAAAGCCGGTATCGAGAACGAGGCTTCAACCAGGCCATCGAAATTGCCCGAATCGTGTCGAAGGAATTGCAGATTCCGCTGGATGTCGACAGCTGCATTCGCCATCGCGACACCCCCCATCAAATCGCCCTGCCCGCCAAACAGCGCCGAAAAAATATGAAAAATGCGTTTTCATTGCGTAAGCCAATTACCGCCCGGCATGTCGCTATTATTGATGACGTAATGACCACCGGCACCACTGCTCACGAACTGGCAGTGGTCTTAAAAAAAGCCGGAGTTGCCCGGGTGGATGTGTGGGTTTGCGCCAGGGCTTAGCCTATAAACGTTATGAACACTTTCCCACATAACGAAAAGCTTTGACTTTGAACAGAGTATCTACCCGGCTTGTTATGGTGCAATACGGTAAATCCTCTATTGCACCCTATGGATTAAGGCTTATCGAGCTAACCTTATTCGTTAGGCAAAGACACAGTTTTTTAAATATGCAGTAACGGTTGCTGAAACTACTGCTATCACAATGCCTGTAAATAATGCAAATATTCGCTCGACCCTTTTATTTTTTGCTTCAGCAAAAAATAAATCTGTCTTTGCCGTGCAGAAAAATATTAATTTGTCACTCCAGCCTATTCCCTTGATATCTTCAAGCCCATCCGATTTAACTGTACCTTTTGGAAGGAGCATCGCATAAAACATTTTAGCGACTTCATTATTTTTTTTGTTAAGCTTCTCGTCTTCAAGATTAACTCCTGCAAACCCATCGGTATATAATGTTGCCAATGGATACAAGTCTCGATAATCACCAAACTTAATTGGCAACAATTTCATGGCTCGGCTTAGGGTTAGTTCACGCTCTTTGACAAGAGCCTTTAGTAATGCGTATCCAGGATATTTCATACGAAGCTAATATTTATTTTAGTTTTTTGACAACCATTCCATTATCTTAGGTGCTTTAGATTTGCAGTATTCAAATTGTTCAAGCAGAGAGTTTAACTCTTCTTCATCATTGATTGGCAAATGCAAATAATCTATACATACCCCATCTGCATAAATTCCACTGCTGCCAACATTTATGCTCATTTTTTTCCATATTCCTTCCTTTATGGATATTTCTTTTCTGAAAGAGCCACCTTCTGGAATATTATTTTTTAGCAATTGATATTCCTCCCAATTTTTTCGATAAGAAGTTATGTAATCGTCAATTTCTTCTTGATTTATAGACAAACTACTTCCGTTATACCGGGCATCTGGGCCTGGAAAATAAAATCTTATACTCCATGAGTCCCGATTTACTGTAAATGTAAATGATCTATAGCCTTTCCAGCATACCCTTTCTTCGTAAGTGCCGTTCATTCAATGGATTCCAATTATTGCCTAACGTAAAGTAAACATCCTAAAAAATGCCGTAAAAAGCACCTTTGAGGTGTATATTCTTAAAAATGAACTGTAGTTCATTGTTTTAATTGATCATAAAATAAAACACACCCTAATTTTTCAGGTAAAAACGACATGGCTCAATCCCCCAAGTTGCTTGATCAAGCGCGTGATGAGTTGCGTAGGAGCATTACGCTATTCGCACCGAGCAATTTATGTGGGCTGGATTAAACGTTATATTTATTTCCATGGCAAGACCCACCCGAAACATTTAGGTGCAGAAACCGAGAAAAAGGGGTCAGGTTTAGTTTCTAGACAGAGGTGGTTTAAATAATATATAACCCGACCCCTTTTTGCGGAAATTCAATTACATAGGGGTTTTCTTTATATGCTTTGTCTCGAGAAACATTCCAATCACCAGGCAAACTTATTTCCCAGCATAATTTGTTTCCCCAATTTTCAGATAATAATTTCATTGTATTAAATACGTGAAAACCTAACGTTTGAGATGAGAGGCTTGCCGGGGCACGCCCTCTCGATTGAAGTGTTGGGTGTCACTTTGCGCCAGCCGATCTTTTCTTCTGCAAGTGATACGTGAGACTTGCCGCCACGCAAACTGCCAGGGAATCTTTCGGTATTTTGTCTTCCAGTCCGAACACCAGCGCTCGGTTTCCTTCGAAATTGAAGTCATTGGGAAACAAGGTTCTGAAAGTTTCGACCAAGTTTGTCTGGCAGTTGAAGTACATCGCGTAGTGGTTCGGTTCCTTTTGCTTCCAGTCGATTCGAATTGTGCTGCCGCTCTTGTTTCTGGTGACGTAGGCAGGCTCGCCCCACTTCAGGGATTCCTCGATTTCTCCCGCGCCATCTACAGTTGACGCAGTCTGGAAGATGAACTCTCTGAGTGCCAGTAGCTTCGGACGCACATGGGGTGGATACGCGTTGAACTTCGCGGCAACTTCTGCACTGGCGAAAGGTTTCATTTGGCCCCCTCGATATCGTGATTTCCCACATAACGAAATAGCTTTGACTTTGAACATAGTATCTACCCGGCTTGGTGCAATACGGTAAAGCCTATTGCACACTATGAATTACGGCTTATCGAGTTCAACAATTAAATAGCGATTTCAAAAT
>JABFRC010000287.1 GCA_013141375.1 Methylococcaceae bacterium | reverse complement strand
CAGTATTACCGGCAGCGGTAAAGAAAGTGACAATCTGGGGTAATCACTCCCCAACCGAATATCCGGATATCCATCATGCGACGGTCAATAACCAAGAGGCCTTATCATTGGTGGGCTACCAATGGTATATCAAAGAATTTATACCCACAGTGCAGCAGCGCGGTACCGCCATCATCAATGTGCGCGGCCAATCGAGTGCAGCATCCGCAGCTAACGCGGCTATCGGACAAATGCGTAACTGGGTATTGGGCACTGAGGCGGATGATTGGGTAAGCATGGCTATTTTGTCCGATGGTAGTTACGGCATCGAGCCGGGGCTGGTGTTTTCATTTCCCGTGACAGTGACGAATGGTCAGGTGAGCATCGTCAAAGGCTTATCGATCAATGAGTTCAGCGAGGAGCGGCTGAGAATTACTGAAGCCGAATTGATGTCAGAACGAGAGGCGGTCAGGCATTTGTTTTAGTGCGGGGTCTGTTTTATAAAGCGTTCTAATCTGCTCAAAGCAATTTCCATATTTTCTATCGACGTTGTGTAGGCAAAACGGATATGGTGTCGGGCTTCATGCGAGCCAAAATCCTTGCCGGGCGTGACTGCAACGCCTTCGGCCTCAAGTAAATCAACCGCAAACTTAAAACTGTCATCGGTAAATTTCGAACAGTTCGCATAAATATAAAATGCGCCCTCCGGCTTTACCGGACAAACAAAGCCCATTTCAACTAAGCGCTGATAGAGAAAGTCTCGTCTTTTTTCAAACGCCTGCCGTCTGCGTTCAAGCTCCAGCAAAGTCTCCGGTTCGAAAGCGGCTAATGCCGCAAATTGCGAGTTTGTCGACGTGGCGATGAATACGTTCTGTGCCAGTTTTTCAGTGGCTTCGATATAAGCTTCGGGAACCACCAACCAGCCGACGCGCCAGCCGGTCATGCCGAAGTATTTTGAAAAGCTGTTGATAACAAACACATTCTGACTGAACTTTAACGCCGTTGTTGCATCGGCGCCGTAAGTCAGGCCATGATAAATTTCATCAGAGTAAAAATTGCCGCCATAAGCATTAACCTGGTTAATGGTCTGCTGCAAAGCTTGAGCAGGAATCATCGTACCGGTTGGATTTGACGGTGACGCCAACAAAACAGCGCGGGTATTCTGCGTCCAGTGCTGCTGTATTAGTTCATCGGTAAGTTGATATTGCGTGTCGGCATCCACAGGAATGCGTTTGGCTATACCTTCAAATAAAGCAGCGAAATTTGCATTACAGGGATAGCAGGGGTCGGCCATCAGCAGTTCATCACCCGGATTAAGGCTGACTCCCAGCGCTAATAAAAGCGCGCCTGATGCGCCTGGCGTAATAAAGATGCGCTCGGGTGGAACCAAGATGCCATGACGCTGCTGATAGAATTCGGCAATTTTTTCTCTCAATTGCGACAAACCGGCGGCGGCCGTGTATTTAACTTGGCCGGATTGAAGATGAGTTATTCCCGCATTCAGAATGGTTTGAGGGGTGGCAAAATCAGGTTCGCCGATCTCCATATGGATAATATCCCGGCCTTGAGCTTCCAGTTCTTTAGCACGCTGCAAAAGTTCCATTACATAAAATGGAGAAATTTGTTGGATGCGTTTTGCCACTGGGTTGCTCATCATTTTTGATCCTGAATTTATAAAGCTGGCGATGATAGCAATAAACCTTGCTATCAAAGTACTATTCTGCTAAAAATGCGCGGTTTTTAACCATGCCTTAGGAGTTAATGGATGACTGATAATTCTAAAGCCGTAGCATCACCTTTCAGCTTTACAGCATATAAAGAGGTAGACGGCGAAGAATACATGAATGGGCCTCAGCTGAAACACTTTGAGGCTATTCTGAACAACTGGAAATCGGAATTGATGCACGAAGTGGATCGAACCGTTCACCACATGCAAGACGATGCGTCCAATTTTCCTGACCCCAACGATAGAGCGTCGCAAGAATCTGAATTCAGTCTGGAATTAAGAACCCGTGACCGCGAGCGTAAACTGATCAAGAAGATTGATGAGGCGCTTAAGTCTATAGAAACAGGCGACTATGGTTTTTGTGAGTCCTGCGGTATAGAAATTGGTATTCGCCGTTTGGAAGCCAGACCCACTGCAACGTTATGCATCGATTGCAAAACGCTTGATGAAATACGCGAAAGACAAATGGGTTAAAGTCTTTTTGTCGTGCCTGATACGCAACAGATAGTAGGCCGGTTTGCTCCTTCTCCTACCGGCCCGTTGCATATCGGCTCTCTTTATACAGCGCTGGCCAGTTATCTTGATGCCCGCTCAAGGCAGGGCCAATGGCTGTTACGAATTGACGACCTGGATACCACCAGAAACGTTAAAGGCGCTAAAGAGCAAATTCTCAAGACGCTTGAGGCGTTTGGCCTGACTTGGGATCAAAGCGTTTTTTATCAATCCCAGCATTTGGATGATTACTACGCTTTTCTCTATCAATTAAAGCATCAGCAACTACTTTATCCTTGCACTTGTAGCCGTAAAACCTTAGCTGATTCGGCGCTGGCCTCTGAAAATTATCCAGGTTTTTGCCGGGATAAAACCTTCACCGAAACCGCCGCACATGCCATTCGTATTAAAACCGATCAACGGACCATTGCCTTTCAGGATTCCTTGCAAGGCCTGATTACCCAGCCACTGACCAGCCACGGCGATTTTATTCTGAAGCGAAAAGATCAGATTGTTGCCTATCAATTTGCGGTTGTGATTGATGATTATCTGCAAGGTGTTAATCATGTCGTCCGCGGTGTCGATTTGTTAGAAGTCACGCCAAGGCAAATCTATCTGCACCAGGTATTAGGTTTAAACACACCTGAATACATGCATGTGCCTGTGCTAGTCGATAGTCAGGGGCATAAACTGAGTAAACAAACACTGGCACAAGCCGTTGATGCAAAGTCACCGGAACGGACAATTTTCACGTTATTGGGTTTATTGAAGCAAAATCCGCCTGGCGAACTGGAAAATGCGCCAATCAACGAACTGCTTGATTGGGCCCAGCGCAGTTGGTCTCCTGGCGTCTTAAAAGGTATCGTACAATTGCCCGCTGCTTAATAATGTCGAATTTATCAGCTATCGCACTTAGTCGCCATCAATAGGAAAAACCATGTCTGATCATAAAATCTACGACGTAAAGCCTGGTGTTGCTGCCAATGCTCACATTACAGCCGATAGTTACAAAACCTGGTATCAGCAATCGATAAACCAGCCGGAAGTGTTTTGGGCTGAACGGGCAGAGCAATTTCTGGACTGGAGCAAACCCTGGCAAACCGTAATGGACTGTGACTTTACAAAAGGCCACATACGCTGGTTTGATGGCGGCGAACTGAACGTGAGCGTCAACTGTGTAGACAGGCATCTAGCGACACGCGCAGATCAAGTGGCTATTATTTGGGAAGGCGATAATCCTGAGCAGGATAAAAAAATCACTTATCGAGAATTACATGAGCAAGTCTGCCGGTTTGCGAATGTCTTGAAGAACTTGGGTGTTAAAAAGGGCGATAGCGTCTGCATTTATTTGCCGATGATTGCTGAAGCCGCCACGGTGATGCTGGCATGTACGCGCATTGGCGCCGTGCATTCCATCGTTTTTGGCGGATTTTCAGCGGATGCTTTAAAAGATCGAATTAACGATTCCGACTGTCATTTTGTGGTTTGTGCGGATGAAGGCTACCGTGGTGGCAGAACCATACCTATTAAAGCCAATGTCGATTTAGCGGCGGTCAATTGTCCGCAACTCGAAAAAGTCATCGTTATCAAAAATACCGGCAATCCGGTCGCTTGGCATGAGCCGCGCGACGTCTGGTTTCACCAGGCAATGGCTGAAGCGTCAAGTGATTGTCCTGCCGAACCAATGGCTGCGGAAGATCCGTTGTTTATTCTGTATACCTCAGGTTCCACCGGCCAACCTAAAGGCGTTTTACATACGACTGGCGGCTATTTGCTGTATGCGGCAATGACGCATAAATATATCTTCGACTATCACGATGGCGATATTTATTGGTGTACGGCTGATATAGGCTGGATTACCGGGCATACCTATATGATTTACGGGCCATTGTGTAATGGTGCTACAACTTTGCTTTTCGAAGGTGTGCCGACTTATCCTGAAGCCGATCGATTCTGGCGTGTGATCGATAAACATCAGGTCAATATTTTTTACACTGCTCCCACTGCTATTCGGGCACTGATGGCGCAAGGGAATGACTTTGTTACCCGTACCGATCGCAGCAGTTTGCGTCTGCT